>DAOULT010000155.1:0-48808 GCA_034417895.1 Anaerolineae bacterium | reverse complement strand
ACATTTACAGCATATCATGGATATATCAGAGAACTGGTTTTAGAGTCTGTATCTCGCGATCCTACAAAAAAGAAAAGCTTCGTCCGGTAAAGGGCCTTCTGTTGGAGGTTACAGGGGAAGTCCGGTGTTTCGCCTTCGAGAGCGAAGAGTCCGGCGCTGTCCCGCAACTGTGAGTTTAAGTGACTTCTGGTCAGATAGTTAGTTAGCCGTTGCAATCTGACTACCCAGCCACCTAACACCCCAGCTATCTAACAACCCAACTACCTAGCTGCCTGACAACTGAATCACCTAAACAAGCCAGGTCGCCTGCCTTTACCGATAGTGATGTATGAACCTTCCGAGGAGAGGGGGCAGATCGTTTGCGCTGGATTTGCCCCCTTTTGATTTTTGGGGCAATATCCTGCCAGTGATGGCTGTCCCGGAAAAGGCCATCGTGGGCCTGAGGTGTTGGGTTGACATTGAGTGCTTGGGAAAGGAGGGGATAGAGCGACAAAGAAGCTTTGGTAAAATGTGGTGATACTTGCCCCCCGACCCGCGAGGTGTGGTATGCCTTGCGGAAGTTATAACCTGCCAGGAGCAAAGGAGGTGAGGAAAAGCCGCCAGAGACCAGAAACCGGAGTTTAGGCCACTCCAGGAGGTTTTTTTGAAGGATGTCAACCACATTACAAAGGAGGAAAAAAATGCACAGGCTGAAATTAATGAGCGCCGTTGTAGTCCTTTCATTGCTGCTGACTGTGCCGGCGGTGACGGGTGCCGCTCCGCCGGGGCAGGAAGAAGAGCCTCAGCCAGGAGGAACCCTGGTTATAGGGCTTTCCAGCGCTTCCATCATTACCCTGGACCCGGCTGATCACCGTGACCGCTACACGGAGACCGTGCTCCGTAATATGTTCGACGGGCTGGTAACCCGCACGCGGGATAACCAGGTAGTCCTGGAACTGGCCGAATCCTACGAATGGATCGACCCCACTGTCCTGGAATTCAAGCTCAAAGAAGGCGTGACTTTCCATAACGGCGAAGACCTCACCGCCGAAGACGTCAAGTTCACCTTTGACCGCATCATCCAGGAAAACATGATCGAATATCCTGAAGCTCATACCTCTCCCCGCAAGGGGCTTACCGGCCCCCTGACAAGTGTGGACATCGTGGATGATTACACTGTGCGCCTGAATCTCAGCGACCCCTGGCCCCCGGCCCTGCAAATGCTGGTGCATCAGCAAATTCTGCCCAAAGATTACCTGGAAGAAGTAGGGACCGAGGGCTTCCTGAAGGCTCCTGTCGGGTGCGGCCCCTTCAAGTTTGTGGAAGGGAAGCTCGACGAGCAGATCGTCATGGAACGCTTTGAAGAGTACTACGGCGGGGCAGATGATTTGCCGCCGGTGGGGCCTCCTTTCCTGGAGCGGGTGATCGTGCGCTTCATCCCCGAAGCCTCTACCAGGGTGGCCGCCTTGCAGGCCGGAGAGGTGCACGTTATCGATCAGGTGCCCGCCCAGATGATCCCCGTTCTGGAAGAAGACCCCAACGTGGTGGTCAAAACCTGCGGCGGGACGCGGCCCCGCTGGATGGAAATGAACCCGAACAGGGCCCCCTTTGACGACGTGCGCGTGCGCCAGGCCATGAACTACGCCGTCGATGTGGCCCTCATTGTAGAGAAAGTGCTGGACGGCAGGGCCACCGTCCTGGCTGGCCCTCTTTCCCCGTACAATAACTTTGCAGACCCCACTCTAGAGCCTTACGGCTACGATCCGGAAAAGGCCCTCTCTCTTCTGGAGGAAGCGGGCTGGACAGATACCGATGGGGACGGCCTGCTGGATAAAGATGGGACTGCTTTTGCCTTTACCATTGATACCCAGGAGGTGGATAAGGAATACGCCGAGGCTGTCGCCGGGCAACTGCGCGAGATCGGCGTTGATACTACCGTGCGCATCTGGGATTTAGCCACGGCCAAACCTCTGCTCCTGGGCGGAGAGCGCATGGCCTGGGTGGGCAGTTGGGGCGATTCGGCCTTCGATCCGGTGGGACACTTCGAGGCCAAATGGCACACCCACGTGGAGGGCAGTCCCAACGGGCGCGGCAACTACTCCTCCTATTCCAACGCGCGGGTGGATGAGCTGATCGAAGCTGGAGAGGTGGAAAACGACGTGGAAAAGCGCCACGAAATCTACAACGAAGCGCAGGCCATCGTTTACGAAGAGGCGCCGGCCGTTTTCCTCTTCGTCGCCCAGGAGGTGGAAGCCTCCTCGGCCGCGGTGCAGAACTGGGCCCCCAGCCCCGATAGCCGCGAAAATATGCACGACGTCTGGCTGACGCCGTAAAAAGCACCGCACAGCCGGAGAAAAATCACGAGGTCAGGTGCCTGGCACTTCAACAGCGAAGATCACAACGAAGGTCACAGCGAACGTTTGCTGTTGTGCCAGGCACCTTAAGCTGCATATATACAAAGTATGGTGATCTACCATGAGAGCAGTTAAAATTCTGGAGCGGGCCCTGGCTACTATCCCCATCATGCTCGGGGTTGCCATTCTGGTCTTTTTCTTCATGCGCCTTACCCCCGGCGATCCGGTGGACATCATGATGGGGGATTCAGGTTACGTCTCCGAAAGAGAAATAGAAAATCTGCGCCAACAATTTCACCTGGACGAACCGCTCTGGAAGCAGCTTCTTATTTTTTTGAGCGGGGCAGTGCAGGGCGATCTGGGCAACTCTTACATCCGCCATGCTCCTGTCAGCGCTCTCATCGCCGAAAAGCTGCCGGCCACCATCGAGCTGGCTCTGGGGGCGCTCATTTTTGGGCTTTCGGTGGCGGTCCCCATTGGCATCATCTCCGCGGTGAAGCAATATTCTCTCCTGGACCGGCTGAGCATGGCCGGCGCGTTCTTAGGCATTTCCATGCCCAACTTCTGGCTGGGCATTATTTTGATCTTATTCCTTTCTGTGCGTTTGAAACTGTTGCCCGTTTCGGGGCGGATCGATTACACGGCCGGGTTGCAAACCGTTACCGGCTTTTACGTCCTGGACAGCCTCCTCACTCTCAACACGACGGCCCTGATAAGCAGCCTGAAACACCTTGTCCTCCCGTCCGTTACGCTGGGCGCGTCTCTGGCGGCCATTGTAGCCAGGGTGTTGCGCTCCAGCATGTTGGAAATTTTGCGCCAGGATTACATCACGCTGGCCCGCGCCAAAGGGCAGATAGAGTCCCTGGTAGTCATGAAACACGCCTT
Organism: Anaerolineae bacterium; assembly: GCA_034417895.1. Lineage (GTDB taxonomy): Bacteria > Chloroflexota > Anaerolineae > CAZYHC01 > CAZYHC01 > DAOULT01. The sequence continues at coordinate 45,590 of DAOULT010000155.1, read as the reverse complement.
GCGTAATGCCCTCATCCCGACCGTGACGGTGGTGGGCCTCCAGGTGGGCGTTCTCCTGGGCGGCAACATGATCGTAGAGACGATCTTTGCCTGGCCGGGGTTGGGCAGCCTGGTGGTGAAATCCATCTTTGCCAGGGATTTCCCCCTGGTGCAGGGCGCAGTCATGATTTACGCCTTTACCTTCGTCATCGCCAACCTGATTGTAGACGTTCTTTATACTTATTTGAACCCCAAAATAACGCTCTGAGGTTGAAGCGACATGGCTTATCTAAGCGAAACAGCGGCAGATTTCTGGTATTCTTTAAGCATCCAACTGCGGATATTAGGGCGCAACTTCCTGGGATTTTTAGATGAGCTTAGAAGGTATCCTTTTGCCCTTTTGGGAGGGATCATTGTGCTGGTCTATATTCTGGCGGCCATTTTTGCTCCTCATCTTACGACTTACAGCCCTACCCTGGGCAGCCTCAGAACGAGGAATATCCCCCCCTCCTGGGCCAGAGCAGAGGAGGAAACCGCTTACCTGCTGGGGACCGATCTTCAGGGCCGAGACCTTTTGACGCGCATCATCTACGGGGCGCGCGTTTCTCTGCTGGTAGGAATTCTGGCGGTAGGAATTTCCGTGCTTGTCGGCACCATCCTGGGGGCGCTAGCCGGGTACTACCGGGGCCGCATCGACGCTCTTATTTCGCGCTTCGCCGATCTCCTGATGGCTTTCCCTTTCCTTATCTTCGCTATTGGGGTCATGGCCTTTATGGGCCCTGGCTTCCGCAACCTCATCCTGGCCCTCACCTTCAAGGGCTGGGTGGAATTTTTCCGCCTGGTGCGCGGCGAGATGCTGGCCGAAAAGACCAAAGAGTACGTAGAGGCGGCCAAAGTGGTGGGACAATCGGACGTGGCGATCATTGCTTCCGAAGTCTTGCCTAATATCTTCCATTCCGTTCTCGTGCTGGGCACGCTGCGCATGGGCTACATGATCATCATGGAAGCCTCCTTGAGTTTTTTGGGGCTGGGGATTCAGCCCCCTACCCCCGCCTGGGGTTCGATGGTGGCCGAAGGCAGAAACTACCTGAGCACTGCCTGGTGGGTTTCTACTTTGCCGGGCATAGCTATCCTCGTCCTGGTGCTGTCCATCAACCTGTTCGGAGAGGGCCTGCGCGATATTCTGGATCCCAGGCTCAAGATCGAGTGAAGGAGCGACATGGTGAGATTGGTCGAAGTAAGCGGCGATCACTATCAGATGGGCAAGGAACACGCTCTCCAGGTGAAGGACCTGCGCCCCCTCATTCTGAAGGCCCTGGAAAGCCGCCTTAAACCCTTGCGGGGTCAAGAGGGTCTGGAAACACTCCTGGACAAAGAGCGGGAAAAACTGGCCGGGCCTGTTTTAGAAATGATTGGCGGCCAGGCCGAGGGTCTGGAGATAGATTTCGACGACTTGTTGCTTTACGATCTGGCCTCTTTTCTGGAAGATAGCTCAGGTCTGAGCCGGGAAGAGGGGTGTAGCACCTGGGCCGCCTCCGGGCAGGCCACGAAAAATGAGGGAGCCATCCTGGTCAAGAACAGAGATTACTACCTGGAACACCTCCCGCTGCAAATCGTGGTCAGGGCCAGGCCGCAGGAAGGATACCCCTACCTGTGCGTGGGGAGCGCCGGAAGCCCCGGCGTGTTTGGCTCCGGGGTGAATTCCGCCGGGCTGAGCGTGGCCGATAGCCGCGTGCGCTCCAAAGACGAAGGACTTGGACTGCCCACTTACGCCTTGATGATGCATCTCATGGAAAATTGCGATAGCGTCCCTGCCGCTCTTTCCTACCTGCGGGCAGCGGAACGCATGGGCGGCAGTAACCTCATCCTGGCCGATAGAGAAGGAAACCTGGCCGTCTTTGAGGTAGGGTGCGAAAATTATGGGCAGCTCGAAGCCCAAGGCGGCTTTCTGGTCAGCACCAACCATTTCGTTACCCCCGATTTGCAGGATAAGGATTTTCCCGGCCGGCAGCGGGAAAATTCTCTGCGGCGGCGTGAAAGATTGAGCCAGGAGCTAAAGGCCACCTGGGGCGAAATTGAGGCCGGGTGGGCCAGGAAAATCATGGCTTCGCATGAGGATGAAGCGCTCTGCCGCCATGAGGAAGAGATAAGGGGACATAAAGTCAGCACCATCTCCACCGCCATTTATCTCCCTGTGGAGAGAAAACTGCTCTTCTGTCATGGCTACCCCTGCCGGGGAGAATATTATGAACTGGAAATCCGATAAAAGGTTAATTCCCCAATGAATTCTCAGGTAAATGTAGCCGATAAAGTACAACCTCTCCTGGAACTGCGCAATGTGACCACCGTTTTCCCCACGCGGCGCGGCCTGGTAAAGGCCGTAGATAGTTTCGGCTATAAATTGGGCGAAGGGGAAAAGCTGGGCATCGTGGGAGAATCAGGATCGGGAAAAAGCGTCAGTCTGCTTTCCATATTGAGGTTGGTCCCACAGCCCGGTAAAATCGTGGAAGGGGAGATCATCTTTCGGGGGGAGACTCTTCTGGAAAAATCCCCCGTGGAAATGAGGGAAATCAGGGGTAAGGATATCGCCATGATCTTTCAAGACCCCCTGACCACCCTTAATCCCGTTTTCCCTGTGGGGGAGCAGATCCGTGAATCTCTGCGCATTCACAACATCGTACCTGATTCGAGCGGCGTTCTTTCCCGCCTTTTCGACCGCAAAAGGAAAACGGAAGAATGCGGGCGGGTAATTGAGCTTATGAAGGCCGTAGGGCTTCCCTCTCCAGCGGCCAGGGCCAAACGCTACCCCCACGAATTTTCGGGAGGGATGCAGCAGCGGGCCATCATCGCCATCGCTCTGGCCTGCGAGCCGAAAGTGCTGCTGGCCGATGAACCCACCACCGCCCTGGACGTTACCATCCAGGCTCAAATCATGGACCTCCTGAATCAGATTAATCAAGAGAGCGGCACAAGCATTATCCTGGTCACTCACAACCTGGGATTGATAGCCGAGTTTTGCGAAAACATAATTGTCATGTACGCCGGGCAAAGGATGGAAAAGGGCTCCACGGAAGAGGTGGTGAGCGATCCCAAACACCCTTACACCCAGGGACTTTTAAGATGCCTGCCGCGCCTCGGGAAAAGAGAGGAAAAAATTTATCCCATTCCCGGCCTGGTGCCCGATCTCGCCACCCTGCCGCCGGGCTGCCCTTTCTCGCCCCGCTGCGAAAAGGTGAGGCCGGAATGCAAAGAGGGCCGCGTCCCTTTAACAGAAATCGGAGGAGGCAGGTTGGTGCGCTGCCTCCTATACGCCTGAAAGGTGCGGAAGATGAAAGAGCGAGTTGATACCCTGCTTACCCTGTCGGAAGCTTTGAGTGAAGAAGAGTTCGTGGCCTTATGCGATGAGGATATCAAAGCGGAGTTCGTTTTCGGGGAGGTAATCGTGCATAGTCCTGTTTCACTGAGACATAACCGTTTGACCTGGTTCCTGGGGAGGCTTTTACTACGTTTCGTGGAAAAGCACGACCTGGGAGAAGTGCTCGGGCCCGAGTTCCAGGTTCGCTTGCAGCCGGGGCTGCGCCGCGTTCCCGATTTGCTTTTCGTGAGCCGCGAGCGAGCCGAAATCATCCAGGAAAATCACGTGGAAGGGGCCCCGGGCCTGATGGTGGAGATCATCTCCCCGGACAGCGAAGAGCGGGACTGGCGGGAAAAATACCAGGAATACGAACAGGCCGGGGTGAGGGAATATTGGGTGATAGACCCTTATTCGCAGGTGATGGTCGTGTACCGTCTGGGGGAGGAAGGGCGTTACCGGCGGGTAGCCCTGGAGGAAGGTATTTATCACTCCGAGGCGGTGGCAGGCTTCTGGTTGCGCCCGGACTGGCTCTGGCAGGAGCCTCTGCCCGCCGTGCTGGAGATAGCCAGGGAGATGGGAATCACCTGAGAGAAGGGAAGCGCTTTCAGAGGAGTGGAGAAATAATGTGGAAAAGACTAACGCGAGGGTACGCTGAAAGATCTCCTCCCGTGCCGCTGGTGGAAGCGCGGGGAGTGAAAAAGTACTTCACCATCAGAAGAAGCTTTCTGGTGAAATTCCTGACCGGGGCGGAAGATCAGGTGGTGCAGGCCGTGGACGGCGTCGACCTGAAGATTTACCCCGGCGAGACGGTGGGCCTGGTAGGGGAAAGCGGCTGCGGCAAAACCACCTTCGGACGCACCCTGTCCCGTCTCTATAAACCCACCGCCGGGCAGGTTTGTTTCCAGGGACGTCCCATCAGCGCCCAGGATTCTAAAGAAGAAGCGCTCATCTTTGAAGAATCCTACCGCGTTGACGAAGCCTCTTTCACCCCCTTCAGCTTTCACCGCCTGACGCAGATGATTTTCCAAAACCCCTATTCTTCCCTCAACCCGCGCAAGACTGTGTACCAGATCGTTTCCGTCCCTTTGAGAAATCGGGGGATCAAAAACCCTAAAGCGCTGGAAGAAGAAGTGACCTACCTTTTGCAGCGAGTAGGGATCAGCGAGGCCCGCCTGGACTCTTACCCCCACCAGTTTTCGGGCGGGCAGCGGCAGCGCATCGGCATCGCCAGGGCTTTAGCCATGCGCCCTAAATTCATCGTGTGCGACGAGCCTGTTTCCGCCCTGGATGTCTCCATCCAGGCTCAGGTCATCAACCTGCTGAAAGAATTGCAGGAGGAATTTGAGCTTACCTATCTTTTCATCGCCCACGATTTGAGCGTGGTCTTCTACGTCAGCGACCGGGTAGCGATCATGTACCTGGGCAAGCTCGTGGAGGAAGGCGAAACCGAAGAACTTTTCAGCCATCCGGCTCACCCTTATACCCAGGCTTTGCTGGCGGCCATCCCCAGGGTGGATAGAACCGCCCGCACAGAGAGGATTATCCTGGAAGGCACGGTGCCTACTCCCCTTAACCCTCCTTCCGGCTGCCGCTTCCATACCCGCTGTTTCGCCAAAAAGGGAAAGATCTGCGAAGAGGAAGAACCGCAGATGGTTGAAGTAGCTGAAGGGCATGGCGTGGCCTGCCACCTTCACAGTATATGAACGGAAGAGTGGAAAAATGAAAACGCGACTGTCTATCGTATTCGTTCTCATCGTGAGCCTGACCCTCTCTCTGACGGGAGCCGTGGCGGCCCAATCCCAGGGCCAGAACGTCGAGTTAGTGGGCCAGCTCGGCGGCACGGTAGGGGCTGTAGCCCTGCAAGGGGACTATGCCTACATCGGCGTCGGCTCACACCTGGTCATCCTGGACGTCTCCGACCCGGCCCATCCCGCCGTCGTCGGGCAGACGGGCGTCCTGCCCGGCGTTGTGAAGGACGTGGCGGTGGCAGGGGATTACGCCTACATCGCCGCTTATGATGCGGGCCTGCGCATCGTGGACGTCTCCGATCCGGCGGCCCCCACCGAAGTTGGCTTCTACGACACGCTGGGGTCGGCCTTGGACGTGGCGGTGGCGGGGGACTACGCCTGCGTCGCCGATGGATACGGCCTGCACATCATCAAGGTCTGCGACCCGGCGGCCCCGACCAAGGAAGGCTTCTACTACGACACGCCGGGGTGGGTCGTTCACGTGGCGGTGGTGGGGGACTACGCCTACGTCGCCGATGGATACGGCCTGCACATCATCAAGGTCTGCGACCCGGCGGTCCCCACCGAGGTTAGCTTCTACGAAGCGCCAACGCCGGGGTATACCCAGGGCGTGGCGGTGGCGGGGGACTATGCCTACATCGCCGCTGGGAGTGGCTTGCGCATTATCAACGCCTCCGACCCGGCGGCCCCCACCGAGGAAGGCTTCTACGACACGCCGGGGTGGGCCGTTCAGGTGGCGGGGGTGGGGGACTACGCCTACGTCGCCGATGGATACGGCCTGCACATCATCAACGTCTCCGACCCGGCCGCTCCGACCGAGGCCGGCTTCTACGACACGCCGGGATTGGCCTTTGGCGTGGCGGTGGCGGGGGGCTACGCCTACGTCACCGATAATGAAGAGGGCCTGCACATCATCAACGTCTCCGACCCGGCCGCTCCGACCGAGGAAGGCTTCTATGACGCGCCGGGGTCGGCCTTGGACGTGGCGGTGGTGGGGGACTACGCCTACGTCGCCGCTGGATACAGCGGCCTGCGCATCATCAACGTCTCCGACCCGGCGGCCCCCACCGAGGAAGGCTTCTACGGCACGCCGGGGGAGGCCAGGGACGTGGCGGTGACGGGGGACTACGCCTACATCGCCGCTGGATACAGCGGCCTGTGCATCATCAACGTCTCCGACCCGGCGGCCCCCACCGAGGAAGGCTTCTACACGCCGGATTGGGCCAATGGCACGGCGGTGGCGGGGGACCACGCCTACGTCGCCCTTCGGTACAGCCTGCGCATCATCAACGTCTCCGATCCGGCGACCCCCACCGAGGAAGGCTTCTATGGCATGAAGAGGGGGCCCAATGGCGTGGCGGTGGCGGGGGACTACGCCTACCTCACCGCTGAGCGGGGCCTGAGCGTCATCAACGTCTCTGACCCGGCGGCCCTGACCGTGGAAGGCTTCTACAGCACGCCGGGGTATGCCGAGGACGTGGCGGTGGCGGGGGACTACGCCTACGTCGTTAATGCGTCCAGCCTCGCTGGGGAGTTAGAGGGCTTGCACATAATCAACGTCTCCGACCCGGCGGCCCCGACCAAGGAAGGCTTCTACGACACGTCGGGGTCAGCCTATGGCGTGGCAGTGGCGGGGGACTACGCCTACATCGCCAATGGAGGAAGGGGCCTGCGCATCATCAACGTCTCCGACCCGGCGGCCCCCACCGAGGAAGGCTTCTACGACACGCCGGGGGTGGCCCAGGGCGTGGCGGTGGCGGGGGACTACGTTTACGTCGCCGATGGGGATGGGGGGCTGGTCATTCTGCGGCCCTTCCCCCATTGACCCTACGATGGTAATACACATACACTATGAACGGCTTCGAGCGAAAAGGACTGAAAGGCAGCTATCTTAAACCCTTGACTGGAGAGGAAATCGAGCGTCTTCACCGCGCCTCGCTGGAGGTTCTGGAAAAGACGGGTATTGTCGTCTACGAAGAAAGTGCCCTGGAAAAGCTGAGAGAGGCGGGCTGCCAGGTAGAAGAGGGAAAGAAGCTGGTCAAAATACCGCCGGCCCTGATAGAAAAGGCCCTCGAAAAAGCCCCTGGCACGGTTGCGCTTTATGGAAGGGGGAAAGAGAAAACTATCCGCCTGGGAGAAGGGAGAGTTTACGCCAGGACGCCAGGCGGGGCCACGCACATTTTAGACCTGGAAACAGGAGTGCCCAGAAAAGCCACCAGCAAAGACGTGGCCGAGGGGGCCAGGCTGGCCGATGCCTTGCCCAATATCCACGGTCTTTCCATGTTCCAGGTCGTGCCTGGGGACGTGCCTGTAGAAGTGGTAGACCTTTACGCGGCCGAGATTTCATTTAACCACACCGAAAAACACCTCTTCTACGTCTGCCATAACCAGGCGCTCATCGAAGACGTGCTTGCAATGGCTGCCTGCGTGGCCGGCGGTTACGACGCGCTGAGTGAAAGGCCCCTCCTCAGCGCCCTTTGCGAGTCTACTTCTCCTTTGCGTATAGTGGAAAGCCAGGCCAGGGTCATTGAAGCTTTTGCCACCAGAGGTCTGCCTTTGATGGTGCACGCCCACCCCATCGCCGGCTTCACCTCGCCCGTTACTTTGGCTGGAGAACTGGCGATCACCAACGCCGAGATACTGAGCCTGATCTGTGTTGCCCAGTTGTTCCGAGAGGGCACGCCGGTGGTATACGGTATGTCCTCTTCTGTGCCTGAGATGAGAAGCGGCCTCAATCTGGCTGGCGCGGTGGAGATCGGGCTTTTGGGGGCGGCGGTGGCCCAGTTGGCCCATCATTACGGCCTGCCTTGCGCCATGACTTCGGGCCTGGACGCTCAGACCCCAGGTGGTCGGGCTGTATTAGAGCGGGTTATGACCGCCCTTCCGCCTATCCTGGCTGGTATAGACCTGGTGAACCTTTCCACCCTCCGAACCAAAATGGCTTTTTGCCTGGAACAGCTTGTAATTGATAACGATATCCTGGACTGGTGTGCCCGCTATTTGCAAGGAATCGGAGTAGACGATGAAACCCTGGCCCTGGAACTCATCCACGAAGTTGGGCCAGGGGGAAGCTTTATCAATCGGACGCACACCCTGGAGCATTTTCGGAAAGAGCTTTTGCTCGGAGGGCTGCTCAGGGAGAAACAAGCAGGCAACTGGCGGGAGAAAGCCAGAAGCCGGGTTCAGGAGCTTTTACGTACCCACTGGCCGCAGGCGCTGCCAGAAGAAACCCGAAAAGAACTGGCTGGACTCCGCTCTGATGTGGAGTGCAGAGGAGAGAAAAAACCATGAAGATGATCGCCGCCATGGTTCAGGATCAGGATGCTTACGAGCTGTTGGGCGCTTTGGTGGAAAGAGGGTACCGCGCCACCAGGATTCAAACCACCGGCGGTTTTTTGCAGAGGAGTAACGTGGCGGTTTTCGTCGGGGTAGAGGACGAGGAGGTGGAAAAAGCGCTGGAGATCATCCGGGAACACTGCCAGCCCCGGAAGGCAAAAGTTTACCCCTCAGAAGCTCCCCACCTCTTAGAGCCTATGGAGGTAGAGATCGGAGGAGCGGTGATCTTTGTGTGGAATGTGGAAAAATTTGAAAGGTTGTAGCACACTGTGGACGAATGTGAAGCAGATGATCCAATCCCCCCGCAGGTTGAGGCCGAAGAGAGGGCGCTGCTCATCGATTTTGGGAGTACTTACACCAAAGTAACGGCCATAGACCTGAAGCGGGAGCAGATTCTTGGTTGGGCGCAGGCGCTCACCACCGTTGAAAACGATATTACCCTGGGCCTGAAAAAGGCTCTAAGCGATCTGCAAGCGCAGGTAGGGGAGGAGCCTTTATCCTGCCGGCACAAGCTGGCCTGCTCCAGCGCCAGAGGGGGGCTGAGAATGGTGGCTATCGGGCTGGTGCCGGAATTGACGGCCGAAGCAGCGCGGCGGGCGGCCCTGGGAGCCGGGGCCCGCATCATGGGCCTGTACTCCTACAAGCTTACCTCTGAAGAGTTGGCGGAAATCGTCAACCTGTCCCCTGATATGATCCTCCTGGCTGGAGGGACCGACGGCGGCGATAGCCGGGTGATCCTCCACAACGCCAAAGCGCTGGCCCGCAGCCGGGTCGAAGCTCCGATAGTGGTGGCCGGCAATAAAGAAGTGGCCGGAGAGATAGTCACCCTGCTGAAAGCCAGAAACACGACGGAAGTGCGCGTCACTGAAAATGTGATGCCCAGACTCAATCAGCTTAACGTAGAACCAGTACGCCGCATCATCCGCCAGCTTTTTATCGAGCGTATCGTTGAAGCTAAAGGGTTTTCCAGAGCGGAAAAGTTCGTTGACGGCATTTTAATGCCTACCCCGAAGGCGGTTTTGAGAGCGGCCAGGCTTTTAGCCGAGGGCACGGAAGAGGAAGAAGGGTGGGGAGAGTTGATGGTGGTGGACGTGGGCGGGGCCACTACCGACGTGGATTCCATTTCAAAAGGCGAACCGACCGCAGAGGGCGTCTTGGTGCGCGGCCTGCCGGAGCCTTACGCCAAACGGACGGTGGAAGGAGACCTGGGCTTGCGAGTGAGCGCCCTTTCTTTGTTGGAAGCTGTGGGGGAAAAGAAGCTCCTGGCGCACATCGGGGCGCACGATCTCGCTCTCTCTCCCATCGTGGCCCATCTGAACCGGGAGGTCGGGTTTATCCCCTCCTCGGCGCAGGAAAAAGCCATTGACGAGGGGATGGCAAAGGCCGCCGTGAAGCTGGCCGTGAAAAGGCACGCCGGCTGCCTGCGGGAATTCTATCTCCCGACAGGCTATTGCTTTATCCAAGAAGGCAAGGACCTGACTGCGGTCAAACATCTGATCGGCGTGGGCGGCATCTTTTGCTACACCGAGCATCCCAGAGAGATTTTGAAAGAAGCGCTTTTCGATAACGGCAATCCTTTTTCGCTTTGTCCCCGAAACCCCCGGTTGTGGATCGACCGCCGCTACATCCTCTGGGCAATGGGACTGCTGGCGGAGGTTGCACCGCTTGCATCTTTACGCATCATGAAAAAATATTTGAAGGAGGTTTAAATGTCGCAGGCATCGAAAGTAGCTGTTTTAGGTGCAGGGAATGGGGGCCACGCCATGGCCGGACATCTGGCCCTCAAAGGTGTCCCCATCAGGCTTTACAACAAGTTTGAAGAAGAAATAGAAGCCATGCGGGAACAAAAGGGAGTCACCCTGGAAGGAGCGGTGGAGGGCTTTGGCCCCCTGGAAATGGTGAGCACGGAGATAGAGCCGGTTGTCTCCTGGGCCGACGTTATAATGGTGGTCGTGCCCGCCTTCGCCCATCGCTTTATGGCCGAGATTTGCGCTCCCTATCTCCACGATGGGCAGACCATTATCTTAAATCCGGGCCGCACAGCGGGCGCGCTGGAATTCGCCGGCGCGTTGCGCGAAGCCGGGACGAAGGCGAAGGTGAAAATAGCCGAGGCCCAAACTTTAGTTTACGCCTGCCGCCTCTGTGGGCCGGCCAGGGTCAAAATCCTGAGCGTCAAAAGAGAGGTCCTGCTGGCCGCTCTGCCGGCCAGCGATACCCCGGCGGTGCTGGAGGTGGCCCGCGCCCTTTACCCCGAATTTATCCCCGCCGGGAATGTGCTGGAGACCAGCTTTGATAACATCGGAGCCGTCTTCCATCCGAGCACCATGATCCTCAACGCCGACCGCATCGAAGCCGGCGACGATTTCGATTTCTATCACGGGATGACTCCCATGGTGGCGGGCTTCCTGGAAGTGATCGACGACGAGAGGCTGGCAGTAGCGGAGGCTTACGGGGTGAAGGTGGATTCGGCCAGAGAGTGGCTGGAAAAAGCTTATAGCGGGATCAAGGGCGAAACCCTCTACGAACGCATCCAGAGCAACGACGCTTACCAGGGCATCAAAGCTCCCAAAACACTGCGCGCCAGATATATCTTAGAAGATATACCCAAAGGATTGGTGCCCATTGTTTCTTTCGGGCGGATGGCGGGAGTGAAAACCCCGGCCAGCGAGGGGATCGTGAACGTCGCCTGCGCCCTGTTGCAGAGGGATTTCTGGGCCGAGGGGCGGACAGTGGAAAACCTGGGCCTGGGGGGAATGAGTGTGCCGGAGATCGTTTCTCTGGTGGAGGGAAAATAAAGAATCTTCTGCACCGCTGAGACCGCTGAGGGCGCAGAGAACAGCGAACGTTCGTTGTTGAAATCTCAGCGAGCTTTGTGCGCTCTGCGGTAGGAGAATACATCATTGGGAGGCAACGATGAAGCTAAAAATCTTAGGCGGCTCTTTGGGAAAATGCGTACACGTGGCCGGAGTGCTCAATTTTTTGAGACTGGCCGAAGAGCAGGGCTACCTGACCGACTTCACCGGCCCGGCCACCTCTATCGCGGAGTACATCAACGCGGTCGAAGAAACAGCCCCGGACATCCTGGCCGTGAGCTACCGGCTCACTCCGGAAAACGCGGCCCTTTTACTTGAAGATTTCAAGCTGGCCTGCGCCGAGGCGGGGCTTTTAGATAAACGCTTTGTTTTCGGGGGCACCCCGCCGGTAGCGGCAGAAGCGCGTGAGATCGGACTTTTTGAAGCCGTTTTCAGCGGGGAGGAACCTCTGGAGGCGGTCATCGCCTATCTCAAAGGCAAACCCTGGGAAGAAATGCGGCCCGAAGATTATCCCACCGAAACCCTGGAGCGAATCTCCTGGAAGGCGCCCTTCCCCATCATCCGCCACCATTTCGGGTTTCCGGCCGATACCATCGAGCCTACCGTGGAGGGGATACAAAGCATCGCCGAAGCGGGCATCTTAGACATCATTTCCCTGGGGCCCGATCAGGACGCCCAGGAAAATTTTTTCCATCCCGAAAGGCAGGACCCTAAACGCAAAGGAGCAGGAGGAGTGCCCTTCCGCACAAAGGAAGACCTCAGCCGCCTTTACGAAGCCTCGCGCCGGGGCAATTATCCCCTCATGCGCTCCTATTCCGGGACAGCCGATCTGCTGCGCTATGCCGAGGTACTGCGCCGCACCATCAATAATGCCTGGTGCGCCACTTCCCTTTTCTGGTTTAACGTGGTGGATGGACGAGGGCCCCTCTCCCTGCGCGAATCCATAATAGATCACATGGATCTGATGGGCTGGCATGGAGAGCGCGGTATCCCCGTAGAGGGCAACGAGCCTTACCACTGGGGCCTCAGAGACGCCCACGACGCAGTGATCTGCGCCGACTCCTACATCTACGCCCACGTAGCCAAAAAGATGGGCGTCAAAGACTACATCACCACTTACATGTTTGAAACCCCGCCTCACCTTTCCAACAAGATGGACCTGGCTAAAGCCCTGGCCCAGATAGAGCTGGCGGAATCCTTCGTGGACGCAAACTTTCGCGTCATCCGCCAGACCAGGACGGGCCTGATGAGCTATCCGGTGGACCCCGATTACGCCAGGGGGCAACTGGCTTCTTCTGTATACCTGCAAATGGCCCTGAATCCGTCCATCGTGCACGTGGTCAGCCACGTGGAGGCCCACCACGCAGCCACGCCGCAGGACGTGATGGAAAGTTGCAAGATGGCCCGCAAGGTGATCCAGAACGCCCTCTACGGCCTGCCCGACATGACCGCCGACCCGGAGGTGCAAAAGCGCAAAGAGGAACTGGTGGAAGAAGCGATGGTCATCATCGAAGCCATAAAACAGTTGGGGGCGGGCAAATCCGCAGACCCCCTTTCCGACCCGGAGGTGCTGGCCCACGCCGTGGAGCGCGGGCTGCTGGATGCGCCCCAACTCAAGGGCAATCCTCACGCCTGCGGAAAGGTGAAGACCAGGATCATCGACGGGGCCAACTACGCCGTGGATGAAGAGGGCCACATCCTGAGCGAGAAAGAGAGGGTGAAACAGATTTTCGCGGAGCTATAGATGCACAGCGGGGTTGTCGGTCAACGACCCCTCTACCTTAGCCACAGAGAACACAGAGTTCACAGAGAGGACAAGTCCGGCTGAGCCAGGGGCGAAACTCCTCACCCCTTTTGCCCTGGCGTATATTGAAAGAAACCAGGTTTTTTTGGCAAAAACCTGGTTTCTAGAGGCGCGGGCTATGGATAGTCTTGTTTCTACGGTTTGTAGGTGGCGGCCAGATATTCGACCAGGGCCGTGGTCTCCTGGTCGTTAAGCTGGGCTCCCATGCCTTTCATTCGATCCACCGTAGCCTGCCATTCCTCGGCGGTCTTCTGCGCGTTCTGGACGCGCCCCAGAGTGTGGCAAACCGTGCAGCGTTCTTCCAGCAGGGCCACGCCTTCGAGGGCCGCCTCTTCTTCAGGAGGAGCCTCTTCCTTCCCATAGGTGGCGGCCAGATATTCGACCACGGTCTTGGTATCCTCGTCGTTCAGGTAGGCCCCGATAGCTTTCATCCGATCCACGGTAGACTGCCATCCCTCGGCGGTCTTCTTCGCACTGGTGACGATAGCCAGAGGGTGGCAAACCGTGCAACGTTCCTCCAGCAAGGTCTGGCCTCTCGAGGGCGCCTCTACGCCGAACTCCCAACTCAGTATGTAATCGTAGGCCCCGGGCTGGCTGTGGCAGTCGATGCACCCTGCCACCTTGCCCGCGGCCTCCACCGTGCCATCGGGAGCGTACTCGGCCCAGAACCAATCTCCTGCTTCGGGGTTGTAGCCTGCCACCTTGTACATGATCGTCAGAGCGGCCATGTTCTCCTTATCGCCGGGCGGATAGTTCTCCTTGACAATGATGGAGCCATAAGGCATCTCGCCGGGGAAGTCCTCGGCCACCGAAAAGGCGGCGTCGTTGACGAAGGTGCGCACGAAAGCGCCGTGCGGCAATTCGGTCTCGTAGAACCCCTCCCGCGACGGGTCGGGCCAGTATTTGTAGCTGGTATAGGGCATATCCTCACCGGTCAGGTAGGCCCATAGCTCCTCGGCGTCTGGCTCTGGGAGTCCGAAGTCCCAACTCAGCACGTAGTCGTAGTTACCGGGCTGCCTGTGGCAGTTGATGCACCCTTCCACTGCGCCTGCTTTGTCCACCGTGCCGTCAGGGGCGTACCTGGCCCAGAACCAATCCCCTCCTTCGGGGTTGTAGCCTTCTACCTTGTACATGACCGTCAGAGCCGCCATGTTTTCCTGGTCATCGGGCGGATAGTTTTCTTTGACGATGATGGAGCGATACGGCATTTGGCCGGGGAAGTTCCCGGCCACCGAAAAGGCCATGTCGTTGACGAAGGTGCGCAGGATAGCGCCATGCGGGTCGGCGCCCTGGTAGAATCCCTCCCGCGACGGGTCAGGCCAATACTGGTAGCTGGTATAGGGCATATCCTGGCTGGTCAGGTAGGCCCATAGCTCTTCGGCGTCTGCCTCCGGCATCCCTTCGTGGGCCGTGACGACAAAGCTTGTGCTGGAAATGGCGAAAACGAGCAGAGCGGTGCAAGCGACGACGGACAGGCCAATAAGATAGAAACGTCTCATCTTCTTCCCTCCTTTGAACCTCTGTGCTCACGGATGTGCTATTCCTCCACCACCGATACGACTGATGAGTTAGTATCTTGTTCACCACCTCCTTTGAGCTTTTAGATAGGGGCCTCATCTACGTGGACGTATTTTCTCAGCGCAGAGGGCGCAGAGTTGGCTGAGATTTTCACCACGAACGTTCGCTGTGCCCGGCGCTCCAGCAGATTCAGTGGTGTAAAAGTAAAGCCTACCACCTATTTTATATCACAAAATCATCACTAAGTCAACCGCGTTGACAAAGGGCCGTTGCGGTGTTAAAATATAGTTTATCAGGTCTGAGCTGCCGCCTTGAAGGACAGACCTTGCAGCTCTACAGAAACCAAATCAATGAAAGGGGAGAAAGCATGATTACTCGAAAAGGTTTGAAGAGGACGCTCAGCGTGGTCGCAGCTTTGGCGGTGGCCCTCATCCTGCTCTCCTTCGTCCCACGGGCCCTGGGGGTAAACCTTGAGGGGGCCAGAGAGGCGCCGCTGGAAGCCACGCCCACGCCCGTTAAGCCCGCGCCGGAGAGAGACTACTCCCCGACCTGGCCCATGGTGAAGAGCAAGCGGCCCGCCAACATGGATATCGCGGGTGAGATCACCGTGCCCGGCGACTTCCAAGAACAGCAGTTCACCGATCCCACCGTCTGCCGGGCCTGCCACCCGGAGATCTACGAGCAGTGGCAGGGCGGTATGCACTCTATGGCCGCCCGTGACCCGCTGTTCAGGGCGGCGGTGGAGTTCACGCTGCAAGGGGTTACAGAGGATTGGGAGACGGCGGAGGCCAGGCTGTGCGTCAGGTGCCACACGCCCATCGGCCATGCCGTCGGGTTGATTCCCACTTCTAACGAGTTGGATGACGCCAACCTGGAGAAGCTGGGGGAGAGAGAGGCGGTAAACTGCGACTTTTGTCACTCCGTGAGGGCCTCCGCCGGCATAGGCAACGCTCCTTACATTCTGGATCCGGGCCAGGGCCAGGGCGATATGGGCCTCAAGCGAGGGCCTTTCGCCGACTCCGTGTCCCCCATCCACGAGACGCAGTTCTCCGAGCTGCACACCCGGAGCGAGTTCTGCGGCGCGTGCCACAACGTCACCCACGCTGTCACCGATACTCCTCTCGAAACAACCTACGTTGAGTGGCGAGAGAGCCCCTACAACAGCGGCGACCCCCAGACCAGCGTTCAGTGCCAGGATTGCCACATGAGGCAGCTACCGGGAGTGCCCGCCACAGGCAAGACGGAGAGGCCCGATAACCCGGGTAAAGCCTGCACCACTGGCCCGGAAAGAGAACACATCTGGGCGCACAACAAGGTAGGGGGCAACGTGGCGCTGCCCACCTTGCTGGGCAACGAGGCGGTAGCCAGGATGGCCGAGGAAAGGCTGAAAAACGCCGCTGACCTGGCAATCGTCGCTGAGGGCCTGGCTGGAGGTGAACTGGGGGCCATTACAGTAGAGGTAGTCAACTCCGGCGCCGGCCATTACCTGCCCACCGGCCTGACCGAGGTGAGACAAATGTGGCTGGCGGTCACGGTCGAGGACGATCAGGGCCATCTCGTCTTCAGCTCCGGGGCGGTGGACGAGGAAGGGAACGTAGACCCCCAGGCCGTGCTCTACAACACGGTGCTGGGCGATGCGGAGGGCCATCACACCCTGAACGTGGCCCGGGTCACTCGTGTCCTCAAGGATTACCGCATCCCGCCCCAGGGCAGGCAAGAGGAGAGATACAGCTTCCTGGTACCCGAGGAAGCCAGCTACCTGGAGATAACCGCCACCTTGAGATACCGCTCGGCTCCTCAAGACGTGGTCAATCTCCTGCTCGGCGAGGACGCCCCCACGCTTCCCATCATCGACATGGTTACTGCCACCGCGCGCGTGGAGTTGAAGTAAAACCGTCGCCCGCCAGAATGCCAAAAAGCCCCCGCCCTTAGCGGCGCGGGGGCTTCATCATTTCGTCCTCTCTCTGTCTATTTCACTTCCTCCCAGGTGAGGTCGCCCTTGAGCCTCCAGTGGACGCTTTCTTCACCATCGACGCGGTATACCTCGCCCGGAAAGCCCACCGTGGTGTCCAGGCGGATAGAAGCCACTCGAGCGTTATCTGTATAGCGCATCACGTCGAGTCGGCAGTTTGTGGTGCAGCCTTCGGGGGCAATCTGCAACCCCTCGTCCTCGTTGAGAAGGCCAATCTGGCTCAGTCGGGACTGGAGCCAGAAGACTTCCCGGCGAGGGACCTCCGGATCGCAGGCCGATTGTCCCTCGGTGAGCAGGCCGACAACGAGCTGCTGTTCGTCCAGGTCGCAGTCGGTGAGCAGTTGGAGCATGTAGTAAGGCGGGGCCGCAGGGTTGGGAGGCATCGGGCCGGTCGATACAAAGAGCGAACTGCCGGACACCATCTCCTGGATTTCAGTGCGGAACAGGGCGGCGTCCGGGTAGTCGTAAAGCCGGTCGAACTCCGACCAGGCTTTGTCCACCTGCCCCAAGTACAGGTAGTCCAATACCAGAGGCAATACCTGGCACTTGGTATCGTTACCCCACTCGCAATTTTCACCTGGCGAAGCCCCCTCGGCCAGCTCCAGGTCCCTGGCAACGTCCTCCTCGTATGCTTCCGCGAAGCTCGGGCTGGCCGGGACGTAGCCCTCCCCAGGCTCGTACTTGAGGATCACCGTCACGGCCGGCGAGCCAGCGTAACAACAATAAACGTAGGCAAACATGTCGTCGCAGGTGACGAACTCGTAGACGCCGTCGCCGTCCAGGTCCTCCAGCCTTCCGCCGCAGTTGGATTCAGGGGCCTCCAGAACTTTGGTCATCGCCGGACCTAGATCGTAGATAATGGTAGAAGAGCAGCAGTGCGCCCCGCCCGTATACCTCTCGACGATCACGTCGGGATTCCCCTCGCCGGTGATGTCGCTGCCCGTGAGGTCGTTCAGCCCGACAGCATTTTCTATCTGCACCGTCGGCTGCTCCAGGGCCGAGATGGTGGCGATGCCATCAAACGGAAAGCCGAAATCATCCTCATTGGTATTGCGCCACAGCCGGATAGCGTAAGAGCCGATCACTCGTTCCTCTTGAAGAACGTAGCTGCCTTCGGGGAACAACTCGGAGGTGGGCGGGACGGGCGTGGGGACAAGAGCGGAGGCGATGCGCCCGTCGAGCTGGCCGGACACCGGGCTGTTAGCCTGGATGAAGCTGCGCACCTGATCCCACACGTCGAGACCCGTCTCCACGTAAGTAGCCTGGGCGAAGATTTCCTTGTAGCCGCCGGCGATCAAGCCCTGATAGTTGGTGGTGGCTACCTTGTAGGTGGCCGCCGGGTCGAGAGGAGCGTAGCCGGCGGCGGGATCCGCCGCATCTTTGAGCACCTGGATATTGACAACCTCGCTGTGCGCAATCTCGAAACGTACCCCCGATACCTGCGAGAAAAAGTCGGACCCACTGAGCGAGACGCTGTAATTGAGCAGTCCTTCCAGCAGCACGCCGCTCATGTCGTAGACCAGGATGCTGTTTTTGTAGGGCAGCGCCGTTTTTAGATCTTCTTCCAGGATCGTGCCCGGCGGAATGGGGGAGCGAAAACTGCTGGAGGTCGAAAGGGCCAGGTGCGCCCCTGCCGCCGACCGGAAAATATCCATCACAAAGTTCCCCAGCACCGACTCCCCGCTCAGCAGGCCCTCAATGGAGAGTTCGGAGGCCGCTTCGCCGATAGGCTCAAACAGAGGAGCGTACTGGGGGTCGGCTTCCAGGTCGGCCTGCATCTGGGCCACCTGCGAGGCGATCTCAGAGTCTTCCGGGAGATAGCTTTCCATCCGCACCAGTCCGCCGCTGACGTCGCTCAATACGCCGTCGGTGAAGGTCAGTTCCACTTTGCTGACGTAGGTGAGATACTGGTAGGGCGAGATGATCACGGTATCGGAGTCTGGAATGGAGGTCAATTCTTCCTTACGATGGCTGTGGCTTCCGAAAATGACGTCGATGCCGGGCACGGCCCTGGCGAGCGCCACGTCGTCTTCGTACAAGGCGTGGCCGATCAACACGACGGCGTTGACCTGCTCTTCATCGCGCAGCGCCTTCACCACCTGCCGCGCCGCTTCCGTCCGGTCGGCGAAGGTCACCCCTTCAGCCGGACGGTACTCAGGCTTGACCAGGCGCTCGAAGTCGTCGCCAGCCAGGGCGAACACCCCGATCTTCACCCCGCCGACCTCGAACACGGCGTAGGTCTGGCCTTCGTATTGAAACAACGGCTGACCATCGGCGTCCAGGGTGTTGGAGCTTAAAATGGGATAGTCGACCTGGGCGTGGCATTGGTCGAAGACCTGCGGGCCATAGTCGGCGTCGTGGTTGCCAAAGGCCATGGCGTCCACGATGCCGTTGAACCAGGGCCACTCGACGCACTGGTACTTATCGGACCAGGCGGGAGAGCCGAGGCTGATCATGTCGCCGCCGTTAAGGATCAAGGTGTTGGGATCGTCGGCGAAGGGCTTGAGGTAGGCGATGGCCCGCGCAATACCGGCGGTGTTGTGCTGCTTTTCGGAATAGAAAGGCACGGCGTGCGAGTGGTAGTCCGAGAAGTGCAGCAGGGTGACGGTCGTGCTCTCTTGCGCCGATGCGGGAACAACAACGAACGTAACAGCCAGCACCAGCATCAGCATGATCACGAACAGGGTAGTCTTTTTCATTTTAAACCTCCAGTCGTTAGATTTAGATAAGGATGAAGTGAGACTTTTCCGCATTCATTCAACGTCTTCCTCAACGTCTCCTATTTCTTTCCGCATTTCCTTTTCGATTGCTCGCCGGGTGTAGCCTTCCACAGCCCCACTCCCGAAGACAAAGACATTGAGGAAATGGAAAAAGAGGGCAATGCCCCAGCCCACGATGGGCCAGAGGAACCACGGATTCCTCAACCCATGCCGCAACCCGTCGGTGAAAAGCCAGATGAAGAAAAGAAGCCCGTTGACGATCAGATAAGCCGCCAGGTGTTGGAAAAAGCCCATGCGAGCCTTGACCTTCTTCTCCGCTCGCTCGTAAGCAGCCTGGTACTCTTCTGATTCTTTACCCGTCATTTTGATCCTCCTTGTGTTGTTAGTCAAACTTTAGGCTCTCCGCATCACGAATGGACGAATACAGCGAATTCCGCGAATCATTCGTGCCCTTCGTTGCATTCGCTTACTCGCGATTCAATCCCTTTAGCGGGGATTCACTTCACTCATTATCCACCAGATACTCGAAGAAGCTATTACCAATATAATACCCTATTTTGCCAAAAAAGACAAGCAAAAGTTTCCTCCGCCGGGGAGGACGAAATTTTTATCTGTTCAGGCGGCGCGCGATAGCCACGAGCAACTCTTTACGCGCTTTTCGCTCGCGGCGGTAATCCTCTTCTGCCAGGCGGCCATCCTCAAAGTCATCGTCCAGGCGGGCTATGGCCTGGAGGAGCCTGTGCCGTTCCGCTTCCAGTTCTGTCCTGTCCTCTTCCCGCTCTGGGGTCTGGCCCTCGAAGGCCGGGGCGGTGGCCGTCCTATAGCGGAAGAGCGCCCCCCCCAACAAGACCAGGGCCGCCAGGCCGAGCGCCGCCCAGAGCGCCACCCTCGGCGCGGCTTCCAGCTTCGGGGCCGCTTCCGTCAGGGAGTCGGCCTGCGGGGGTAGATTGGAGAAGGCCAGGGTGACAGTTTCGCCCCGGGCCAGGTTCCGGGCGTAAAAGTGCAGGTAATTTTTGCCCCCCGCTTCGGTCTGGCCTTCGAAGGTGAGCCGCTCGCTCTCCACCTCTTGCCCAATGGCCGCGACCAGGAAGTTGAGGTTGGCAATCGGATAGGCTGCCTGGAAGGGGAGGGTGAAATCGCCCGCCTGGTAGTCTATTTCGTAGGAGAAGAGGAGGGGATCCTGGCTCTGGCCGGGCAGCAGGGGCCAGGTATCGGCCAGGCCGTCCTCCAAAATTTGAAAGCGCCCCGCCCTCTCTTCCTGGAAGCGTAGATTTTCGGCCCCGGCCGGCAGGTGAAAGCGCAAAGTGAGCGGCAGCCCTCCTTCCCTCTCTTTCGCGCCGACGTAAGCGCGGTCGCCCTGGTTGACCAGGAGGTGGATTTCGCCGATGCGCAGCCTGCCGCTCTCAAACTCAACGACGACGTGCGTCCTTTCGATGGCTATCTCTTCGTCGCGGGCGGTAGTGTCGTACACCGTGATGGACAGGGAGCGAACTTTTTCTCCCGCCTGGAAGGTGGTCAGCGGGCCGGGGTAGGAAAGGCCCGCGTACCGCGCCTCTACCCCGAAACTGTACCCTTTCCCTGTTTCCAGCCCCTCGAAGCGAAAGTGGCCGCTTTCGTTTGTTTCTGTCTGGCGCGTCTCCTGTTCCTGCCCGTCTTTGAAGCGGTGCAGGATTACCGGCACGTGCGGGGCGGCTTTGCTCCCTTTCGTGCCACTTTGCACCTGGCCGGCGATTACCCCTTCTCCTGCGCTCTCGTCCTGGGCTTTGACGATGGCGGGAGCGGAGAGGACGAGAATCAGCGCTAAAGCGGCCAGTAGTTTTTTCATAACATTCCTCTACTACTTTTTGCGGCGCAGGGCGCGCACCTGTCGCTCGATCTCCTCTTCCAGAGCTTTTTCCCAGGCTTCATCCGCTTCTGGCTTTCTCCCTGCTTCCTGGCCCTCAAGAGCTGAAGGCTGCCCTCGCTTCTCCTCCTGGTCGTTGCGGGCCTCAGGTGAGGCGGTAAAGTAAAGAGGATAGGCCACGAAGGCGACGGTCAGGATGACCATAAGAGCGATGACGACGATAGCCCACCCGTTCACGCCTGCTCCCTCCCGCCGGCAGGCCACATCGCCAGCGCCGCCCCGGCCACGAGCACCCCCCCGCCAATCCAGAGCCAGATGATGAGGGGGTTAATCATAATCTGGAAGGTTGCCAGGCCGTCCTCTTCCAGCCAGCCCAGAACGACGTACAGGTCTTCTTTCAGGGTGCGGTAAAGCGACACCTCCGTCACCCACTGCTCGATGTTCCAGTGAAAGTTCTTTTCCGGCGCCAGCCGGGCCGCCAGTCGTCCGTTCCGATAGACGTTCAGGGCGACGGTGTAACGTTCGCGGTCGGGCTGGCTCTGGTCGGCAAAGACGAAACTTTCGTACTCCAGGTTGTAGCCTTCAAGCTCGATCCGTTCGCCGGGGGTGAGGGAGAGCTGCTTTTCGATCTTGAAGTTGGCTTCGCCGATGACGCCGACGGCCATCAGCGCCACCGCCAGGTGGACCAGGTAAGCCCCGTAGCGTCGTCGCCCTTTCCAGATGGCGGTCGGACGGGCGCGGCTGCGGTAGAGTCCCCGCCCGATTTTCAGGAGGGCGCTTCCCCCCACGAAAGCGCAGAGCGCACCGGGAAACAGAACGGAAGCCCGGCGATCCAGCCCGAAGAGGACGCCGCTCACGACCAGGGCGAAGGCCACCGCGGGGAGGAGGTTCTGCCCCAGCTCCTTCCTCGCCGAGCGCCGCCAGCCCAGGAAAGGGCACAGGCCGAGCAGAGCCAGCACGGCCAGGATCGCCGGCCCGACCACCCGCCGGTAGAAAGAGGCATCCAGCGCCACCGGCACGCCCTGCACCAGTTCGGTCAAGGCCGGGTAGACCGTCCCCAGGAAGACCGCCGCCGCCGCCCCGCAGAAGAGCAGATTGCCCACCAGGAAAGCCGACTGGCGGGAGAGGAAATCTTCCGGCTCACCTTCCCCCTGTAACTCCCTTCGGCGGCGGTAGAGGAGGGTGGAGCATACCGCCAGGACAAACAAGATGAGGCCCAGGAAAAAAGGCCCCAGCGAGGAGTGCCCAAAGGCGTGCACCGACTGGATGATGCCGCTGCGGGTGACGAAAGTGGCAAACAGGCACAGCACGAAGGCGAGGGTTACGAGGGCCAGGTTCCACTTCTTAAACAGCCCTCGCCTTTCCTGGACGAGCGCCGAATGCACGAAAGCGGTACCCACCAGCCAGGGGAGGAGAGAAGAATTTTCCACCGGGTCCCAGCTCCAATATCCCCCCCAGCCCAGTTCCAGGTAGGCCCACCAGGCTCCGATCAAAATCCCGGCGCCCAGGAAAAGCCAGGCCAGAAGGTGCCAGAAGCGGATGCGCCGCAGCCATCGGCCTTCCAGATGCCCCGTCGCCAGGGCGGCAAAGGCAAAGGCGAAAGGCACAGTATAGCCCGCATAGCCCATGAAAACCACCGGCGGATGGACGATCATCCAGAAGTTTTGCAACAGGGGGTTCAATCCGAACCCTTCAGCCGGGCGGAAGGGCAAGGGGGCAAAAGGGTCGCTGACCGCCACCAGCAACAAAGCAAAGAGGCCCTGCACAAAAGCCAGTACCGCCAGAGCGTAAGGCCGAAGTTCATCTTGCTCCCTTTTCCGCCAGATGGTCACGATCAGGGTCAAAATGGATAGGAACAACAGCCAGAGCAGGAGCGAACCCTCCTGCCCGGCCCAGAAGGCGGAAAGGAGATAGGGCGTGGGCAGATAAGTACTGGTGTGCTCATATACGTATTCTATCTGGAAGTTGTGGCTCAGGAGGAGGTAAAAGAGCAAAGCCGAGGCCAAAGTAGTCAGCACCCCACCCGCCAAAAGGGCGCGTATGGCGCTCTCTCTCAGTTCCGGGTCTTTCCCGCGCTCGCTCAATATAAAAACAATGGAGGCGTAAAACGAGACCACCAAAGTCAACCCTAAAGCGGCGTGACCGATGTCGGCCATTGGTCGTCACCTCCATGCTCTGTCCCCGCCGGACAGATGCTTCTAGAAACCAGGTTTTTAGCAAAAACCTGGTTTCTTCCAAGCCTCAGCTTCCTGGCCTTCAACCTTCTGCCTCTGGCCTGTGCCCCTTATCGTCCGGCTTCTCCCCGGCCATTCTGTCCTCCAGCGCCCGCTTGAGGGATTCTATCTCCCGCTGGAGCTCCCTTTGCCGTAAAGCCATGCGGATGACGATCAGAAACGTCACGGCCCAGAAAATCACGTAAGCCGCCGCCAGGTAGCCCATCCCCTACCCCCTATTCCCTGCGTCCCATTCCCTGTTCCCCTTTCCCCATTCCCTCAAAACCGCCACTTCGTCGGCCAGCCTTTCCAGGCGGATGCGGTGGGCCAGCAGGGTGAAATAAAGCAGCGTGAAGGCTCCCAAACAGAAGAGCAAGGTGAAAAACATGCGGGGCGCAAGGGAAAACCCCTGGCTGGTGGCGATGATGGGATGGAGAGGGCTGCGCGTCCCCCACCAGCGCACCGCCCCAAAGACTAAGGGTACGTCTGCAAAGCCCACGATCCCCACCACCGCGGCCAGGACGGCTCGCTTCTCCGGGCTTTCTACCATGCCCCGCAGCATCAGGTAAGAGATGTAGATGAAAAGCAGGACGAGCACGGTGGTCAGCTTCGGGTCCCACGTCCACCACACGTTCCAGACCGGTTTGGCCCACAACGGCCCGGTAGCCACCACCATCGCCAGAAAAGCCACCCCGATTTCCGCCGAAGAGAGGGCTACAATATCCCACCGCCGCTCCCGCCGGAAAAAAAGGTAGACGACGCTGCTCACGAAGGTGACGAAGAAAGCGAAGAAACCCACCCAGGCCGCCGAGACGTGGAAGTAGAAAATGCGCTGGACGTGGCCCATCGTGGCTTCGGTGGGGGCGTAGAGGAAGACCAGGGCCTGCGCCGCCACGATTAAGACCGCGCTGAGGCCGCTCAGGGCGTTAAGCCATCGTTCCATGCCCGTCCTCCTGATGTTTCCCTTCCTTAAGTATCCAACAAAAAGGCGCGCACCGTCTCCAGGTACTGCGTCGTCCGTTCGTACATCGGGAAATGCCCGCACTGGTCGATCAGCGCCAGCCGACTATGCGGTACGCGCTGCTCGACCAGGTAACCGTCTGCAACCGGCACTACGCCATCCTGCTGGCCGAATATCGCCAGGGTGGGGGCTGTAATCTTCGCCAGGTGCGCCGTCAGGTTCAGGTTGTGGATGGCCTGCCCGGCTTTGTAGGCGGGAATGTGTAAACCTGGTTGGAGCGCCATACGGCGGTCTATCTCCCAGTCATCAAACGGCACCGCTTCTATCTCATAAAACCATGTTCTGAATTGGCGATGAGCGAACCAGCGATAGCGGGTCAACCAGCGCATTGGGGCGCCCAACCAGGGGAAAGCGACGCCTATCGCCATCTGCTGATAGACCACGCGCTCCACATACGACGTCAGGCGGCCCGTCACCACGCCCGCCACGCTGACCAGCTTTGTCACCCGTTCTGGAGCCAGCATAGAGGCGACGCACAGCGCAATCTGCCCGCCCATCGAATGCCCGATCAAGACAAACTCGTCGAGACCGAGCGCATCGGCCAGTTGTAAGATGCGCCGCCCCTGCGCTTCTATGCTGTAATCGGCATCTGCGGGCTTGTCGCTATCTCCGAAGCCAAGCAGGTCTACTGCCACGCAGTAATAGCTATCCTTAAACGCCTCAACCGTCTGTTGCCAAACGCCGCGATGCGAAATCCAGCCGTGTATCAGCACCAGCGGCGGCGCATCAGGATGACCGCCGCTGGTGTACGTGAATCTGTGGTCGTCAAGGGTAACGGTGGCAGGCATCTCAGTGGTGATCATTTGCCAGGATAGGCGCTACGGGCATAAACCTGTATGGCTGACTCTCCCTTTATAGGACACTCGTACTCGCAGGCGCCGCATCCGATGCAGAGCGCCGGGTCTACCACAGGGTAGTTAGCGTCCTCCACCATCTGTTCCCCGATGGCCTCCACAGGGCACACGTTCCTGCAAATGAAACAGCGTATGCAGGGCTCTATCTCCACGTAGGCGGTGCCGATGACCGCTTTTTGCTTCTCCTCCAGCGGGAGGGGAGGGATAGCCTGGCTAGGGCAGACCTGGCCGCAGGCGTTGCACTCGTAATCGCAGTGGCCGTGGCGGGGCACGAGCCTGGGCGTCCAGAAGCCTTCCAACCCTCCTTCAAGCAGGGTCATTTGCAGGGCGGAGTTGGGACAGACCTTGATGCACTGGCCGCAGCGTATGCATTTGGTTAAGAACTCGTCGTCCTCGCCGGCGCCAGGGGGACGCAGCAGGTAAGGGTCTTTCTGCTTCGCCAGCCCCGTCTTGGTGAAGCCCGTCCACACCGCGCCGGCCGCCAGCGAAGCCAGCAGCTCGCGGCGGGAGAAGTCGTAGTCGTAGCCCCAGCTCAGACCTGGCTCCCCGCCGAAGCTTACCGCTCCCGCCGGGCAGGCGTCGTAGCAATTCAGGCATTGGATGCACTCGGCCGGATCGCTGGTGTGGTCTTCCTCGTCGATGCAGCCCATCGGGCATTCGTCAGGGCAGGAGTTGCAATCGCAGCAGTGCCAGTTCAGGCACCTCTGCGCCTCCGCTATAGCTTCTTTTCGACTTAAGCCGACTCTAACCTCGTCAAAGCCTCTCTTACGCTCTTCAACTGGTATTTCGGACGGTTTGTGACTTTCGTCCTTCTTTTTTGGCAGCCTGTCTGGCGGTACGTCTTCAAACTCAATGCGTTTCTCTTCCACTTTTTCTGGGAAAGGTTCGTCTCGTAAGTATCTGTCAATGGATATGGCCGCCTTTCGGCCCATCCCTATGGCCTCTACCACCGTGGCGGGACCGGTCACCACGTCTCCGCCGGCGAATATCCCCGGCTGCGTGGTCATAAAATTATCGTCCGTCGTGATCCATCTTCCCCGTGGCGCTTCCACTCCTTTATCTTCCAGGAAAGCCAGGTCGGAGGACTGCCCGATAGCGGGGATCACCATGTCCACCTCTATCGTAAACTCCGAACCTTCCACCGGGATAGGACGGCGCCGGCCCGATTCGTCCGCTTCTCCCAGTTCCATGCGGACACATTCCATCCCTCCTATACTGCCATTCTTCCCGATGATCCTGGTCGGGACGGCCAGATAGGTTATTTTTATCCCTTCTTCCTCCGCTTCTTTGATTTCTTCCGCTCTGGCCGGCATCTCTTCTCTCGACCGCCGATAGACAATGGTCACCTCCGCTCCTAAACGCAGGGCGCAGCGGGCGGCATCTATTGCCACGTCGCCGCCACCGATGACCGCCACTTTGTTCCCTACTTTCACTTCCTTCCCCAAATTCAACTCTCTCAGGAAATCGACGCCGTGAATGACTGCGGGTGAATCCTCTCCCTCCACGCCCAATTTGCGGCTCTGGTGAGAACCCACAGAAATAAACAGGGCGTCATATTCCTGGCGAATTTCCTCCAATCTTTGCTTATCGATCTCGGCGTTGGTTTCTATTTCTACTCCAGTACCCTTTATATGGTCAATGTCCTTTTGCAGCACTTCCAGGGGCAGCCTGTATTTGGGGATGCCTACGGCTAACATACCCCCAGGCACGGACTCTTTTTCAAACACTTTCACGTAATACCCCATCTTCTTGAGGTGGAAGGCGGCGCTCAAGCCCCCAGGCCCGGAGCCGATGATCGCCACCTTTTCCTTCCTGGTAACTGGCGCTGGCTTCGCGCTGTCCTTCCGTTTCAGCATGTAGTCGGCGGCGACCCTTTCCAGCTCCCCGATGGACAGAGCCTCATCGAACTCGCGGCGGTTGCACCCGTCTTCACAAAAACTGGGGCATACGTGGCCGCAGACGGTGGGGAGGGGGTTGGTCTCCCTGATCAACTCTAGGGCCTCTTTGAACTGGCCGCGAGAGACCAGAGCCACGTACCCCGTGACGTTTGTGCCCGCCGGGCAGCTCAATCTACAGGCGGGTAGCCCCACTACTTTCTCCACGCGCCGCTTGACCCAGGCGAACCTGGAGATCAGCCCCACCAGCGCCCCCAGCGGACACAGGTAACGACACCAGAAACGCCTGGTGACCAGGTTCAGAACCAGGACCAACACGAAGGGGATAGCCAGCATCGGCACGATGAGGGGCTGGAATTCGGCCGGTCTGGGAGTCGCCTTTGCGACAGTAGGGATGGGAGCTATCTGTTCGATGTGGGGTCGGGTTTGGGGATAGGTGATGGCTACTTGCTGAAGGCCGGGGTAGATCACGCCGGACAAAGCGCGCACGAAGATGGTTATGGGGTCAAAAAACAACAGGGTCAGGTTGGCGAAGATGGCGGCGAAGACGATGATGAACAGGATGAAGTACTTGGCCTGGCGAAGCCACTGGGGGATGCCCCTCCGGCCCTGGAAGCCGAAGAGGTCGAGCACCGTCCCCAGGGGACAGATCCAGCCGCACCAGAACCTTCCCAGGGCCAGGGTGAGCAGCGCCATAATGATGGCCGGCACGAAGGTCAGGATCACCTGGCGCGAGGCCACCATCGAGCTAAGGGCCATCAACACGTCCGCGCGGGAGAAGATGTTGACGGGGAGCGGCGCGCCCCCTTCCCGCATCGTTCTGACGAACAGGAACAAAAACAGAACCAGCAGCAATAGCTGGACAGCTCGGCGCAGATATCGCCATAGTCGAACGTTCATGGAAAGTAAACCTCCTCAATGCTTAACAGATTTGATTAAATGTATCTTCAAAAAGGCTCGTAAGGGCCTCGTTTCAGACTTGTATTTTACTTCATCGCTTGCCACCTGTCAAGCTCAAAGGACAAGCGAGAGGCCCCAACCCGGTTGGGACCTCAGGTTGGAGCCTCAAGCACACCCTTCTATTAAGCGCGGAGTTTAGCCTATGGCGCTCATCGGATCGAGAACAGAGATCACGAACTCAAGCCCGAGCCGTTCCAGCTCCCCTCTGGGGGGCAGGCCTGCCTCAGTGAGCTTCAGGCTGTTCACGTAGTACTCCTTCTTCGCCGCCTCAAGCTCGTCCTTATCCCATACCCAGGTGGTGCCGTATTTGTCGGTGATGGGTTCGTCAAAGGCTCGCGGCGGCAGGTTATCATCCTTTGAGGGGTGGTATCCCTCCCTGAGGCTGACGCACCTGCCGAAGTAGAAGTTTCTCAGCGCTATATCCTTGACTTCATCCAGAGTCATGTCCCATCCGCAAATGGGCTTCAGGAACACTTGAGCAGCTTCCTCGTTAGAGCCCCACATTGCCTGAAACGGTGGAGCGGCAAAGTTGCAGATAGTTGCTGCTTCAGCGAACGCTGAACCCAGGCCGGCACCCATGCGGGCTCCGTTATGGCTCGTGACGTAGTCGAGGCCCCTGCCGCCACCCTTATTCCGGACATCATACGTCGGGGCCGAGCAGCCGTGAACCTCGAAGGCATACCACTTGGATTCCTCGCCGAAGACCTCGTAGGCCCGTCGGAACCCTTCGGCCAGGGCCGCGGGGGCGCGACCTTCCTTGTGCGCGATCTTCTTCAGCAGCTCGCAGGTGGCTTCCACGCTGCCCCACTGGAGGTCGATGCCGTCCAGATCGTCCTGGGTGATGATCCCATTATCGTAGAGATCCATGGCCCAGGCTACGAGTCCTCCAAGCTCTTCGCCGTCCATCCCCAGTTCATCGATCAGGGAGGAGATCTCGGTCATCTCCTCATAGCCGAGCATGATGTTGGCGTTGAAGCCGCCGGTGTTGTCGTGCCTGAACTCTCCGGCGAAGGTTCCCCTCTCGCTGTTCTTGAAGAAGGGAACGAAGCAAGCGGCCGCGCACCCGGGGCAACCGTCTGTCCAGGCATAGTACTTCAGGTAATGCTCCAGGTTACTGCTTTTCTCGACGACCTCGTGGTATCCCATGTGGTTGTTCTTGATCCCTTCAGCGGCATAACGGAGCAAGGAAGGCATCGAGGTGGTATGTCCCCAGCGACTTTCGGTCAGCTTGCGTAACGCTGTTATCGAGCTGGTAGCATAGGTCTTAAACAGCTCCCACAACTGACTGTGATCAGCGTACATGGGGCCCTTGGTGCCGCGCACGGCAACGGCTTTGAGGTTCTTGGAGCCCATCACCGTCCCGCTCCCCCACTTGGAGGCGCTGTGGACGAACTCGGTGGTTACGTTGGCGTATCTGACCAGGTTCTCGCCGGCCGGGCCTATGCACAGCACCCCGAACATCTCGCCGGTGTCCTGGTTCAATTGATCTCTCAAGGTAACCTCAGTCTCCTGCTTCCACTTGCCCCACAGGTCGGAGGCATCCCTGATCTCCACCTGGTCGTCCCAGACGTAAAGGTACACCGGTTTCTTCGCCTGGCCCTTGATCAGGATGCCTGCACTATACCCCGCCTTCACCATCTCCTCGCCGATGTAACCGGAAACGGTACTCCTGCCCGCCCAGTCGGTCAGGGGAGACTTGAAAGACAGGACTGTCTTGGTACCAAAAATGCCAGTTAATGGCCCCACGCCAATGTGTAGAATGTTGTCCGCACCGAGAGGATCGGCGCCTTGCGGCACCAGGTCCCACATCAGCTTGTTAGCCAGTCCCCTGGCCCCCAGATATTTCTTGACGTCTTCGGTGACATCCACCACCTGGCTCGTCCCGGCGGTCAGATCCACCTCTAACATGTTGATTCTGACTTCAGCCATCTTCATTACCTCCTTATTCCCATCCTGGTTTCCACGTAAGCTCTTTGGGCAGCGGGTACATCCTCTTGGCGATCAAGTCGGCTTTTTCATCCGGATGCTTCCGATAGAGGTCGTGTACCACAAAGCCAAAACGCATTTCCGTGCTCTTGTAGTAAAGAGCACCGTAGGGACACACGTTGACGCACTGGGGGTCCCGGTTACCAGTGTTCTCGGTATCGCACAGGTCGCAGACGAAGGGAATGGGCGAGACAGATGGGTAGATGTAGACCGCTTTGGCCGAGCATGCTTCTCGACATTGCATGCATTTCTCGCCCAGACACGTCTCCGCGTCAACCACCATGTGAAACGTCTCCTCGTCGAAGTAGATGGCGGGTGGGTCCAGAGGGCAGGCTTTCTGACACTCCCTCTCTTGCTCCGGGCATTGGGCGCACGTCACCTGCACCGCTTTGGGAAGGGGAAGCAGATACTTGCGGACCCGTATTCTGGCCAGCTCCTTGTTGATCATGCCAAAGTGGTTCATGGCGCAGGCCATCTCGCAGATTCCGCACCCCACGCATTTCATTTCATCGCACTCGATGAAGGCCGTTCCCTCTGGATAAGGGTAATCCTCCATACCCCAGCCCTCACCCTCAGCTTCGGCCGGGGCAGCAGCAGCTACCTCGGCCGGAGCAGCCTCCGCCGCGGCCGTGGGACTCAGACCGCAGACAGCAAGGGCCTCGCTTAGAGAGAAGCCCAACAGGGTCGCAGAGACCAGGAATTGCCGTCGAGTTATCTGGCCCTGGCGCAGTTGCTCTTGCAGCTCTGCGATCTGCTTGCGCAATTCTTCTCTGGACATACTAATACCTCCCTTTAGATTTATAGTTATGTCTGTGTTTTTCGAGCATGTCCTTGTAACCGACTATCTGTTTAGATATTTTCCTGAACATCACCTCCTTTGCCTTATTATAGAGACTAAAAAAGAGACAACTCGCCGGTTTGACCGGCTGGTTGCCTCCTTTGCGCACTGGCGGGCGAGAGGATTGCTCCTCTAACCTTATCGTTCATTGTTCCCATGCGGGTTCGGTGGATGGGACTCGATGAATCGGAGGACGCTATTTCGTTTTCAACATATATCTGCTACCGCCAGAAGCGCCGACCCCTGAGCGGTGCAGTCTTTGGTCTTGCGGCTCTCTGACCTCAGATGCGAAGATTATAACACATGACAGCGAATTTGTCAAGCGGTCTGGGGCAATCACATCTAAATTTTAAGGTTCACATATTTTAGGTAGATGCCTGGCATCAAAAGTGTCGGACATTTTATGGCCTAAAACTTGGAACTGTTCCAGGGGCAGGCCGCCACGCCGTTGGGACTCACTCGCTCCAAAAACGGGTGGGGGCGGAGGGCAGGGCCAGGCCCCAGGGGCAGTGCGCCACGCAGTTAGCGCAATCTGTCCCATTCTCCTGCCAGAATATGTAGCATTTTGCCACGTTCACAGGCCATCTCAAGATGCCTGGCCGGTTGGAAATCGAAGTCTGTTCGGTGGTGCGGTCTCCAGATCGGACGGCCTTGGCCGGGCATACGTGAGCGCAGACGAAGCATCTCTCGCAGAATGCTTGTAACCCGAAATCGATCGGCTGGTCGGGCGTCAGGGGCAAATCGGTGAGCACCTTGCAGATCCTCTGGCGCGGCCCGAACTCAGGAGTGACGAGCAGGCCATTGCGACCCAGCTCTCCCAGGCCGGCATCGATAGCCAGGGGAATGCTCTGGGCGGTGTCGTTGCCGGAGGGCATGGCCGGGTATCCCAGGCCGCGTATGTATTTAGCCAGGGAGGGGGCCACCTCGGCCATCCGCGAGTAGCCCAGGGCGGTGGCGGCGCTGGCTTCAAGCCCTGGCGACTCTTTGATCCCTTCCCACTTCATGGCGACCCCCATCACTATGGCGTACTTGTAAGGAATGTCCAGCGCACTATAGCTGCCGGTCTCGCGGTCGAAGTAGTGGGAATACACCCAGCGCTGGCTGAGTTCGCAGATGCCCACCAAGTCTGCGCCATAAAACCGGGCTACCATCTTGATCCGCTCCGACATCTGGGCCGGATCGGAAACGGCAAATTGGACGGGGCTTACCGGGTCGTCCCAATTGTACAACCCGCCCAAATCCACCACGTGTCCCGAGTATCCCCGGTAGTTGGGGTGAAGACTGCCCGCTGTGTCATCTACGTATATGGCTCCGGCCTTCAAAGCGCTTCCTTCGAGCACCTGAGCTTCAGAGCGATCCGTCTGGCGCGGGACGACGTTTTGCAACAGGCTCTTGTATTCCTCGTCCCACACCGTTCTGGAAAACACGTGGTTCTTCTGGTCAAATTGTTGAACGTCCCCGACCAGGAACTGGTCATAAGTGGGTTCGCTGACCCTCCTTATCCTGGGCAATTTGCGGGCGTGTTGCGCCGCCACGTGCCTGTTCAACTTCTCTGCGGTGTCGAGCTTCTCTCCGCAGTTCAGGCATAGCCAGTCGCCCTCTTCTGGCGACGCCGACGATGCCGGCAGCGCGCTCTGGGGCCCAATCGCGGCCAGTCCAGCGGCCAGCCCACCCGCGCCTGTGAGAAATTTTCGCCTCGAAATCTTACGTTTTCTTTCTTCTGTCATCGTTTTTTATACCTCTACCTTTTTCTTCTGCCGCTCTCAATCTCACGAGCGGCGTAGCAGTATACCATGAAAGGCGCTGGAGAGCAAACACAGCACGCCAGCGCCAATAATCAGATACAATCCTGTCTGGAAGCCAGCTACTACATCAATAGGTATCATCTCTGCGGTCGTGACTGTTTTACCCTGTATAGCTATGTCGTATCTTCCACACACCAGGGAAATCCTGTATACAAAGCCCCCAGTAGCAAGCAGAGCGAAGATGCCCGCTACTCCCAGCACGATCCTCCCTTTCAGCCCTTTTAAGAAGCTCCCCACGAAGCAGAGAACAATGCATATTATTAAAACGCCAGTGAAGATGATCATCGGGGCGCTTCTTTTGTAGCCCAGAAGCTCAGAAGCCGCGCCAGAGATTACGTAGGGATAGACGTTGGTCCCGGCTCTGCCTATAATGGCTATTCTCCACCAGGGGAGTAACATCGCGGCAATCATCAAACAGCCAGATACCACTCCCAGGAGATTAACGATGGAAATCAAGCGTTTCATGTCCCCCTCCTTATTCTATATCTTAGCTCCGGGTAACGTTAAAAAAACCTGTGTTGGTATAAATCATTACTTTATCAGCCGTGTGAAGAACCGCACGAACCGTTTGCGCCTCGTCAGTTGTGCAAACTGCTGCCGTACCCACTTCCGCCGCGAAAGCCGCGAGATCAGCCTTCGACCCAGCCCAAACTTTTTGATGCGGGCCTCGGTGGGGGTGATGTGCCAGTAGCGCGGCGCGGCGACAGGCTCCCACTTGCCAGTGATGAGCTTCAGAATCTCCATAGCAGCCAGGGAGGCTGTGATCCAGACGATGGTGCACAACTGGGCGTGGGGTAGCTCCCCCTCACACCAGCGCTCAAACCAGTCCTCTGTCCAGGCGCCCTCTCTCACGTAGTACAGGAGCACTCGCCTGGAATCAGGACTGTCCGCGTACTGTTTCAGTTCTTCGTATGGAAGCCCACAGGGCATAGCCAGGCACTCCGCCGCCGAGGGGCCATCGGGCAGAAAGACGCAGGCTCGCCCCAGAGCTCCGACAGGATAGGACATCACCGCCGGCTTGCCCATCTTTCTGGCCGCCTCAAAAACGGTCAGGCTCAGCGGCCAGTCGTCCATGGCCGGCACGATGATGTCCGCTGGCTCTATCATCTCTTCGATTTCATCGGGTTGTAAGCTTCGCTCGTAGGCTATAACTTTGGCTTGCGGGTTGATCTTGAGGATGGCCTCTTTTATGGACGCCGCTTTGTTTACGCCTATCGTATCGGTGAAGCAGGTTACCTGGCGGTTAATGTTCGTCGGTTGATAGGTATCATGTTCCATGAGCACGAAATTGCCCACCCCGCTCCGGGCCAGGACAATCGCCACCGCCCCGCCAATGCCGCCACAGCCGATGATCAACACCTTCCTGGCGTCCCTTAGCCTCTCCTGCTCCTCACGTGCAAATACGCCCAGGTTTCTCTGAAAAAGCTCCTCATAATCCACATCCATAACATTTGTACCTCTTTGCCCTTTGACCATCCCGTCTCAGGGCTGAAGAGCAAGCGAGAGGCCCCAACCTGATGGGGTGCCCGGTTGGGGCCTCAAGCGTGTCATCCAAGCTCACCTCTCAAGAGAGTTTAGCGATGCTGCTTGGCGATCTCTTCGGCTATGTCGTCGATCCCCAATTCTTTCAGCTTCTCCTCGGTCGGGACGCCCTTATCCTCTGTCCAGCCTCTGGCCTTCCAGTACTCGATCAACGTCCCATCGAACAGCTTCGACGGATCGCCCTCGTAGGCTATGGCGCCTTTGTGGGGGCCGGTGGGCAGCGGGTCATTGAACCACCTGTGCGGGAACATTTCTGGGTTGTCCCACTCCGCTTTGGGGTCCGTGATGCCCTGAGTGTGGAGGTTGAAGAGGCGGCCGAGAGCGTAGACCCTCTCCCCGACTTTCACGAGCGCATTCTCGTCGAAGTCGTTCCATCCCGTCGCCGCCTGGACCAGCGCTGTGCTCACCCCTGCCCAGTGTCCTCGGGCAAAGTTGCAGTGGACCAGGGAGTCAACCGCGGACTTCAAACTCTGGTCTGTTGCGGCCGCGGCGAAATCGCCTCCCTTGAAGCCCCCACCCCCGCCGCCGGTGTGCTCGCAGGGCCTCACCACAGTGACGTACTCCAGCGCGTCTTTGTCGGCGGGGCTCCTGACGTCGTGGGCGGGCTGAGCATAGCGGTGGCCCGTCATGGGGTAGTTCATGATCTCCGGGTTGCCCTTTTGCTCGCTGAAGTACTTGGCGGTTTCCCACGTCCCCCTGGCCAGTACTTCGCCTATGCCGTCTTTGGCCACGATCTTGTTCACCATCTCTTCGATGGCGTGGATGTCGCCCCATTTCAGGTCTACGCCGTCCAGGTCTGCCACTTCGATAAGCTCTCGCTGCCTCAGCTCCATGAGCAGCGCCAAGAGGGCCCCACCTTCGATGAAGTCCAGCCCGGCATTGTCGTGAAGGAAGGCGGTGTACTGGCACTTGGCCAGGCCCTCGGCCATGTCAAAGTGGTCCCCTGCAAAGGTATCGTCCGGGGTCGTGCCCTCCATTTCCAGGTGGCCCAGGTTGCCGCCCACCATGCCCATGGCCTCCCAGTCAGGCATGTCGGTGAGGGTTCTATCCATCAGCCCATCCTCACTGGTGATCTCGGTGGGGTACAGGCAGTGCAGTATGCAGCCCGGGCAGGCTTGCTTCCGCACGAAACTGGCCGTATCCATAAATGGCCCCGTGAGCGACTTGACCCCGTCCGGGTCTGCCCAACAGGCCCATTGCCAGTTCCTGATCGGGAAGGCGTCTTCGACCACGGCCGACCTGGCGCCTATGCCGGCGGTGCCGTAAGATCTCCAGAAGTAATCTTGTCTCTCTACGTCTTGCACCTCCTTCACTAACTCCAGGAATCGGGCTTTGTCGGCCAGCCTGTGGCCCTTCGTCCCTCTGACGACGATCCCTTTCAGGTTCTTGGAGCCGGCTACCGCGCCTGCCCCGTATCGGCCATGAGCCCTGGCTCCTTCGGTCATGACGCAGGCGTACTGCACCTGGTTCTCTCCCCCAGGGCCGATGACCCAACAACTGGCCAGCCTCTTGGCTCCTATCCCTTTGCGGCCGGGCGGCCTTAACTCGGCCCATTCCGGGGTCAGGTCTGCGGAAGCCACGATGCTTTCTCTGTACTCTAAGGGGGCCACGACCCTCTTCTTCATTTCCATTTCGGCTTCTTCTACGCCCATCCCCCACAGATCGCTGGCGTCCCTGATCTCGATGTTATCATCTATGACCGCGATGTAGACGGGGCTTTCCGCTTTGCCTACAACCTGAACCCCATCCCACCCGGCGAACTTCAATTCTGAGGCGGCCTGCCCTCCGCTGGTGGTTATGCAGATGAAATTGTAGAGGCTCTTGGTGACGATAGTGGACCGGGCGTTGGGACCTATGCCAGTGACCGGCCCGATCATGAATTGAATCATGTTTTCCGGGCTGGCGGGATCCACGTCTGGACTCACTATCCCTTCCTTGAACATGTAATAGAGTCCCAGCGCCGATCCGCCCAGGAATTTCTTGTAGACCTCTTCCGGCGGTTCTATGACAGACACCGTCCCGCTGGACAGATCGACTCTGGCGATCCTTCCGGCCATACCCTTAAGCTCAGCCATTATAGATCCCTCCTTTTATTGAACATCTTCATGTACAGAAGCTCTGCTTTGGCTTCTGGTGGATGGGCGAAGTACCTGCCGTTGCGTCCGACGGGCACAAATTGCAGAGCGAGCGGCTCTGGACATACCTCCACGCAGGTCGGGCTGCCTCCGCACCGGGTGCAGATTTGGGCTTTCTCTTCGATGGGATCGAAGGAGATGCCGCTTCCGAATTGATCCTCGCAGATTTCCAGGCACCTCCCGCACAGGTCAAGCCCCAGACATGCGTCGCGATCTATGGTCATGTAGCCCATCCCGGTGAAGCCTGGCTTCCCTTCGCCTTCGGGCACCGTTATGATGGCGTCTTGCGGGCACACAGCCTGGCAGGGATGCTCAGTTGAACCCTCAGCCCATTCCTCAAGCTGGCAATGCTGGCAGATGTCGATTACGTCAACGTATTGGAACCTCATGGGGCGGATGCGGGAGAATTCCAGGTTGACCACATCCGCCGTGGCCTCTGGCGCGATCTCCGCCGCCCACTTCTCGGCGCAGGCCACGGCGCACACCATGCAGCCCGTGCACTGAGCGGGATCGAAGACAATGGTATGTCCCGCTT
Source organism: Anaerolineae bacterium (assembly GCA_034417895.1). GTDB lineage: Bacteria > Chloroflexota > Anaerolineae > CAZYHC01 > CAZYHC01 > DAOULT01. Next base: position 8,718 of record DAOULT010000155.1, on the reverse strand, counting down.
TTGGTTCTGCCTGGGTCGCCGGGGCTTCTACTCCCACGGCAGCCGGGGCCGGTGCAGGGCTGGCCTCAGCAGGCCGCAGGCCGAAGCCGACCGCCTGAGCCACGCCTACTGCGGTGGCAGAGGCCAGGAACTGCCGTCGAGTTATCCCCCCTCGGCGCGGCTCCTCCTGCGTATCTGGAACCTTTTTACGTAATTCTTCTCCAGACATATATTATACCCTCCTTTAAATTTTCAGTCGTGTCTGCACTGTTTGATCACATCCTCGTAACGGACCGCCCGCTTAGATATCTTCCTTGATACCACCTCCTTTTTTCCTCATTATTAAAATAAAATAAGGAGGCCACCCTGCCACTCTGAACGGCTGGTTGCCTCCTTTGCACACTGGCGGGCTAGAGGATTGCTCCTCTAGCCTTATCGTTCATTGTTCCCAGAGGGAAGCGATGAATCGGAGGACGCTGCTTTGCTAATCCCTTACTCTTATCAAAAAAGAGACCACCTGGCCGGTTCTGAGCGGCCGGTTGCCTCCTTTGCGCACTGGCGGGCGAGAGGATTGCTCCTCTAACCTTATCGTTCATCGTTCCCAGAGGGAGCCGATGAATCGGAGGATCCTACAAAACATCTTCGGTTTTGCAGTTCCCTGACTTTACCTTGCGGCAATTATAACACATAATGAGGCAATTGTCAAATCGAGACCAGCCGCGTCCGCCGCATGAATCAAAGAAACATACTGCCTGTTGTGGTTTTCCTCAACGATAACCACAATAGGTAGTAGGCTGCCGTGTGCTTCTGGGAGCGAGTAGTCACTCATCACGGTTTGCCGCCGGGCAGAAACCGAACAGGACACCTCACCTGACCACTCAATCTTTGCACGACGCTCAATCTATGGTATAATTTAGTTGATAGTAGATTCCATCTCCAGGTTAGAAGGCTCAAAAGATGAATGCCGAGATCGTGACCACCGGCACCGAGCTTCTGCTCGGCGAACTGGTTGATACCAATGCTGCTTACATCGCCCGTCGTTTGCGCGTTATCGGCCTCGATCTGTTCTATAAAACGACGGTGGGCGACAACGAGGAGCGTATGGCTATGGCGCTGGAGCAAGCCCTGGCCCGCTCGGATGTCGTTATCACCACTGGCGGGCTGGGGCCTACGGTTGACGACGTGGCCCGTGAGGCGGTGGCCCGCGCCACTGGCCGGCAACTGATAACTGATGAGAAGCTGCTGGCCCAGATCGAAGCCCGTTTTCGCCGCCTGGGCCGCCCCATGACTGAGAACAACCGGCGTCAGGCCCGCATCCCCGAAGGGGCTATCCCTATTGAGAACCCGGTGGGTACTGCGCCGGCCTTTGTGGTCGAAGACCCACGCGGGATCATTATCAGTCTGCCCGGTGTGCCCCGCGAGATGGAATACCTCATGGAAAACAGCGTTATCCCCTTTCTACGGGAGCGCCTGGCTCTCAGGTACGTGATCAAGAGCAAAACGCTTAGAACCTGCGGCATCGGGGAGAGCAGCATCGACGATAAGATCGCCGATCTGATGCAAGGCTCTAACCCTACGGTGGGGCTGGCCGCTCACCCTGGTCAGACAGATGTGCGCATCACGGCCAAGGCCCAGAGCGAAGAGGAAGCCGACCGTCTCATCGCCCAGGTGGAGGCCAAAATTCGAGAACGACTGGGGCTGGCTATCTACGGCGTGGGCCGTGCGCGTCTGGAGGAGGTGGTCGTCGATCTGCTGCGTCGGCGCGGATTGACCATCGCCCTGCTCGAAACCAACACCTGGGGTCTCATCGCCCGACGGCTGGCCGGAGTAGAAGGTGGGATGGATGTCTTGCCAGGCGCTTTGGTAGGGGGGCAGCGTCCGCCGGCCATCCCCCACGATGATAACCCTCCCTACGACGAGGCGGCCAACTTGCAGCAATCCCTGACTGCCAGGTTGGCCGTACCGGCAGAGATTGTAGCCCGTTACGGGGTCATCAGCCCGGAGGCGGCCACCGAGGCGGCCATCGGCCTCCGTGCCGTCTATGGAGCCGATCTCGGTCTGGCTGTTCTGGGCAGCAGCGCCCTCGACGAGGATTTTTTCTCTGGAGCGGCAGGTCATACTCACCTGGCCCTGGCTCAACCGGCCGCCACCATCCAGCAAAGCCTTCGTTTCGGGGGACATAGTGACCTGGTTCAGGCCTGGGTCTCTAATATGGCCCTGGATATCGTGCGTCGCCACCTGCTGAAGTGATGGACCGCGTAAAGGCTGAGCTTGTGGCGTGAGGCAAGGAGGACAGACATGGAGCGTGCACGCATTCTGAGGGAGACGGAAATCTTTTACGAGTTAAGCCAGGAACAGTTGGAACGTATGGCGGCTATCTGCCAGGAAAGAACTTACCAGCTTGGCACTTTGATTTTCCAGGAAAATACCGCCAGCGATGAGGTGTATATCATCGCTGAGGGGGCAGTCGATATCCAGGTCGATCCCCAGATGTTAGGTTTAGAGACCGGTGACGGGCCAGGCCCCAGTACCATCACCACCCTACGACGAGGCCAGTTTTTCGGCGAGGTAGGTTTGGTGGATCAGGGGTTGCGTTCGGCTTCGGCCAAATGTGCTTCCAAATACGCCAGGCTGCTGGCCTTCAAGCGAGAGGACATTATCAAACTGTGCGAAGAGGATTACCATCTGGGCTATCTGGTGATGCGCAACGTGGCCGCCGATCTGGCCTTCAAGATTCGCAACACCGATCTGATGGTCCGCGAGCAACTTCTGTGGCGGCCTGGGGCCCAGGAGCATACTTAGCGCAGGAGAGGACAATCCTATGACTGAAACTGAAAACGATACCATCCTGGTCAGCACGGCTCTGGCTCCAGCGGGGAAAACCAGGGGCGGGGCAGGAAGGATCAAAGAGCTAAAAGTCGAGGAACTGGCGGCCAGCATCAACCGCTTCCTGAGCCAGATGGAGGCTGCTCTGGCCCACACCCCACAATCCGTTGGGGACTTCCAATTCGACGAATTTGAAGTATATGCCGATATCTCGGCCAAAGGACAGTTGATGCTCCTGGGCACGGGCGCCGAGGCAGGAGCCACCGGGGGACTCAGGTTCGTGTTCAGGAAGAAGCCCGACCAGGGCAGTGACGATTAGATTTTGCTTTCCGATCTTTTCAACCCCAATCATTGATGTAAATCACGTTAAAATCGTCTGCCAGAACCCGGCTATGTCCAGTTCCCAGCCCTTCACCACCGTCGATTTGTACACTCCCTCTTCCGCTTCCACGGCCTCGAACCGGCCCCCACGTCCCACGTAGAACTCGAAGCGCCTGGTTTCAGGGTCCACCAGCCAGAACTCCCTGACCCCATGCCGGGCGTAGTTTTGCATCTTCACTCCCCGGTCACGGTCGGCGCTGCCGGGCGACAGGATTTCGATCACCAGGTCGGGCGCGCCCTCGATGCGCTGCCGGGTGATGAGGGCCGCATTCTCGCGGGAGATGAAGATCAGGTCGGGCTGGTAGACCTGGCTGCCGCTCAGGTGAACGTCCAGCGGGGCGTGATACACCCTGCCTAACCCATGCTGCCTGATCAAGTTGGCTAATAGACGAGTCAACTCTACAGATACATCCTGGTGAAAAATCAAAGGTGCGGGGACCATGTGCAACACTCCATCGATCAGTTCATATTGATGCCCATCGTCGGGCAGGCCAAAGTATTCCTCGGCGGTCATTTCCAGACCGTGATAGGTGGTTATGATTCGTTCCATACCCAAGTGCTCCTTCCCTTAGTCGCCGCCAGCTTTGATGGCCTGCAACACCCTTTCCGGCGTGGCCGGAAGCTGGCTCACCCAGGCCCCGCTGGCGTCGTGGATGGCGTTCAGGATAGCGGGCGCGGTGGGCAGAGTAGGCGTTTCGCCCAGGCCCGTAGCCCCGAAAGGGCCGGTCGGGTCTGGCACCTCGACGTTGATGCACACCAGTTCTGCGGGCATGTCGATCACCGTCGGGGTGTAGTACTCGCTAAACTTGCGGCTCCTGATCTGACCCTCTACCTGGATAAATTCCTCCATTAAAGCGTACCCCAGGCCCATCTGGATGCCGCCCGCCACCTGGCCGAAGACCATAGCCGGGTTGATGACCTTGCCCACGTCTGTGGCGGCGTACATTTTCAGGACCTTGACCGCTCCTGTCTCCAGATCAACCTCCACTTCGGCGATCTGGGTGCCATAGCTGTAGCTGATGTGTGGCTCGCACTCACCCGTTTCCGGATCGAAGGGCGTGGTGGCCCGTGCTGCGCGGCCGCGATACAGATATTCAGCCTCGACGTGCGTTTCTCCGCTCTCGGCCTTCAGGGTGGCCTCCCATTTCTCTTTAGCCAACTGAGCGGCCCGCATCACGGCGTTGCCGGACATATAGACGTGGCGCGAGGCGGAGCTGCTGCCCGCGTCCGGCACCTCCGCCGTGTCCACGTAGGCCAGACGCACCCGCCTGACGTCGATGCCCAGCGTCTCGGCCGCGATCTGGGCCAGAGCGGTGAGCACCCCCTGCCCCACCTCCGAGGCCCCGATCTTGACCAGGGCGCGGGCGACCTGGCCGGACTGGTCCAGGGTCAGTTCCACGATGGCTTTGGATTTATCGTCGAAGCCCAGGCTATAACCCACGTTCTTGTAAGCGCAGGCCACGCCGATGCCCCGCCGTTTGTAAGGAGCAGAGGGAGCGCCTGGCTGCGGTTTAATCCAACGCCCGCCTTCCTCCCGCCAGCCGGCGGCTTTGGCCGCTTCTATCAGGGTTTGCTTGATGCCTACCCCGTGGCTCATCACGTTGCCCGTGACGGCCACCGACCCCTCTTCCACCAGGTTCTTGAGCCGTAGCTCCACCGGGTCCATGCCCAGAGCTTCAGCCAGTTTGTCCATCTGAAGCTCGTACCCGACCGGCATCTGGGTGGCCCCAAAACCGCGCATAGCCATGGTCAGGATGTTGTTGGTGTGCACCGTGCAGGCGTCTATCCTGGCGTGAGGAACGACGTAGGGGCCGGCCGCAAAAGTGGTGGCGTTCGCCAGCACCGGGATGCTGGTCGAAGCGTAGGCCCCGGCGTCGCTGATGGCCTCCACCTCGACGGCTGTCAGCCTGCCGTCTCTGGTGGCCCCTGTCCTGTACTTCATAGAGAAGGGGTGACGCTTGCCGTGCCCCCGGATCGATTCCTCCCGGCTATAGACCAGCCTGACCGGGCGGCGGGTGTGGTAGGCTCCCAGAGCAACCAAAATCTGGAGGGAGATGTCCTCCCGCCCGCCAAAGGCGCCGCCGATGGCAGGGATGATCTCGTGCACCTGGTCTTGCGGCAGATTCAGGGCGTGGGCGATCTGGTGGATGTCGTCGTGCGCCCACTGGGCAGCCGCAATGACCGTGACCCGCCCCTGCTCGTCGATGTAGCCCAGGCCGGCCTCCGGCTGCATGAAGGCATGTTCCACAGCCGGGGTGTAATAGGTCCCTTCCACGATGACGTCGGAAGCGGCAAAACCCTGCTCCACGTCTCCCCGGCGGACTTTGAAGTGTTGCAGTATATTAGTCCCCTTTTCTTCGTGCACCAGGGGCGAGCCTGGTTGCATCGCTTCCCTGGCGTCGGTGACTAGCGGCAGGGGTTGGTACTCGACGGCCACCAATTCCCGCGCCGCGTCGGCCACTCGCTCGCTCTCGGCGATGACCAGGGCCACCGCATCGCCCACCGAGCGCACCTTGCCCTCGGCCAACACCTGTTGGTCTTTGAGGTTGATCCCGAACTCGTTGACAGGCACGTCCTGGTGGGTGAGGACGGCCACCACCCCGGCCAGAGCTTCTGCGGCACTGGTGTCGATGTTCACGATCCTGGCGTGGGGGTGGGCGCTCCACACCACCCTGGCGTGCAACATGCCGTCCAGGTAAAAATCCTGGGGATATTTCCGCCCGCCGGTCACTTTGGTGCGCACGTCCAGGCGGGTCACGCTTTGGCCGATCACAGAGTCTTTCATGTCGGACTCCTTGTTTTTCATTCTGGATTAACATCCAATTGGATTGCCGCCAGCTCACGTTCGCGCGACTCCTCACCCGACAGTTGCAGCGGCGAAAGATCGAAATACTCATCTTGATAGCTTCCATCTAGCCCAAACTCAAGCCGTAAAAGGCCATATTCGCTCGCCCCACTAAAAAGCCCTTGAGCGGTAAGATAGGGACCAACGGCGATATCGAACGAAAAATAACCGCCCAGGCGAGCATCTCCGTCGTGATGTAAGGAGCGACGCACCACCAGGAGAAGGACATCTGGCGGGATTTCCACTATTAAGTCGTCGTCCCATTCCAGGCGATAGTCCATCGCCGCCAGCGTCCTACGGGCCTCTTCCAGGATCCGATCATCGGGAAAATCGGCAAAAGCTTGAGCAAACAGGGCTTGCCATTTGCTTTCTATCTCTTCCATAAAAAATCCTCCTCAATGCCGAGTGATGCGATCGATATCGTATTATCAATTGTGGCTCTGAAGCTCGAGCGCCCAGAAAAATGGATCCAAAACACGGCGCGGCATTATAACCACTGGACCATCTGCGTCAACTGGCGCACCCGTTGAGGATATGAGCGAGAAACGCAATTCGATATTTTTGTTTTCTGCCAACCGCACAAAGGTTTTGCCTGAAGCATCTTGCTGTATCCAGTCATGGATAGTATCACTTACTTGCCCCATAATCTCCAAATACTCTTGCATCGCAGCGGCATCCATCTGTTTCGAGGAACCGGGCTCATTCACGGCTGCCCAGAGTGAGTCTGATTCGATATAGTTTCGTAAGTCATCCGGTAGATTATCAATTATGTCTGCCTTAGTGAAAATCACCACTAGCTTTCGACGCTCTTTCTCGAAGTCGATTCCTTCCCCCATAAGAGTATTGATATAGCGATTCATCAGCATATCCATAGAACGTCCCCCAAGGTAGGGCAAATCTGGCAGACTGATTAACATAAAGGTTATAGGAGTATTCAGTAAGAACGGTGCTTGATCTACCGGAACCTGCAAGCTATCAAAAATCTCCCCTGCGCAATCACGCATCACCAACGCCCTCCCACCCCAACGTTCCATATTCCGTAAGATCATAATATACACTTCTTGAGGACCAAGTTGGGTCAAAGGTGGCATCTTGCCCTTGGCAAGATACTCATGGATCTCTTGCACCTTGTGTTGCGATGCATACGTTGCAGCAGTATAGGCATACCTGGGCCACACATTGCTCATCTTAGTTAACATGAGTGTCAACGCAGAGAGAAAAATGGTCTTACCAACCCGGGACCAGCCAAATGCTTGTGCAAAGAACGGCGGGTTTTCACCATAATCATGAACATACTGCACCGGCAACTCCGTTTTGCATCTGGGACAATGCTCCACGTTTTTCCTGCCACGTATCTCAGCCAGGCAATAGGGGCAAATGATCCGTTGTATATTGAAAAGTCTATCGAAAAAGGACAGTCCCCATTTAGGTCCCTGTTTTGGTGTTGCCGTCTCTACTGTATCAGGGGATGGCTTTTCATAATCTAGGTGAGGTTTAGACAGTGTGGGTTCCTGGATAATAGGCTTGACCAGGGACAAAACGTCCAACTGGAAAATGCTATCGTGTTCAGACGATGTGGTTTCCTGAACAATAGGTTTGACTACTTTCGCCCTACGTCCCATGCCTACCTGAATAGCTTTCACTAAACGTGTCCAGCCATCTTCTTCAAACAGGTTCACCCACTGGAAAACACACAGGCTTTCTAGCACCTCGCAATCTTCCAGCCGCACTGGAATCAGATAGATATCATCTTCCAACTTTTCTTGCCAGATATCCAGGGCCTCTTTAATTTCCCTCTGAATCCAACCTCTTTTGTCTACCGAATGGGCCGACAGACACGCCAGGAAGAAATCAGAGCGCCGGACAGCTTTCTTGACGGCAAGTTCCCATCTTTCTCCCGGCAAGATGTTTTTTATGTCCATCCAGGGTTTAAACCCTGCGTCGGACAATCTTTGGTAAAGACTCTCTACCTTTCCTCTATCCTCTCGGGCATAGCAAAGGAAAATCTGGGCCATGGGCTTTACCTTTCTTCACAGACATAAGGATATTTTTTGCCTCAATGCTCATCGCTGCCTGTCTGCAGCTTTTCGGCAGCCAGTTCGATGGCTTCCACGATCTGATAATAGCCCGTGCAGCGACACAGGTTGCCGGAGATGGCTTCTTTGATCTCCTCACGGCTGGGGTGAGGGTTTACGTCCAGCAGAGCTTTGGCTGCCATCAGCATCCCCGGCGTGCAGTAGCCGCATTGGGAGGCCGCCTTTTCGATAAAAGCCTGCTGCAAGACGTGAAACCGGCGGTTTACTTTCAGGCTCTCCACCGTCTCCACGCCGCGGCCCTGGGCTTTCATGGCCGGATAGATACAGGAATCGACGGCCTGACCATCGACGATGACCGTACAGGCTCCACACTCTCCCTCCCCGCAACTGATCTTGGTGCCGATGAGACCCAGCCGGTCGCGCAGCACCCAGGCCAGCAACTCGTCAGCCTCGATCTCCACCGAAACGTCCTCGCCGTTAAGGTTCATGGTCAAAGTTGGCATCTATTCCTCCCCATTCCCCATTCCCCATTCCCTAACTGCCTGACTTAACGCTCTGCGGACCAGCACCCCTACCATCTCGGCGCGGTACTCCGCCGAGCCTCTGAGCAGGCTGTGGCGCGGGTGGGCTGCTTTAACCGCCAGGGCCGCC
>DAOULT010000154.1:0-25772 GCA_034417895.1 Anaerolineae bacterium | reverse complement strand
CAACGCTCCATGTGGCCGGGCGGGTTGGCTCAGGAACGTCAAACCTGGCTGGCTTGGGGTGTTACTTTGTTCGTTTGTTAAGTTGCAGCAGGCCTGGTTTGGCCCTTCACATCGCAAAAGTCGAGTTTTAACAGATATTTTACAACTGGATAACATGGGCTTAACATCCAGGGGCGATAATAGGGGCAGAAAATGAGCAGAGAAACGCTCAACAATATAAGTTAAGGAGGTACGGTCAGATGAAACTCAAATCACAGTTACTATGGGGTCTTTTGTTGGCCGCTTTGCTGCTCGGCCTCGGGGTAGGGGGAACGGCCTGGGCCGCCGAACCGCCGGAATCGCCAGAACGGGACTTCGTGGTCGGTCGGATAGCGGCCATCGAGGGCACGAGCCTCAAGCTCCAGATGCCCCAGGGCGAGTTGACGGTCTTAACCGACGGGAGCACCCGTTTCTGGCAGCCCAGGGTTGAGAACCCAACTCTGGCCGATTTCGAGGAGGGTCAGATCGTGCTGGTGCTTGCCAGCCCCGAAGAGGTGGAAGATGGCCTGAAGGCTGCGGTCGTGGCCCAGATGCCTCGCGGCCAGATGCCTCGCGGCCAGATGATGCCTCGCGGCCAGATGCCGGGCGGCCAGATGATGCCTCGCGGCCAGATGCCGGGCGGCCAGATGCTGCCTCGCGGCCAGGCGCCGGGCGAGCAGATGATGCCTCGCGACCAGATGCCGGGCGGCCAGATGATGCCTCGCGACCGCCTGCAACAACGCGTCGCTCAGGGCGAGGTGAAAGCCATCGAAGGCACCACCCTGACGGTGGAAGCGCCCAAAGGCGGAGAGTGGATGGTGCTAACCGACGGCGAGACCCGGTTCCGAATCGCCGACGTTGAGGATGCCAGCCTGGCCGATGTTCAGGTGGGCGACAGGGTTGTGGCCCTGGGCGATCCTGATGAGTCAGGCGACCTGGTGACCAAAGTGCTGGCCGTCGTCCCCGCCGGGGAGAACCTGCGCCGCTACGCCCTGAGCGGCCAGGTCACGGCCATCGAGGACGGAACGCTGGTGATCGAAGCGCCCAGGGGCAAGGTAGAGCGCCAGGTGACCACCGACGACCAGACTTACTTCCGCGCCTTCGGGGGTGAGGAGGTCACCATCAGCGAGGTGCAGGTTGGCAACAAGGTCATGGTCGTGGGCCGCCCGACCGATGGTGACGCTCTGCTGGCCTGGGTGGTAGTTGTGGGCAAAGGAATGGTCTCACCTTGATGTGACAGCCGGTGTAACAACCAGCAAAAATGTACAAGCCACCTGCGCGCCCGGCGCGCAGGTGGTTCTGCTATCATAGAGCGATCTACACCGAATCTTCACAACTTCTTCATAAATTCTTTACATCCTTTCGGTATGATAGGGACGGGTTTGGAGAAGCCAGTCAAATCTATACGAAGTAAGAAGATAAATCAGACACCTGATAGATAAATCATTTAAACATCGGGCAAATAAAACTGACTTCATGGAGGAATTATGAGGGGCAATACGCAGTACAAGCGAATGCTGATTGTGGACGATGATCCTATTATGACTAAGCTGCTGGTCATGCTTATCGGAGAGCTAGGGAATGGATACGTCATTGAGACGACCAATAGCAGCGAGGAAGCGTTGGTCAGGATCCAGCAGGCCATGTATGCGCTGGTGCTCACCGACTATGAGATGCCGGGCGTAAACGGCTTGGAGCTGGCGCAGGCGGTCCGCCAACTCTCGCCAGACACCCGAGTTGTGCTGATGACTGGTTATGACACCGCCAAACTACGCGATACGGCTGAACGCCTGGCGTTGGATGGCTACATAAATAAGCCCTTTACTATAAGCCAGCTCCGGGAGATCTTCTAGCGGACCATAGAGTATAATTGCTTTTCTCGCCGAACTGTGCTACAATCCCTATCAACCCGGCTGGCTGGTTTGCTGAATCCTGTCAGCGGATTGGGTCAGGGCTGGCCTGGTGATTACATCACCGGGCCTGTTTGTGTTATTCAGTAGAAAGCGAGGGTAGAAAATGAGTCTCGTCGGTCTGGACATCGGCACCACCGGCTGCAAAGCGGCGGCTTTTAACCTCGAAGGAGAGCTTCTGGCTATGGCCTACCGCGAGCACCCCTTGCTCCATCCCCGGCCAGGCTGGTCGGAGCACGACGTCGATCTGGTGTGGGATGAGGTGCAAACCGTGCTGAAGGAAGTGAACGCCCAGGTAAAGCACGACCCGGTCAAGGCTTTGAGCATCTCCTGTCATGGGGAGGCGGTGGTGCCCGTAGCCAAAGACGGCGCGACCCTCTACAACTTCGTCATCACCTTCGACGACCGCACCCGGCCCCAGTACCGCTGGTGGAAAGAAGAGGTCGGGGCCGAGAAAATTTTCCACATCACAGGAATGCCCCTGCACCCCATGTATTCCATCAACAAGATCATGTGGTTCAGGGAAAATCGGCCCCGTATCTTTGAACGGACCTGGAAGTTCTTGTTAGTGGAGGACTTCTTTAACTACAGGCTGGGAGCGGAGCCAGCTATCGACTATTCGCTGGCGGCCCGCACCATGGCCTTTGACGTGACCGGACGAGTCTGGTCGGAGGAGATGTTGTCCCTGGCCGGCCTGGATGCCAGCCTCCTGTCCCGGCCTGAGCCTTCGGGGACGGTGGTGGGCTACGTGTCGAAGACGTTAGCCGAGGAACTGGGTTTTGTCAGGAAAGTAGCTATCGTCACCGGCGGGCACGACCAGCCCTGTGGAGCGTTGGGAGCGGGCATTATCGAGGAGGGCATCGCCATAAACGCCACCGGCACCTCCGATGTGGTTTGTCCGGCCTTCGAGAAGCCTATCTTGAGCCAGGCCATGCTGGAGGCCAATTATCCCTGCTACTCTCACGTTTATGAGGACATGTATTTAACCATCGCTTTCAACATGACGGGCGGGCTGCTGATGCGCTGGTATCGGGATACGCTGTGCCAGGCCGAGCAGTTGGAGGCCGAACGCAGCGGGCGCGACGTTTACGACATCATCGTGGAACAGGCCGCCGCCGAACCAGTCGATATCTTCATCCTGCCGCACTTCGTGGGCAGCGGCACTCCCACCCTCGATCCGGCCTCGCGCGGGGCCATCCTGGGCCTGACCCTGGACGCCACCAAAGCCGACCTGTCGCGGGCCGTCCTGGACAGCACCGACTACGAGATGAAATTCAACCTGGAAACGATGAAAAGCATCGGGATCGACATCGAGGAGCTACGGGCCGTTGGCGGCGGGGCCAAGTCGAAGCGCTGGCTTCAGCTCAAGGCCGACACCTTCGGGGTGCGCGTGGTGTCCCTCAAAGTCTCCGAGGCGTCCGGGCTGGGCCCCGCTATCCTGGCCGGGGCGGCTATCGGCGAGTTCGACAGTATGCGCCAGGGGGTGGAGGCCACCGTCCAGATCAAAGAGGTTTACGAGCCGAATCCGACCGAACAGGCCAAATACGAGGAACGATACCAGCGCTTCGTGGAAATTTACCCCTTGCTGCGCGATTTTAATCACGCGCTGGCCGGCGCTTGACTGGCGGCTCCGGGGGGCACCGAACTGTCAACGGATTCAGGTCACAGATTAAACGGATTGAGGACTGCGCACGGCAGCAAATTCCTCGGCAGCAAGCAGCCAGTAGAACAGTGTCCTGGTGGTTTCAGCGGGGCGTGTGAACCAGCGGCTAATCCGTTGACTGCTCGTTCATATCAACTTCCAAAAGTGTCAGGCCCCTGGTAACAGATTTGACTTTTAGCCCAAAATCCAGCATAATAGTAGCGGACAATGGCGTCCGGTCAACCTGCTTTCCTGGGAAGTAGGGCTTTTTGTATAATTTGTATACATCGTGAAAGGAGGCTTTGATGGAAGAGAAGGTTTGCTGTGTCTGTCACGTTCGGGTCGGAGAAGAGCGGCCAGAATTGGGCGGGCGAATTTACTGTGACATTTGTCATGGTAAGGTGACCAAGGATCGGCGCGGTCTGTGGTGGACCGTGGTCGTGGAGATCGTGGCTCTTCTGATATTCGTGGCTATAGTGGCGGGGATAGCCTCCGCCGCGCCTACCCTGGAGGGAACGTCCCTGATCCTGGCCGGTATCCTGATGGCTCTGATCCCGGCCCTGATCTGGCTGGTTCTCTTCTACCAGCAGGACCGCCTGGAACCTGAACCCAAAGGCTACGTTCTGGGCGTTTTTATTCTGGGGGCCATTCTGGCGAACGCCGTAGCCATACCCGTCATCCGCGACCTGTTCCAGGTGCAGGACTGGATTTACACCAGCACCCTGTCCCGCATTCTAGGCTCCATTCTGGTGGTGGGCTTCGTCCAGGAGTTTCTCAAATACGCCGCCGTGCGCTACACCATCTACTCCTCGGTCGAATATGACGAGCGGGTGGACGGAGTGATCTACGCCACGGCTGCTGGTCTGGGCTTCGCCACCATGCTGAACTTCGTGTACGTGCTCGACAACGGGGGGGTCAATCTGACGGTGGGAGCCATCCGCATGGTGGTCAACGCCCTGGCCCACGCCAGTTTTGCGGGGGTGATGGGTTATTTTCTGGGCCAGGCCAAGTTCGAGTCCAAAGGGCCCCTGTGGCTGCCGTTGGGCCTGTGCATTGCGGCCACCCTCAACGGTCTTTTCTTCTACGTGGAGGACGTGGCTACTGCCCCTCAAGCGACGTTAGGGGCGCAGGGCTTCCAGTTCCAGCCTATCTACGGCCTGGTGGTGGCGGCCATCATTGCTATCGTGGCTTTTGCCATCGTCTTCTATCTGATACGCCAGGCCAACAAGAGCACTTTGGCCAGAGGGATCGGGGGATGAGGCCCTCGGCACAGAGAATATGAGGAGGTAGATCATGCAAACCGAGACAACGGCGGAAGCTCGCCCGCTTCTTTGGACCAGAGAAGAGCCTGAGTGGGTGGTATGGGTGCTGGTCATCGTTGCTTTGGTGGTGGGTTGGTTCCTGAAGGGAGCCTTTCAATATCAGATGGAAGTGTTCACCGATCCGGATAGGGGCCTGACGTTCCAGCATCCAGCCAACTGGTTTCTGGAGAGCAACCAGGCCCAGATCGGTGACGAGGGGGTCATCCTGACCGTGTCCGACGCTCAGTCCGAGTCGGCGTTCAACACCACTTTCTCGGTCAGGGTCAAGGCGGTGGAGGAAAACGCCACCGCCGTCGAGCAGGCGGAGCTATGGATCATACGGCGTGGAGAGGAGTTGACCAAGTACCGCGTCCTGTCCAAAGAGCTGAGCCAGGTGGCGGGACAGGAGGCCGTAACTATCGACTACGGCTACGTGGAGGACCCGCTGCGTTCGTCGGCCCTCAGCGTCTCTCTGCCGGTGGTGGTGCGGGCGGTCGACGTCTTGTTTATCCGCGACAACCAGGCCTACGTTCTGACTTTCGCCGCCGACCAGTTGGTCTTCGACAAAGAGAAGAAGACGCTGGACCGGTTGCTGAACAGCGTCCGCTTCAAGTAGGAGGTATGTGACGATGAGAAAATATCTGACAATCCTGATGGCCGTTGTCCTGGTCTCGCTGGTCTTCCTGCCCCAGTACAACGCCCCCAGCCAGGCTTTGGCCCAGGAGGCCCTGCGCCAGGCCCTGTTTGCCACCGTGCGCATCGTGGTGCCCGTCGAAGGCACCGACATGGCCTCAACGGGATCAGGCTCTATTTTGACGAAGGATGGCCTCATCCTGAGCAACATGCACGTCGTGGCCGACGTGGATACCGGGGAGTTCTACAACAGCGAGAAGGCGGCGGGCATCGCCGTCACCACTGATTTACGGTCTATGCCGCAGATGACCTTCCTGGCCCGCTTTGTCAGGGGCGATTTCGATCTGGACCTGTCCCTCCTCCAGATCGTGGCCTATGTAGATGGAGGTGAACTGCCGTCCAATCTATCTTTGCCCGTCATGCCTATGGGCGATTCGGACGACGTGGGCCAGGTGGACATCGGCCTGCCCATATACGTCATCGGTTTTCCCGGCCTGGGCGGAGGGTCGGTCACTTTCACCGAGGGAGTGGTGGCCGGTTTCCTGGAGGTGGGGGTCGTCGATGAAGGAGCCTGGATCAAGACCGACGCCGAGGTGAATAAAGGCAACAGCGGTGGGGCCGCCATCGGTCAGGGGGGGATGCTGATCGGGGTGCCGACCCTGGGCGTCTCCGATCCGGAGACGGCGGGCAAGCTCAGCCTCATCCGCCCCATCAACGAGGCCCGCGACCTGCTCGCAGGTAAAGGGCAGGCGGAGGAGCCAGACACAGGATTTGGGTTGCCTACCGATAAAGGCCGAACCACAGGCAACTTAGGGCCTATCACCTTCTCCCTGGACTACGACGAGGCTACGAGTAGACCCATCGACCCCGGCACGCAATTCCCGGCCGGCACCACCAAAGTGTTCGGCGTCTTCGGCTACGAAAACATGCAAAATGGCATGGAGTTGGGGATACAATACTACTACAACGGCCAGGAGGACGTGGGAGGTACTTACGAGTGGAAGGGCGGAGCTTCGGGCACAGACTACGTGTGGCTCAAAAACGAGGATGGGCTGCCCACAGGAAACTATGGCCTGGAGCTATACCTGGAGGGCAGGATCGCTCAAGAAGGCTCCTTCAGCATCGTGGAAGGAGGCGGGGCGGGGGGCGGATTACCGCTCACCGAAGGCGACGTGTTGGTGACGGGCATCATCCGCGACGCCGATACTCAGCGCGGCATCCCGGGCGCTATTTTCGCCGCCCTCAACCCCGGCGTATCCGTCAAGGACTTTGCCGCCACGGAAGACGAATCGATGATCTTTGCTTACGCTAAAGCCGATCAGCGAGGATACTTCGAGCTTAACCGCAAGCTGACCCGCGGGGAAACGTATAGCCTGATCATCGGGGCCAAGGGCTACCAGCCCATCCTGGAGGACGGTTCCCAGGTGCCCCAGGACGCCCCCAGCCGTCTGGAGCTGACCATCGACCTGCAAAAAGGGTAACGCTCGCCCACAAATAGACTGTTACCTCAGTGATTATGATGGGTTCGTAGTGGCGACTTCAGTCGCTTCTTCCGTTTCAACAACGACTAAAGTCGTTACTACAAGCTATCAAAATCTGTGTGGTGGGGTACTATCTGGAACCTCGCCTCTCTGAGAGAGGGGCGAGGTTTTTTTCAAGCTCGCAGCAGGGCTTGGGCGCGGGCGATCTGCTTCTGCACGGCGCGGGTGGCCGTTCCGCCCGGCGAGTCTTTCTTATCCACCGCCCGCCGGAAATCGAAGACCTGGCAAACGTCAGCCTGGAACTGCTCGGAGATGGCCCGGTACTCGTCCAGGGGTAGTTGGCTCAGGGGCAAGTCCAACTCTAAGGCCCTTCTCACCGCCCGCCCGACGATTTGATGGCTCTCCCGAAAAGGGACGCCCTTTCTCACCAGGTAGTCGGCCAGGTCGGTAGCCAGGATTTCGTCGTCCAGCGCCGCAGCCATCCGCCCGGCGTTGACCTGGAGGGTGGAGATAACCCCGGCGGCGATGGGCAGGGTCATCTCCAGGGTGTCGAGGGCGTCGAAGAGCGGCTCTTTGTCCTCCTGCATGTCCTTGTCGTAGGTGGAGGGCAGGCCCTTCATCACGGTCAGCAGGGTCACCAGGTGGCCGACCATCCGCCCGGCCTTGCCCCGCAGTAGCTCCAGCGAATCGGGGTTCACCTTCTGGGGCATGATGCTGGAGCCGGTGGCGTAAGCCTGGTCGATCTGGACGAAGCCGAACTCGCGGCTGGACCAGACGATCAGGTCTTCGGCCAGGCGGCTGAGGTGCATCTGGAGCAGGGCCGCCCAGGATAAAAACTCGATGATGTAATCGCGGTCTCCGACGGCATCCATGCTGTTCTCGGCCAGGAGGTCGAACCCCAACTGGCGGGCCAGGTACATGCGGTCGATGCCCAGAGAGTGGCCGGCCAGCGCTCCCGCTCCCAGGGGCAGGACCGAGACCCGCTTTCTCAAATCGTCCAGCCGCTCGCGGTCGCGCTGGAGCATCCAGAAATAAGACAGCAGCCAATGGCTGAAGAGCACCGGCTGAGCCTGCCGAAAATGGGTGTAGCCGGGCATGACGACTTCCAGGTGTTTTTCGGCCTGCTCGACGATGGCCCCTTGCAGGTCGGAGAGGGTCTGCCGCAGGGGCCTGATCTTATCCAGCACGTACAGGCGGACGTCGGTGGCGGCCTGGTCGTTGCGGCTGCGCCCGGTGTGGAGTTTGCCCCCCACGGGGCCGACCAGCTCTGTCAGGCGTCTCTCGACGGCGGTGTGGACGTCTTCATCGGAGGGTTGCGGCTCGAAAGTGCCGGCCACGAATTCCTGCCGCACAGCCTCCAGGCCCCGGCATAGCTCTTCGCACTCTTCGCCAGCGATCAGCCCGGCTCGTTCTAAAGCTTTGGCGTAGGCTATGCTGCCCCGGACGTCGGCCTCGTACAGTCGCCAATCGAAGCCCAGGGAGGCGTTGAAACGCTCCATCAAATCGTCGGTTTTTTTCTCGAAACGTCCCCCCCACAGCTTGCTCAAATCTTCATCTCCTGGTTTAACGTAAATTAGTTCCACACCGTTTGCAAAACCTGTGACTGGGGGCGTTGGCCTCTCCACACCGTGGACAGGTTACCTGCTGAGACCCGGTGAGCAAGGGCAGGCCACAACTGGTACAGAATTTCTTGGTTGCCTGGTTGTGGTGCCCACAGCGCGGGCATCTGTTTACACTGGGAGGCGGAGAAGCGGTGGCCGTCAGGGGGGCGCCGCAGTTGGTGCAGAACTTCTTATTCATCGCGCTCATGTAGCCGCAGCCTGGGCATTTCTTTTTCTTCATTGGCCGCGACGCTGCTCGCCAGGGCGTTGCCTGCGGGGGAGAGGAGCTCGCTCTGTCTGGTTTCGGAGCGATGTGCGGTTTGGAAGGAGGGGGAGAAGCCCTGGCGGTCAGGCTCGCTTCCAGGGCCAGGTTCAGAGCCTGGGCCATTTGTCCCGCTCGTTCGTACCGACTTTCGGAGGCTTTGGACAGCGCCTTGAGAACTACCCGTTCCACCGCCGGCGGGATGTGGGGGTTAGCCCGGCGCGGCAGAGGCAAAGGAGCCTGGATGTGCTTAACCAGCACGGCCAGAGGCGTATCAGCGGAGAAGGGGGCCTGCCCGGTCAGCATCTCGTAGAGCACTACTCCCAGGGAATAGATATCGGTGCGGGCATCCACTTTGCGTCCCTCGGCCTGTTCGGGCGACATATATTCTGGGGTGCCTACCAGGCCCGACTTGGTCAGGCCGGTACCCTCCGCCATCTTGGCCAGCCCAAAGTCGCCCAGGACGGCATCGTTCTCCAGGGTGAGCAGGATGTTGGACGGTTTGACGTCGCGGTGGATCATGCCCCGTGCGTGTGCATAGTCCAGGGCCTCACTTACCTGACCGATGAGGCGAGCAACTTCCTCCAGAGGCATGAACTGGCCGGCGTCTTTTAGCTCTTGCAGCCTGGCCTTGAGGGTAATGCCCTCAATATATTCCATGACCATGTAGTACAGTCTGTCTTCTATGCCAAAATCGTGAACCTGGACGATATACACGTTGCGCAGACTGGCTACCGCTCGGGCTTCCTGGCGAAAACGGGCCACAAATTCTTCCTCGCCGGCCACCGAAGGATGTAGAATTTTGACCGCTACATGGCGCTCCAGAGAGGCCTGATAAGCTTTGTAGACTGTGGCCATCCCTCCCTTGCCCAATTGTTCCATCAGGAGATACTGGCCCAAAGTCTCGCCGCTGAGGTCAGCCATACTTCACCTCTTCTGTGCCGTCCTGCACAGATTAAGCACATTCCAATTCAGGTTGATCCATGGCGCCGGCATCAACGCGAAGTAGAGAGACTACCAGCACTCATTATACCACAAAAAGGGAGATTGGCAATTGACCTGGGGTTAAAAAACACGGTGAGGGGGGATGTTATCTCTATTTTTTCCAGCCAGACGATAAAGAGGGCAGCTTTTTTTATAGCCACTCTCCCAACTGCGAGGTGTGGTGCAGGATCAGATCGGCCTCCTCCAGGTCGTCTGGCTCCCCGAAGCCACACAGCACGCCCACCGCGTAGGTTCCGGCTGCTCTGGCTGCTCGCACGTCAAAGGCCGTGTCGCCCACCAAGACGCAACGCTCGACCGGTACACCCAGGGTTTGGGCCGCGTGGAGCAGGGGAGCCGGATGGGGCTTGAAACGCCGGGTATCCTGGCGGGTGATGATGGCCGCAAACAGCTCTCTTAACCGGTACTGTTCCAGGAAGGCGAAGGTTTGTCGTTGGGCCCGGTTGGTGACCACTCCCAATTGATAGCGTTTGGACATGCTCTCCAACATCTCGCGCACGCCGGGCAGGATTTTGAAATCTCCTTCGATGCCCAGGCCCCGCAGCCGTCGCAGGCGGTCTGTGGGCAGAAGGTGGTCGTAATCGAAGCCTAGGCGCTCCAGGAAGACCAAAGAGGTATTCACTACCCCCTCGCCAGCCAGCATAAGCCGTCGCAGGGTGCGGACGGGGTCGCGCCGGGAAAAAAGCCAGGCCAGAGGGCTTAGGCGGGCCGCCAGAGCTTGCAGGGCGGAGTCGTCCACCTCGATCAGAGTACCGTCCAGATCGAACAGGATGGCTTCAACAGTGTCGAATTTCATCCATCTACTCCCATCCACTTCCACCTACTCCTCGACCCACACCGGCCCCAGAATGACTCGCGTGTCCTGGGGCTGGCCGTTTTCGTCCAGCACGGGCAGCCGCTCGCCTGTGGCCCAATCGTAAAGGCCGATCTCCAGATAGCATCGCCCGGCAGGAGCGTCGGCTTTCACTTCTACCTTTTGTCTGTCCACCACTCTTTCGCCCACCGGCCATTCGGTGGTCAAATAGGCGCCGCCTGCCGGCAGCCTGTCTCCCTGACCAACCAGGCGGCCTTCCTCATCGACCAGGTGGATGAAAACGGTATAGCTGGTTTTGATCTCGGCCTGAGCCTGCCAGTATAGCACCAGGGGCAGCGTCTCCCCGGCCTGGACCTTATCCCTCTCCAGGCTGTAGCCCAACAGACGGGCCAGGCCCCCGAAGTCAGCTTCAAAGGCGTTTTGCATGGGCGGCTCCTCCACTTTCCGGAAAAGATAGACGTCGTTTTCATCGTAAAGTAGCTCGTGGTCAGGGCTGTTCTGGAGGAGAGCCAGCGTTTGGGCCATCTCGTCCGACCACCACATCCAGGGCGTGGAATCGACCAGAACGTAATTGACCTCTCGCCATCTGTCGGGATAGACGTAGAGGATGGCCCTCTGGGTGAAATGCGAACCGATGAAGAACTCGGCGCACAGCGAGGCATCAGCAGGGAGCAAAGCTCCGATGTGGCGCAGACTTTCCGTTTTGCCTCTGTCTAGCTCGTACTGGTGGGGCTCCAGGGCGCGGGAAAAAGGCAGGGGCCCGCTCCAGAAGGTAGCCAGGGCGGTGGCTATCAGCAGGAGAAGAGAGCTGACATGGATTACGGTCACGGAGAAGGACGCGCTTGAGGGCAAAATCCGTGACATCCGCGACCAAAATCCGTGTCGGCGAACTGCTCGCCAGGATGTGGGTAAAGTCACAAGCCGCCTTAGATTGTCTATCCCCCACATGGCGCTGAGGAACAGGAGCGGCATGAGGGGACTGACGTGCCAGGAGTTGCGGTCGGTGGGCAGGAAGTAGCCGACGGTCAAGGCGAAAAGGTTGATCAGCAGGGTCGGCGCTGCGGTGGCGAATAGGAAAGGATCGGCCACAGGCAGAAACAACAAGGGTATGAGTAGATAGAGGATATAATCAATGAAAGGTCTAATCAGTACTGAATACAACTCAGGTTTTTGAAATACGTTCAATACGTGCTTCAGAGCAGGGAAGTAGTGGGGTGAAGCTCCCTGCCTGAAGGCCGGCAGGAGCACGCGGGTCGAGACCAGAAACCAAACTACCGCGATGAGGAATATAGCGGCGCTAACTTTACGTCTTTGGGGCTGAAAGAGGAAGAGATAGAGGGCCAGACAGCCCCAGACCACCGCGTAGCTCTCCTGGGTCATCAAAGAGAGCAGGAAAAAGACCGCAAAGGGGCGGGGTCTGTCTTTCCATAGAAAATAGAGGGCCAGCAGGCACAAAGGCGGGAATAAATTCTCGGAGTGAAAGCCGAAAATATACTGGTTGAGGATCGCTCCCTGGAGGGGAGGATAAAGTAGATAGGAGAGTCCCAGGCAGGTGGCGGCCCATTCGCTCTTCAGCCTGTCCTGAGCGATGAGGAACACGCCCAGGGCCCCCACTCCACCGGCCAAAGACTGGAGGAAGAAGAGCAGGTAGGAATAGGAAGAAGGGAAGAGGAGATAGAAAGGCAGGGTAAGGAAAAAGAAAGGCTTGAAATGGGCGGTGAAAAGGTGAGGGCCGTTCCAGTCGATGGTGACCGCCAGGGAGTGTTCCCGCACGACGTTGTGCGCTCCCTGATTCCAGAGGCCAAGGTCGCGGATGCCCATGTGTAGCCCCTGATACAGTCTGACCTGGAGAGCGAAGAAGACGACGACGTATAAGGCGGCTGCCAGAAGACAGATCATCTGTCCACGGCCTATCTTGTGGCGCATTGCATTGGTAACGGCCATCTCCCTCCACACCTGTAGGCGTAGACGTTAAAAAAGCGCCAGAGGCGCTTTGTAAAGCTGGAGCTTAACCGCTCGCTCACCTGACCGGGCCGACCTGGTCCAGAGGCCAGTAGCAGAACCAGGCTCGCCCCACGATGTTATCAAAAGGAACCATCCCAAAACTACGCGAATCGTTGCTGAAACTGCGGTTATCTCCCAGGACAAAAACCTGGAGAGGGGGCACCACCCTGGAGGCCATCTCTCCTCTGGTATTGTGCTGGATGTAGGGTTCTTCTAGAGGCTGGCCGTCGATGTACACCTGGCTGTTTTTGATCTCCACCGTCTCGCCGGGCAGACCGACCACCCGTTTGATCAAAAGTTCCGAGTCGCGCTCAGGCAGCCGCAGGACGATGATATCGCCTCGACGCGGCGGGTGGAATCGATAGGAAATTTTTTCCACCACCAACCGTTGATCGGTGTGCAGATTCGGCTCCATGCTCTGACCGTAGACCCGTGTGGCCTGAGCCAGAAAGAGATTGATGAGAAGAGCGATAAGGATGGCCGGTAGGACGGTCTCCAGTATATCGCGCAGAACCTTGAACCCCCGCTTCAAGAAGCTGTCTCCCTTTTCCTGGGGCGCCTCTTGATCCTCCTCCAGCGGTCTTTGCCAATCTTCCATGTCTTTATTTCTACCTTTTTGTAGTATGATGAAAAGCTTCCAAGCGCCTGGCGCCGGGCACTCCAGAAACCAGGTTTTTAGCAAAAACCTGGTTTCTTCCCATGTCAGCTTCCAAAGCGCCAGGCACCTGAGCGGGCAGGCTTCTAGTGGCGTCGGGGCGGGCGGCGGCCACGCGTGCCGGGACTGGATGGGCCAAAGCCCTGCTCCCTCCGTCCGCCGCGTCTTTTATTCGATGGTTGGCGGTCTCGCCGTCGAGCCTCCTCGGCCGACCAGCCCTCCAGCACGGCCTGTCGGGAGAGCTTGATTTTACCGTTGTCGTCGATGTCGATGACCATGACCATGATCTCGTCGCCGACGCGTACCACATCCTCTACGCTGGGAACACGGTAGTCGGCCAGTTGGGAGATGTGCACCAGGCCGTCCTGTCCGGGCAGGATTTCGACGAAAGCTCCAAAGTCGGTGGTGCGCACTACCTTGCCCAGATATATCTTGCCCACCTCCGCCTCCTCGGTCAGGCCCTCGATGATCTGGATCGCTTTCTGGCTGCCTTCGGCGTCGGTGGAGGCGATGTAGACCGAGCCGTCGTCCTCCACGTCGATCTTAACCCCCGTTTGTTCGATGATACTGCGGATAGTCTTGCCCCCTGGCCCGATGATGGTGCCGATTTTCTCCGGATCGATCTTGATGATAGTAATACGCGGCGCATAGGGCGACAGGTCTGGCCGTGGCTCGCTGATGACGGCCAGCATCTTGTCCAGGATGAAAAGACGGCCTTCGAGGGCCTGGGTCAAAGCCTGCTCCATGATTTCGTGGCTCAGGCCGACGCTCTTAATATCCATCTGCAAGGCGGTGATGCCTTTGGCTGTACCGGCCACTTTGAAGTCCATATCCCCGAAGAAATCTTCCATGCCCTGGATATCGGACAGAATGGCGTATTGCTCCCCTTCTTTGATCAACCCCATAGCCACCCCTGCCACTGGCGCTTTGAGGGGCACCCCGGTATCCATCAGGGCCAGGGTGCTGCCGCACACGCTGGCCATGGAAGTGGAACCGTTAGAGGATAGCACCTCTGACACTAGGCGGACGGT
Organism: Anaerolineae bacterium; assembly: GCA_034417895.1. Lineage (GTDB taxonomy): Bacteria > Chloroflexota > Anaerolineae > CAZYHC01 > CAZYHC01 > DAOULT01. The sequence goes on along the minus strand of DAOULT010000154.1, from coordinate 11,418 downwards.
GTAGGGGAACTGTTCCTCAGCCGGGATGACGGGCAACAAGGCTCGTTCGGCCAGGGCGCCATGACCGACCTCTCGCCGGCTGGGGGCTCGCAGAAACTTGGTTTCGCCCGTGGAATAGGGCGGGAAGTTGTAGTGATGCATGTACCGCTTGGAATCTTCCATATCCAGGCCGTCCAGGATTTGCTCATCGCTGACCGTGCCCAGGGTGGCGATGGTCAACACCTGGGTTTCGCCCCGGGTGAAAAGACCCGAACCATGAGCGCGGGGCAGGAGTCCCACTTCGCAGCTTATGGGCCGGATGTCTTTTGGAGTGCGTCCATCGGGCCTGAGATTGCGGCTCAGGATATCCCGCCGCACCTCTGCTTTTAGAAGTTGATCGAAAAACGAGGTCACTTCCCTGGCCTCAAACTCTTCTTCCAGAGAGGTCACCAGTTCGTCGCTCAGCGCGTTCAGCGCTTCGCCGCTTTCTTCCTTGCTTTTACTCCTGTTCTCGTCCAGGAGTTGGGCCAGGCGTCCATCCAGGCGGCTCGTCACCGCCTGGCGGGCCTCGTCGCTTACCTCGCATAAGGCAAAGTCCCGTTTGGGCTTGCCGACCTGTTGTCTCATCTCCACCTGCAAGCTGATGATATCCTGCATGGCCTGGTGGCCCAGGCGGATGGCTTCCAGCATGAGTTCCTCTGAGACCTCATCGCCCTCGGCCTCAACCATCAGGGTGGCATCGGCGCTGCCGGCCAGACGCAGGTCCAGGGCGCTGTTCTCCATTTCGGAGGCGGTGGGATTGATGACGAACTGTCCGTCGATATAACCGACGCGGACGGCCCCTATCGGCCCCAGGAAAGGGAGATCGGAAATGGTGAGCGCCGCCGAAGCGCCAATGATAGACAGGATGTCCAGGTAATACTCCTGGTCGGCGGAGAGGGCGGTGATGATGACCTGCACCTCGTGGCGAAAACCTTCGGGAAAAAGAGGTCTGATGGGTCTATCGGTGAGACGACAGAGGAGGATGGCCGCTTCGCTGGGACGACCTTCCCTTTTGAAGAAGCCCCCTGGAATCTTGCCCGCTGCGTAGAGCCGTTCTTCGTAGTCGATGATGAGAGGAAAAAAATCTATCCCCTCACGCTGTGCCTTTGAGGCTGTGGCCGTAGCCAGGATCACGGTATCGCCGCAACGCACGATTACCGCTCCACCAGCCTGCCCGGCCAATTTGCCTGTCTCGATAGTGACCAGATGGTCTCCGAGATGGGCGCTAAATTGATGTGACATTATTAAATTAACCTCCAAATCGAGACCAGACCTGGAGGTCAGGGACTGGGGAGTATATCCCAAAACGGAAGGTTGGGACACACTCCCCAATTCCTAAACCTCCTGGCCTGATCTCTTTATTTATTTTTTATTTTCGGAGCCCCAGACGTTCTATAAGCGTTTTATAGCGTTCCGCGTCTTTTTGGCTCAGGTAGGCCAGGTGACGTCGCCGCTGCCCCACCAGCTTCAACAGTCCTCGTCGTGAATGGTCGTCGCGCTTGTGAGCTTTCAGATGTTCGACTAACTGGTTGATGCGGTTGGTCAACAGGGCGATTTGCACCTCTGGCGAACCGGTATCCCCGGGATGGACGTGGAACTCCTGGATAATAGTTTCCTTCTCACTCTTATTTAGCGGCACACTGGGCTCCTTTCTGCTCTGTTTTTCTACTTTCCATGGAGAACAGGCTATCGCTCTCCACAGCTAAAAGTTATTATAGCACATTTTGCTCAAAGGGGCAAATGTCAACAATAGGGACACTTTGTCAAGGCCGGCAGCCTGGCGACGGCCACAAGGCCACCGGCTAATAATAGGGCCAGACCAGAGTGTCGCTCATCTCTGCGGGGTGAACCCGGCGCGAGAGAGCGTAATAGATCAGGAAATCGTCCAGGGTCTTTTTTTCGTAGCCGACCCTCAGCTCTTGCAGCCGGGTTTCCAGCGGGGGCAATCGTTTCCAGCGGGGATTGAAGAGGATGTAGGCCGCTGGCTCCGGGGCGCGCTCCACCCTGGCCGAGTATTCAGGCAGGCGGTCCAGGTGGCGCAAACTATCCAGATAATCGAAGCACGTTACCCGCTCCCTGGTCTCGAACATCAGCCGATAGCCGAGCCAATGGGTGGTGTAGACGTAACGGATATCCTCTGCTTCCAGACAGGTGATCAGCGGCGCGATGGAGCCAGGCCAGGGAATGTTATCGAACTCGGAGCGCATGGCTGCCACCGGGTCGGCGGTCAGAACGCTCCACAGGTTGACCGCCAGGACGAAGGCCACCAACAAAAGGATGACGATGCGGCCAGCTTTCAAGCGGGCCAGGAAATGGGCCAATATGATGGGCACCACGCTGTATAGAGGCAGGAGGTAGCGCGTCAGCAGCCCCGAGCCAGGGATGATAACCGTGAAATTGCCGTTGGTCAACGCTCCCAGGGCGAAGATGGGAGGCACGAACGCCAGAAAGAGGGCCAGAAAGATAGATGGCTCCTCTCGCCGTTTGACGGCCAGGTAGAGGGCCGCCAGGATGGATATCACGTATGCAGGCACGACGGCCAGGCTCAAGCTCAGCTCCAGCTCCCCTTTGGGCGGACGGACGCCCCACACAGTCAGCAGCCCATCCTCGACCAGGTAGCGCATGGCTGCGCCCAGGGCGGGCCAAAAGTCTTTGGCTGGCACCACGCCGCTCAGAAGTTGGCTGCCGGTGGCAGGGCCTCCTCCCGCCAGGTTGCCCAGGAGCAGGGGGGCGCTGCCCAGGACAAAGCCGCCGGCCATCACCGCCATCTCTCTCGGATGGGCGCGGCCGCGTTTGAACAGCAGAACCAACGCGGCGGGGATCAGGTAATACAGGCTGAGCGGATTGATCCACAGGCTCAGGCCGGCCACGAACCCCAGGATAGGGCTTAGGACGTAAGGCTTGAGGCTGGAGGGTCGCCTGGAGACCGCCTCCGGGGACAAAATGCGGATGGTCAATATGAGCACCACGTTGCCCAGGGCCAGCGCCTCGATGAATCCGCCCCGCGCCTTCAGGCTCCAGACCACCAGAAAGAGAGGGGAAACGGCCACAAACAGGGCGCTCAGGAGGCCGACCGTCTGGTCGTAAAGGTCGGCAGCCAGCCTGTAGGTGAGAAGGATGAAAGCCAGGGAGAAAATGAGAGGCGCGAGCTTGAGGGTCAGGGGCGAAGCTCCTCCTATCCAGAAGACGAGAGCCATCAGGTAGGACTCGAAGCTGCCGCTATAAGCCTGCCCCGGATAAAAGATCGGCCTTTGGCCGCGCATGATGCCAAAGGCTTGCAGCCCCAACACGGCTTCGTCCGTTTCGACGAGGCCCTGCGAGGCCCAGAACAGGTACAGCCGCAGGACAAATCCCATAACTACGATCCCGGCCAGGATCAGCCCGATTTTTAATCTATCATTTATCATCCAACTGTTTAATTCTGGTCTGAACTTTGTTCCATTCGTGTTGATGCGTTTTCTCACCGCAGAGCACGCAAAGTTCGCTGAGAGCTTGCTGCCTGCTGCTTGCTGCTGATTTCCTCATGGCGCATATCTGAAGGGGTGACGGGCCGCCTCCCTTTCATCGATCAGCTCTTCCAACGTAGGCCGCCCCTCCAGGGCCTTGCGGATGGCGTGTAACATGGCTTTGTAGTTGTTAAACGTGATGCGGTGTCGGTTGGCCGCGGCGGGGTGGACAAAGACGTTGGCGATCATAGCCAGGTCGTCCAGGCCCTCCTGCGGCAACACCCCGGCCCTGACGCTGGCCTCGATAGCCTCCTTCACGCCTTTGGCGGCGTCCTCGTAGATGTGCGCGGCCTGCTTTTTGGTGCGCACGGTGACGGTGGGCACCAGCAGGGTGCGGGGGCGCTCGCTGACAAGGCGCAGTTCGTGGCCGGGACGCTCTTCGCCTAGAGCCTTCTCGATAGCCCGGCCCACCGGCCCCTCCCTGGTACCCAGCAGGAGGTCGATGTGGGCCAGCTCAAAGACGGGCGGGCCGCAGAAACCTTCGCCCACCTTGAGGGTGAAATCGGTAAATCGCGGCGGCGTCTGCGGCGTGGCCGGGAACTGGCTGACCACCACCTGGCCGGGGGCCAACTCGTATTCTCTCTCTCGCCGCTCGATCTTGCCCAGGTTCTCCAGTTGGATGCGCAACTCCTCGCGGTCTTCGCGGCGGAAGGCTCCGCCGGGCACGATGGGACGACGCGAATCGCTCATCTGGAGGCCCATCATGCGCAGCCCCTCCTTGACGGCCTGATTAGGCCCGTTGCGCATGACGATGCGCACCAACTTCTGGATTTTGGCCTGCCACTCCTGGGCGGTCGCCAGGTCGCCCTCCTGGACGGCGCCATAGATCTTTTGCATCAGGTCGGGGATGAGGTTGGCGCTGGCGGCGATGGCGCCATCGGCTCCGGCCATGATGGCGGCCCCGAAGACTTCGTCGTGTCCCACGAAGATGCCCACCTGCCCCTTGACCTTCTCAAAAAGGGCCATCATGAAAAGCACGTCGCCGCTGGAATCCTTGACGCCCACCACGTTGGGCAGTTGGGCCAGGCCCTCCGCCGTCCACCATTTGAAATGCGTCCCGGCGCACTGCGGAATGTTGTAGAGGATGAGGGGCAGGCCGACCTGGTTGAGGGCTTCGTAATGCTCGTAGACCTCGTTGAAGGTGGGCTTGAAGTAGAAGGGAGCAGCCACCAGGGCGGCGCTGGCCCCGGCCTCCCTGGCGTAGCGGGTCAGGGCGACGGTGTCCCTGGTGCTGGCGCAGGCTGTACCGGCCACCACCGGCACCTGTGCGGCCACCTCGTCGAGGGCGATATCGATGGCCCGTCGCTTTTCCGCCTCGGACAGATAGACAAATTCGCCCGTAGTGCCCACCGGCACGACGCCGTTCACGTGGGGCAGGACGTGCCGGATGAGCGCTCTGAAGGCTTCTTCGTCGATCTCATCGTCCGTGGTGAAGGGCGTCACCAGAGCGGGGAATATACCTTTGAACCAGTCGGGTTTTTTGGACATGGTAGACTGCCTCCTTGCAATCCAGAAAGTGTTACGTTTCCAGGACAAACTCTTTGCGGGGAAAGAGCACTTCCCCTTTAACGACAGGTGTACCCGGCTGCAAATACAGCCATCGTAATTCGTCGGCCAAGTCAGGTTCGGCGGATAGGCCCAGACGCCGACGCAATTCGCCCATCCTGGCCGGCATCACCGGGTGGAGCAAAAGCCCGATCAGACGCAGGGCCTCGGCCACGTCGTACAGGACGGTGGCTACATATTCGTGCTCGCCCCGGCGGTGGGCCAGCCAGGGAGCGTTACGCTCCAGGTAGACGTTGGCCTCTCCTACCAGGTCGAGGATGGCCTGCACCGCAACGTGCGGCTGGATGGCCTGCACCGCGGCCTGCACCCGTTCCGGGGTAGCCAGGGCCTTATCGATGAAAGCCTGGCGCTCGGCGGAACGCTCTTCTGACGGCTGTGGAATGGCCCCCTCACAGTAACGGCCCAACATATTGATCACCCGGTTGAGGAGGTTCCCTAAGTCGTTAGCCAGCTCGCTATTATAGCGAGTGACCATTATTTCCTCGTTGAAACTGGCGTCCTGACCGTAGCTCATCTCGCGGATGACGAAGTAGCGAAAAGCGTCGATGCCGTACTTATCGGACAGCTCCAGGGGACGCACCACGTTGCCCAGGCTCTTGGACATCTTGGTCTCGTCTATCGTCCAGAAGCCGTGCACGCACAGTTGCCGATAGATGGGGATGTCGGCCGCGTGCAACATCGTCGGCCAGTAGATGCCGTGCGGTTTCAGGATATCCTTGCCCACCAGGTGGCGGCAGACAGGCCAATAGCGGGCGAACCGCTCGCCTTCGGGATAGCCCAGGACCGAAACGTAGTTGATCAAAGCGTCGAACCACACGTAGGTTACATAATCCTCGTCGAAGGGCAGGGGAATGCCCCACTCCAGGCGTCTCCTGGGCCGCGAGATGCACAAATCCTGTAAGGGGAAGCGCAGAAAAGCCAGCACCTCACCCCGATATTGATCGGGCTGGATGGTTTCAGGGTGTTCGGTCAGGTAATCGATGAGCCAGTCCTGATACTTGCTCATGCGGAAGAAATAGTTCTTTTCCTCGATGTAGGTCGGGAATTTATCGTGGTCGGGACACTTACCGTCCACCAGTTCGCGGTCGGTGTAAAAGCGCTCGCAGCCGAAGCAATACATACCACCGTACTCGCCAAAGTAGATATCTCCGGCTTCGTATATTTTTTGCAGGATATCCTGGACTACCTTCTTATGGCGCGGCTGGGTGGTGCGGATGAAATCGTCGTTGCTGATCTCCAGCTTGCGCCAGGTTTCCTGAAAGGCGGCGCTGGTGCGGTCGGCGAAGAGGCGTGGCGACTCCCCCTGGGCCTGGGCCGACTGGGCTACTTTGTCGCCGTGCTCGTCTGTGCCGGTCAGGAAAAAAGTATCGTCACCCCACAGACGATGGTAGCGAGCCAGCACGTCGGCCACGATAGTGGTGTAGGCGTGCCCCAGGTGAGGCGTGGCATTGACGTAATAAATAGGCGTGGTGACGTAAAACGTTTGGGACATGGCATCTTCTCCCAACTGGATCAGGTTTATCAGAGTATATCACACTCTGAGGCCGCTGTCAAAAAATTATAGGGACTACCTGCCAACCAACCTGTCACTGCGCGAGAGTTGTAGGGAGAAAGGAAATGTGGTATAATAAAGTACAACTAAAGGGTATTCTATCACATCCTTGAATAAATAAATCCTGGCCTGGTTACACATCGACGAAGCAGTAGCCAGGATGGATTTGGTGCCCTAAAAAGATAGAATATGGCACACAGGCCCATCGGAGGTAACTTCAATATGAACGAGGACGATTTTCTCAAATCATCGCCCAATAAAATCGCGGAGTTCGTGAAGAGTGAAGGTAGACCCAAAGTAGGCGTATTTGTGCCGGATGGATGTCGGCGTTTGGTCCTGGCCTTTACCGAGGCGGAGCCAGGAACGGAAGAATTTTACCACCTGTCCGCTTCCCTGCCAGCCAGGAATTTGTTGAAGAATCTAAAAATGTTTTTCAAACATGGCTTGCCCACCTTAATTATTCCAACATTCAGTCAATCGGTGCTCAATCGGGGGAAGCGGTATCGCCAGTTCACCGCTTTAGAGGCTTTGCGAATCATCTTTACTTCCCAGGAATGGCGGGATTTCTACAAAGATTATAAGGTTCGGGTCAGGGTCTACGGTAGACCACAATGTTTGGAGGGCACAGAATGCGCTGAAGCTTTGGCCTGGATAGATAAGATCGAAACGGACACGGCTCAGAATCGTGCTTACACCCTCTTTTATGGCATTGGCGGCTCCCCGCGGATCGGTCTTGATGCTGTACGCGCAGGCATAGAGTTCTATCGAACACACCACAGGGAACCAGAGTATAAGGAAATGATCGAGCTTTACTACGGCGAGTACGTCGAACCAGCCGATTTCTTTATTATGAGCAGCAAGATGAGCGGCCTGGGAGCGTTACCTTGTTTCATCACCAATAGCGATACGGAGGTTTATTTTCTCCCTGTGCCAGGGGTATTGGCTTTGCAACCCGAAACCTTCAGGCAAATTCTCTATGACCTGCTCTACGTGCGCCGGGGCGAATGTAAAGATAGAGACAAGATGACATCAGAAGAACGGGCAATGTGGCGGGAAAACTATACTCGATACGAGCGCGCCGTGATCGGCTTAGGCAGGAGGGAAAGCGGCATGTGGCTGCCTCAGGTGAGGTTGGAGTTGTGAAGAAAAAGCCAGGGCATAACATCGAATATTGTGACCGTGCCAAATTGGTGAGAGCCTGCTTCTCACCACAAGATGTTGTGGGAGCGCTATCATACGACTACTACAGGTTGTGGTTTTGAGATGTTATTTACCAATTATGACACAGTGATCGAACATTTGAGCTATTGCAAAAAAAGTAACAATGTGGTATAATTGTAGGAAGATGGGGGATGAAATTGGTCGTTTTTCATCAAACCTCGACCAGGTTTTTGCTAATAAATGTATAAAAGAGCTTGCTCAGCGATGAGATACTACTGTAATGACTACATAATTCTATTGAATAACGCTTTCTTCTGGATTCAACAGCCTGATAGAGCGCAATTTCTTGCTCGAAGCAGCGAGAGTTGTGCTTTTTCTTTTCCCGTAGTACTCAATAGGACGAACCTGACAGGTAGCATTTTGAGAACGCTACAGGTGCATCTGTCAAGGGATTCCCGTCCAGGGACTTAGCATTTCAGATTAGGAGGGCAGGACTTATGAGCGAGAGCGAAAAATTATGGATTATCGCCGCCATTCGTACACCTGAAATTATTGGTCGCCGCAGGGAGAGAGAGGCCATAAGGGAGGCCATAGAGGATGATCGAACACGCATCCTCTATCTGATAGGTGGAGGTGGCATCGGCAAGACTCGTCTCTTGGAAGAAGCGCCTGCCATCGTCGAGGAGAGTGCCAATAAGGAAGCCTGCTTGTATAGCGGTATTATAGATCTATACGACACCGCCAACCACAGCGGCGATGGCCTTGAAGCGGCTATTATGCGGGGTTTGGATCCGGAGGGAGAATACTTCGCCAACTACCGTGAACGGCGTAAAGAATTTGAGGAAAGCCGGGTCTCCGCCGGCCCCGAGCTGCTGGAGAAGTTGAGAACAAAGAAAGACCAGGCTTTCTTGGCCGATTACAATGAGATGAGCAAACATAAACGGCCGATCCTCTGTTTTGATACCGTAGAGCTGATCCAATATGAATCCGATGCGGTACAGTCTATAAGCAGCATCGAGGAGTTCGGTCTGGAAGAGGTGAAAACCTGGCTGATCGACCGCGCCAGCCGTATGAACAACACGGTAGTCATCCTGGCTGGCCGGCCTGAGCCAAAACTATACGAGGATCTCGTCCGGGGAAAGCTTAGCCTGGAGGTATATGATCTGAAGGGGCTTTCTCTGGAGGAGACGAAAGAGTACTTCGACGCTCTTGCCCCTAGCGTGCCCGCAGTGAAAGCTATAGACGACGAAAGGCGTGAGCTAATCCATCTTTACACGAATGGACGCCCCATCATGCTCTCTCTGGTGTTGATCATGGACTGGGTGGGAAAAGGAGCGCAAATTGTTGATGACATTTTCACTACTTCACTGGAAGAGTTGAAGTCCGACGATAAGAAACTGGCAGAAGCCAGAGGGTGGCTGGAGAGAGAAATCGCAGGGGTGCTGCAAGCCATGGACCCAACCAACCCTATTGCGCTGGCTCTGCGTTACGCGGCCTGGGCTCGCAAGGGCATCGATGCGGAACTGCTGGCCCGGCTGTCCGGCCTCTCCATCGAGGAGAGTAAAAAGGCGTTAGATGACCTGAAAATGCTGGCCTTCGTCAAGACCCGGCCGGATACTGACCTGATCTTCTTACACGATGAGATGTATGAGTTGATGGACGAGTATATCCTGAAGGATCAGGTTGAAGAGCGAGATCAGGTTTGTCAGAAGATCATCGCGCGTTATAATGAAGAGATAAAGGAGATGGACTCGGCCAGTGACATAAGACGGAACCTGATAGTTGATCGCCTGTACTATCAACTGCTTAAGGACCCCAGGAGCGGTTACGAAGAGTACTCCTGGCTGGACGACGAAGCGATCTACGGCCACGAGTTCGAGTACGATATGCGTCTGCGTGATGAAGTTTTACGCTTTTTCAGCCATCCCAGGAACGAGAGGCGGGCCAGAATACATGGATTGCCCAGAGACAGCGTTGATAGAGACAGCGCTGTAAGGTGGGCCAAACGCTACATAGCCCGCTCAGAGTATGCGAGAGCTTTGCAAATCATCGAGGACATTCAAACCAGCGATGAGCCTTTGTTCGAGACCGACGATGTGTTTTTCAAGGCCGAGTTGCTCACCGCCAAAGGAACAGCCATGGCTTTGCTGAGCCACGATGAGGAAGAGACGGTCAGGACGCTACAGACCGCTATCAACCTGCTCGAAAGTAAAGAAGGTGAGGAGAAATGACAGAGAATAAGATTGATTATGAAAGACGGAAGAGAGGACAAATCCTGGCAGAAGCCTACCACTTCATTGGCTACACTCACGCTCGTTTCGAAAAATACCGTGACGCTAGAAGCGCCTATCTGAAAAGCCTCCGCTATCGTAGAGAAGCTGGATTGCCATCCGGGTGGGCTGCTACTCTCAACGATATCTCTTTTGTTCACAGCGAGATCGGGGAGTTGAAAAGAGCCAGGAGATCCTGTGAGCATGGATTAGAAATGAGAGAAAAGATAGGGCACGAATACTTTATCGGCCTCAGCCGAAATACCCTGGGACTGATCTATCTGAAGGAGAATCAGCTCAGCGGAGCGCAGGAGCACTGCGAGGCCGCTCTAAAACTTTTCGAGGAGCAGAATGATAAGCGAGGCATCGGTCTGGCCTGCAACGCTTTGGGGCAAATCTTTCGCAGGCTTGGAGCATCAACAGAGGATTTGGGAGAGGCAGAGAAGGCTTTCCAACAGGGAAAGGAATATCTGGAAAGGAGCATCGATATCTTTACCGAACGAGAAGAAACCCCGCGTCTGATGGAGGCACATAACGAATTGGGCTGTCTCTATCGCGATTGGGGCGCAGTGTTGAGCGAAAAAGGTAGGAAAGAGGAAGCGAGAGAGTTTTTCCGCAAGGCTGAAAAGAATATTGGCGAAGCTATCAAGTTAACCCCGAAAGGTATGATCATAAACAGAGTGGACTTCCTCGAAGATCTGGCAGAGGTTTATATGCGTAGTGGTGCTTTCAAAGAAATGGATGCAGTGCTTACGGAGCTTGACCGCATCATCCCGGGTGACTACAAAATCCTGTCTGGGAAAAAGATATCATATATCCATGAACCTGTTATTGGATTCTGGACGGCCCTGGGTAAGAGCCATCTGTTGCAGGCGCAGATTGCTTATGCACGAGACGATCATAAAGAGGCCGCAAAGCATTGTGTGATAGCAGGCGCTTACTTCGAGCACCGGCATCTAGAGGATGTAACAGCTCTAGAACATACTACCGCCCTGGTCTACAACGCCTTTGCAAAGTTGCCTTACAAGGCTTTGAGAGAGGCGCGGGATTACGCGTTGAATATTTTAAGCGAATATAAAATTGAAAAATATGAAAAGATGCTTGAAGCAATAGAGGATGCTTTAGGCATGCCAGAACGAGATTAGCCATTCCTTGAAGTGAAAAGTTCTATTTTCTTCTTATCTGATCACTGGCACGCGCAGTCATAGTCGCAGCCCTCATCGTGCCACGGCGGGTCAGGCCGTTCCGTCCGCTCCGGCACAAGCCGGACGATAATGTCGGGTATTTGTTCGTCCGTCTCAGGAAGGAAGAGCGAGAACCAAAGCGCGGGCTTCACGATTGG
>DAOULT010000153.1:0-44772 GCA_034417895.1 Anaerolineae bacterium | reverse complement strand
GACTTAGTGCGCATCGAGGGTCTGCGCCGTCAAGAGGAGTCAGTGGTAGATTAGATGGGTAAGCTCTACCCCATTGTAGAGGGCAAAGGGGAGGTGAAAGCAGTTCCTATCCTGCTGCGCAAGCTTCAGGATGAGCATCAGCGTTGGGATTTTCAAATCGCCAGGCCGATAAGAGCACTTGGAGAAGGTGGCCTGACCAAACATTTAGAGCGATATCTGAGTTATGCGGTGTCAGAACCGGATTGTGTGGCTATCCTGGTTTTGCGCGATGCTAACGGGGATTGCCCTAAAGAGCTGGCGCCTAAACTGGCCGACCGCGCCCGTTCGCTGAACCTGCCGTGTCCGGTAGCCATCGTCATAGCTAAGTGCGAGTACGAAGCCTGGTTCCTGGCCAGCCTGGAAAGCCTGAAAGACAAATTGGGGTTGCCCGCAGATACCTGCTTCGAGGGAGATGTGGAAGCCGTCCGGAATACAAAGAGTTGGCTTTCCCAGAGAATGGGTGCCGGACGCGGTTACAAAGAAACCCAGGATCAAGCCCCAATGACTGCGCTTATGGATTTCTCGCTGGTGCAGTCACGCTCGCGCTCTTTTTGCCGCCTGGAGCACGCTTTTGAGGAACTCATCGACGCCATAGAAGGCGATAAGAGATATGTAACACCCAAGATTCCGAAGGAGGTCGCGTAACACTGTGCAAGGTGTAATTCTGGCGGCGGGCAAAGGCTCGCGTCTGCATCCCATCACTTTGAAACGTTCCAAGGCCATGTTGCCCATCCTGGGGCGGCCCATAGTGGAACGGGTCATGGAAGATATCTGGGCCAACGGGGTCAAGGATTTCATCGTGGTTGTCAGCCCGGACGATCAGTACATCATTAAATACTTCGAGGAGGAATCGCCCCTGGAAGCCTCCATTCGCTTTGTCTTCCAGGAGAAACGGCTGGGCATGGCCGATGCCCTGTCCCAGGCCGCGCCCCTCATCGAAGGCGATTTCATCCTGTCCGCCTGTGATAACCTGACCTCCCCTGACCACGTGGCCGGGCTGATGCAATGCTATCGGGAGGAAGAGGGGATAAACGGGGCAATGAGTTTGATGGAGATACCCTGGGCCGAGATAGGGCGCACGGGTATCGTAGAGATGAACGCTCATTATATAACCAGGGTGGTGGAGAAACCCGGCCCGGAAGAAGCCCCGACCAACATCGCCACCCTGCCCCTCTACATCTTCAACCCCGCCATTCTGGAGTATCTACCTGAAGTCAGGCTCTCCCCACGAGGCGAGTACGAAATCCAGGACGCCATCCAGACGCTCATCGACCGCCGGGGCAGGGTGCGAGGTATTTTCACAGATGGCCGCCTGACCCTGACCGGCCCGGAAGATCTATTAGCCATTAACCGCCACTACCTGACCAGCGGTCATGGCCGACCGCAGATGGCTCCTTACGCGGTGGGAGCTAACACCCGTCTGATCACCCCTTTGCGCATCGAAGAGGGGACGACCATCGGCGAGCAGTGCACTATCGGCCCCCACGTCTACGTCGAGCGGGATTGCTGTATTGGCTCCGGCGTAACCATCAAAGAAGCGGTGGTGCTCAGGGATTCGGTCATAGAGGATGGAGAGATGGTGAAAGGACAGGTGGTTTGGTAAGACCCATTGGCGGACAAAGGAAGTAGACAGAAAGGAGATAAGGCTATCGAGGAATCTGACCGTGAGCCATTGGACTCCGAATGTGGTACACATGAATCGGCAAAGATAATGCCAGTGAAGAAAGGAGGAAGGAACATGTCACGCAAGATACGAGTGTTGCCCTTCATATCGGGGCTGACCCTGCTCACCCTGATCGTGGCTACCTGCGGCCTGGCGGCAGCAGCGGAGCCTATTCCGGTGGGAGTGTTATTGCCGGTGACAGGCTCAATGGCCTGGGTGGCCAACTGCATACCCGCTATTGAGATGGCCGTTGAGGAGATCAACGCAGCGGGCGGGGCAGCCGGGCGACCGATCGAGCTACACATTGAAGATAGCGGGGGGGTGGCCTCCGCCGCCTTCGCGGGGGCGGCCAAGCTCCTGGACGTGAATGAGATTGTGGCTTTGATTGGCCCCACTTCGATAACGATTCGCTCGGTCATGCCTCTGGTTCAAGAGCGGAAGGTCGTGGAGATTTCTCCTACGGCGGGCACCACGGCCCTGGACACGATGGGAGGTGAGTACGTCTTTCGCACGGTTTCCTCCGACACCGTGATGGGCACAGGGATGGCCTGGTATGCGGCCACCGAACTCGGCGCGAAGAAGGTCGCGCTCTTCTTTGCGGACACCGAAAGCGCGGCCAGTGTCCGCGGCGTGTTGCGGAAGGCAGCCCAGGTGCTTGGGTTAGAGATTGTGGCTGATGTCACCTACGTCGAAGGCGCTTCTTCCTACCCCTCCGAGCTGCTAGAAGTGATGGCCGGCAACCCGGAGGTCATCTTCTTCGAGGGAGGGCCCGAGAGTTCAGCCGTGTTCTTCGGACAGAAGAACGAGTTAGGACTGGCGGGGACGTGGATTGGCACAGACTTTGTGAACGATCCATTCGCCAACGCGACCGGAGAGACCGGCGAAGGGGTGATAGGAATCAACCCGGCGCCGATCATCACCGACCGTTATGAGGAGTGGAAGGCCAAACTTGAAGACCTGCGAGGTGAAGAAGGGGGGCCTGCCTTCTCCGCTAACGCCTATGACGCCATGATGATCATTGCCCTGGCTATAGAGGCTGCTGGCGAACCCACTCGCCAGGGTGTCTTAGACAATCTGCGCAAGGTAGCCAATCCCCCTGGCGAATTGGTAACCAGTTTTGAGCAAGGGCAAGAGTTGCTGGCCCAGGGCGATGACATTGACTACGAGGGCATCGCTGGCGCTCAAGACTTTAACGAGCTTGGTGACGTGGTCACCTCGCTGCAAGTGGTGGTGATCGAGGAGGGCAGGCTCAACCGTATCGGCACCCTCACCCAGGACGACATCGGCGATACCCTCCAGCAGGTGCTTGAGCTTATGGCTGAAGAGACTAAAGAGTGACGCCAGGGAGACTTTAGTTACCCCTTGATAGCCCCCACTGGTCATATAACGTTCTTCTCTCTTCAGGTCATCTGTCTCCCCATTCTTATGCCTAAATTGATTGGGGGAGAGCGCAGCGGCCCTCCCCCAATCCAAACGCACAACTTTCCAGGTGCCTGGCGCTTTGGAAGTTTCTATGAATTATCCAGTTCTTCCAGGGCGGTGAAGCAGTCGGCCCCGGTGAACTTGGGGACCATGACGATGGTGTAGCCGCCGGCTGCCGCCTCTGCCTCGGCGGGCAGACCCAGGGATTCGCGGTAATACTTAAGCTGCTGTTCGCGGCCCAGGCGGTCGGTGATCTCGTTCCAGGTCATGGCGCATTCGTCCAGAGCCTCCTGGGGCGTCATTTCTCCGGCTATAGCCTGAGAGGCCGCCAGGTCAAGAGCCTCGTAGTAATCAGCATAGCCAGGGATACGGATGTCTGGCACCACGTTGGGGTGGTCAACGGAGTCGCGGATGGCCTCCAGGTAATCCCTGGCGCTTTCTTCGTCAAAGCCAGTCTCTACCCAGGCATCGACGTTCTCGAAGTGGCTGTAGCGTGAAGGGTTGACCCCGGAGAAGGGCGTCACGTTGAGCAGCATACTTACATCTTTGCTGCCCATGAAAGCGCAGAAATCGAAGGCTGCCTCCGGGTTTTCGCAGGTGGCCGTCACCGAGCTAGACCAGCCGCCAAAGGCCAGGAAGGGCGCGTGATTGACCTCTTCAAATTCCTCCCACTGATCGGTCTTGTAATTGTAGACCTGGTAGGAGCCAGGCAGGATCCCAAAGCCCAAAAGCCCCTTGACCACCGACTGGGCCGGGTCGATAGAGATCGTGCCGATGTCGGCCCAGTCAATGGCTAACACGGCGTTACCGGCGCCCATATCCATGCGCACATCGCCGATGTCGTAGTCAGCCATACCTGGCGGGCCAAAGGAGGTGATCTCCACGTAATCCTCCAGGGCACGCACCCAGGCCGGATTGTTGATCAGGGGTTCCATGGTGTCTTCGTCGAAGAAGACGCCAGGATTATCAGGGTGCCTGGCATAGCCGCAGGCCCGCGACATGAGCGTCCAGGCCGACTGCGCTCTTCGCTTCTGGGACTCGACCGCCCCGTAGAGAGGGTCGCCTTGCCATTCCGTACCGTTGAAGAACTCGGCGAGGTCACGGTACTCGCTCCAGGTTTGGGGTTCACCCG
Source organism: Anaerolineae bacterium (assembly GCA_034417895.1). Taxonomy (GTDB): domain Bacteria; phylum Chloroflexota; class Anaerolineae; order CAZYHC01; family CAZYHC01; genus DAOULT01. The sequence goes on along the minus strand of DAOULT010000153.1, from coordinate 40,516 downwards.
GCGGGTAGCCGTACTTTTCCTCAAAGGCGGCCATGTTGTCCGGGTCTTCCAGAATGTCCTGGCGGAAGTACAGCATGTGGGCCTCCAGGTCGTAGGGCAGGGCGTAGAGCCTGCCCCCCCAGGTCAACAGCCGCTCGCGATAGACAGACACGATGTCCTCCCAGTCCATTTTGGCCTTGACCTCTTCGGGCACCTCCAGCACGTAGCCAGGCCCCACGATGTCCCCCGCCCAGTTCGGAGCCCAGATGATGATGTCGAAAGCGTGCACGCCGGTCTCAAAAGAGGAGCGAATCTTCTCGTACAGGTCGCCGAAGGCGAGAGTCTGCACTTCCACCGTAGCGCCCGTCATCTCCTCCCACTGGCCGCGATGGGTCTCCAGCGGCCCACTGACCTGAGGACCGGCCATGGCCCCCACTACCAGCCTGACGCCCTCGTAAGGCTTCTGGGCCTCAGCCACGTCTGTCCCTACGCTGAGCATGACTGTGCTGATCGCTATGACCAGAGCCAATACGGTGTACAGATACTTTTTCATTATCTCTCCTCCATTTCTGCTTGAGTTTAGACAAAGGCTAAGAAACCAGGTTTCTCAAGAATTATCTAAACTCGAGTTCTCGCTATTATCTATTATATACGGCTCTGCCCCCTGTGTCAAACACTCCTCGCCAATTTTAACGTTCCTCCGCTCCCAACCTCTTTTCGCAAATAGTACCCGCTTCGCTGTTAAAAGGGCTGAGAAGGCGGAACCGAGATTTGGCGGGCGTACTCCTTGACAAAAGCCTCGCTTTGATTTATGATATGGATTGCGTGAAAAGCAACAATTGATCGCCCCCCACGAGCCTGTGGGAATAATCACGGTCAAACAAAGGAGTGTTGACAAATGACAGAGCAAGGCTATTCAGACTACTGTTTCGGGGTGGACATGGCCGACATTGACCCCGATATCGAGCACATCATCGATCTCGAAGAGGAACGCCAGGCCCGCAAGCTGGTGATGATCCCCTCGGAAAGCATCGCCCCCAAGGCGGTGCGTCAGGCCCTTAGCTCGGTGTTCAACAACGTCTACGCTGAAGGGTATCCCCCTCTGCGCATGACTCGCGATGATGAAAAACTGATTCTGGACTTCGATCACCAGTTGGCCTACTACCGCCGCTACGCTGACCGCCGTTTCTACAAGGGCGATGACTACGTGCACTTCGTGGAGACTCTGGCTCAGCGACGGGTGGCCCAGTGCTTCGCCAACGAGCGAGTCAGCGCCGATAAGATTTACGTCAACGTCCAGCCTCTTTCTGGAGCAGCGGCCAACCTGGCCGTTTACGAGGCTTTCATGGAGCCTGGAGACACCCTGATGGGCATGGACCTCTTCCAGGGCGGCCACCTGACTCACGGCAGCGAGTTCAACATCTCCGGCAAACGCTATAAAGTGGCTTCTTATGGCGTCAGTCGGGCTACCGAACGCCTGGACTACGATGACATCATGGCTCTGGCTCTGGAGTACCGGCCCAGGGTCATCGTAGCCGGTTACACCTCTTATCCCTGGGCCCCGGATTGGGAGAAATTCAGGGAGATCGCTGACTCCGTGGGCGCTCTCCTGATGGCTGATATCGCTCACCCGGCCGGGATGGTCATCGCCGGGGTATATCCCAGCCCGGTGGGTGTGGCCGACGTGATCACTTTCACCACCCACAAAACCATCTGCGGTCCGCGCGGGGCGGTCATCATAACCACCGATGCGGATAAGGCTAAGAGCATCGACCAGGCTGTTTTCCCCGGCGAACAGGGCGGCCCCCACGTCAACAAGTTCGCGGCTATGGCGGTGGCCTTCAAGATCGCCCAGACGGATTGTTTCCGCCACCTCCAGCGGCGCATTAAGGAAAACGCCCAATATCTGGCCCAGGCTCTAGGGGATCAAGGGCTGCGCCTGGCCTATGGCGGCACAGACACCCATCTCCTGATGATCGATCTGAAAGGCGTCAAGACCACGAATGGCCGCCCCCTGCACGGCGAGATTGCGGTGCGCGTCCTGGACCTGGTCGGCATCGTGGCTAACAAGAACACCATCCCCGGCGACGAAGCCACCGCTTTGGGCACTGGCGTGCGGCTCGGCACTCCCTGGATCACTCAGCGCGGGATGGGCCAGGCCGAGATGAAAAAAATTGCCGAGATTATCCAACGCGCTCTGACCAACATTCAACCCTACACCTACGTTGGTCTGAGCGGAGAACTGCCCAGGGGCAAGATCGAGCAGGACGTTCTGGAGGAGCTTAAATGTGAATTAGCCACCCTGGCGGCCAGAACGAAGGCGGAGACCGTTTCCAGGGGCCGGGGCTATCCCCATTACTGCCTTGCTGCCGGTAGTAACGACTTCAGTCGTTATGATGGCCGGGGTCTGCTCTACATCGGCGGCTGGCGTGCTCAACCCTTCCTCCAGGAGGTGGCTACTAACAACGTGGCCGCCCTCCAGCCGGGCCAGAGCCAGCGATCGACGCTCCTGGACAGGGATGGGACGCTCATAGACGACGTTTTCATCAAACGCCTGGAGCCCGACGAAATCGGACGCCACCGTTACATTGTCAGCACCACCCCCGCCGGCCACGCGCAGGTCAAAGCCTGGTTCCGCAACCTGTCCGATGGCTACGTCATCTTCGACGAAGATGACCTGTACGCCAAAATCGAGGGGCCGGTGACGGTCGTCGATCTGTTGGACTCCGACGGGCATGACGAAGTGAAATCCGAAGCTCTGGCCTTCCGCGACAGCCTGGAAGAGGTCGAACCGCTTTACCAGGAAGAGAAAAAGCCTGATGGCCTGTCCCTCTACCAGGCTGGTCACCAGCACCTCTTCTATCTCTCAAAACCCTACTTCGTCGGCCAGAGTAACCTGGCCGACGTCCGTCCCAGGAAGGTGGAAAAAGAAGAATGGCAATGGGTGGAGCCGGAGGAAGGTCAGCCCAAACGTACCTGCCTTTACGATGAACACGTAAAGTTGACCAGGAAGATCATCCCCTTCGCCGGCTGGGAGATGCCCGTCTGGTACACCAGCGTCAGCGACGAACATAGAGCCGTGCGAGAAACGGCGGCCCTCTTCGACGTGTCGCACATGGGCTTCCTGGAGATCGCCGGCGAGCACGCCACCGACTTCCTGGACACGGTGTGCTCCAACTACGTGCCTCAACTGGAGGATGGCCGTTCTCTCTATGCCTACCTCTTCGACCCCGACGGAAACATCATAGACGATATCATGATCTACCGTCGTCAGCAAAACCTCTACCTGATGGTGGTCAACGCTTCCAACTTCGACAAGGATTGGGATTGGCTGAAGGCCGTCAACGAGCGGCGGGTGGTCATCGACCGCCACCACCCGGATAAAGAGGTGGTGGGCCAGGCCATTCTCAGGAACCTGAAAGACCCTTCTTGCGGCGAGCGGCAGAGGGTCAATATTGCTCTCCAGGGGCCGAACTCGCTGGCTATCTTGCAAAGCCTGACCGCCGACGAGGAGCTGAAAACCCGGCTGGCCCGCATGAAACGTACCTGGCTGATCGAAGCTGAACTGGCTGGCCTACACCTGGTTATCGCCCAAACGGGCTATTGCGGCGAAGAGATCGGGTACGAGATCTTCGTCCACCCCGACCACGCCCCCCGGCTGTGGAGCCTGCTTCTGGAGAAGGGAGAGCCTTTCGGCCTCAAGCCCGCCGGCCTGGGAGCCAGGGACTCGACCCGCACCGAGGCCGGATTGCCCCTCTACGGCCACGAACTGGCCGGAGCATTCAACATCGATCCGCTGGCGGCTGGTTTTGGCTCCTACGTCAAGCTGCACAAGCCCTACTTCATCGGGCGCAAAGCCTTCATGGAAAAGGCCCTGGATGGCAAAATGCAGATCGTGCGCTTCCGCATGGATAATAAAGGCGTGCGGATGCCAGCCACCGGCGACCCGGTGGTCAACCGCAAGGGGAAATACGTCGGGGCGGTGACCAGTTGCGCCATCGACAGCCAGGGGTATCTTCTGGGGATGGCCTACGTGGACAAACGCTACGCTAAAGAAGGGACGCCGCTCAACGTCTTCGCCCTGCCCCACGGCAAGAAGCTGCCCGAATGCAAACCCCTGGACGAGCTTGATTTTGGCGATCAGGTCATGCTCGGCGATGGAGCGACGGTGCTGAGCCGTTTCCCTGAAAAGGATTAAGACAATGGCTGTATCTATTACCACAGTCAAAGAACTGCTAGAAAGCATGGGCGATCAAAAAATCGTGTTGATGCCTCTGGCACATTACAACGCTCTGCTGGACAAGCTCGAAGAATTGGAAGACATCCGTGATATGCTGGAAGCTCTTAAAGAGCCAGCCCGCCCCTTCGAGGAATATCTGGCTGAGCGGGAGGACAAGTGACGGTGTGGATATGGCTGGCGATAAGTTTAAGTCCCATATTGTCTCCCTGGGTGAGATGGATCTTTTCAGCGTCGAGTTGCTGGATGAAAGGCCGGTAGGATTCTCGGTCAGTGTGCCTGAATTGGCTATCTACACTTTCAGTGAGACGGAAGATCAGGCTATCGAACGGGTGCTACTCCATGTCGTGGAGAAATATCAGGATTTGTTGAGCAGCCCCATTCCTTTGAATGAGAATGAGCTTGAATTTCTTAAACTGTACCGCACCAGGATCATTCCAGCCCTCTTCTTTGAAGGATATGGAGGTAAAGTGACCTATGATCCAAACTTTTGAAGCTGTGATTGATGAACAAGGCCAGGTGCGCTTGCTCGAACCTGTTCATTTGCCATCTGCACGGCGTGCGCTTGTAACAATTTTAGAAGAGAAGCCAGCAACTCACGTCCTCGAAACGGCGTTGCTCAGTGAACCAGCACTTGCCGGGGATTGGAATAAACCCGAGGAGGACGAGGCGTGGTCACACTTGCAGCCGGTACAGTAGAAGCAAAGGTGAAAATGAAGACCTTTACAGCAGTTGTTGAAAAGTGCCCTGATACGGACCTGTATGTCGGGTGTGTGCCGGGTTTCCCTGGTGTTCACACGCAAGCAGAGACGCTTGATGAGCTGCAAAAGAACCTCCGTGAAGTTATCGAGATGGGGCTTGAGGATCGCGAACCTCGTGACCGGTGAACTCAGCGCCATCAGCGCCGCTCTGTGTTGGACTATCTCCAGCATCCTGCTCAAAAACGAAACCGATAAGTTCGATGGCCTGTCCATCAACGCCCTGAACTGTACTTTTGCCGCCCTCGTCTTCCCCATCCTGTCACTGACGCTGGGCAAGTTCGACCTGGTGGCCCGCATCCCTGCTCTATCCCTCATCTACCTGGTCAGCTCGGTGCTGGTGGGCATCGGCATCGGAGATACATTTTTTTACACCAGCCTGCCTCTCATCGGGGTATCCCGCGCCCTGACTATCTCCAACATCCATCCCCTTTTCTCCGCCACTCTGGCCCTGCTCCTGTTACACGAGAGTCTTAGCTGGTTGGCCGTGGGGGGCGTCGTTCTGACCGTGATAGGCATCGGGCTGGTAAGCTCCCGGCCCAACGAAGACTCCACATCCCAGAGCGGTTGGCTCAACCTGGGATTGCCTCTTTTGGCGGCCATCTGCTGGGCGGCCTCAATGACCATTTTACGGGTGGGAGTGCAGGGGATAGACAACATTGCCGCTAACACCATCAGGATGCCCAGCGCGGCTCTGGTGTTGACCGTGCTGGCCCTGCACCGAGGAAATGTGCGACACATAGGCAACTATGGCTGGCGGCCATTAGGCACAGTAGCTCTAGCCAGTCTGGTAGGGGCCTGTGCAGGCAGCCTTTTCTTTCTCTCCGCCCTACAAAAGATCGAGTTAGCCAAAGCGGCTACCTTAGCTTCTACCTCCCCTCTGATGGCCCTCCCTCTCTCGGCCCTGTTTCTGGGGGAAAAGATCACGGTTAAAACCATCTTGGGCACGATCTTATCCATCGCAGGTATATGGCTGATCTTGAGCCGCTAAGGAACACCACCCTCAGCCTTCGGCCAGCACCTTCACCAGCACGTGACGGCGACGTGGCCCATCGAACTCGCAAAAGAAAATTCCCTGCCACGTGCCCAAAACCAGGCGTCCGCCTTCCACCAAAATGGCCTGGCTGGAACCTACCAGGCTGGCCTTGATGTGAGCATCGGCGTTGCCTTCGCGGTGGCTGTAGTCGCCCTGGCGGGGGACAAGCTCCTTCAGGGTCGTCAGGATATCTCTGGCTACGCTGGGGTCGGCGTTCTCGTTGATGATCACTCCGGCTGTGGTGTGAGACACGTAAACGTAACACACCCCGTTTTGTACCCCGCTATCCGTGACCGCCTGCTGAACCTGGGAGGTGATGTCTCGAGCTTCTGTCTGGCTGCGGGTGGACACGTCGAGTCGAACGATCATTTTTTCTCTCCTGGTCTTATTTTTGCCGGTCATTTTTAAGAATCCGTTGACCGCTTGTTCATGGTAACTTCCAAAAGGGCCAGGCCCCTTCAGGCATTTTACAGCAGGGCGTCGGCCACCTTGCGGATGGCTTCGGCGATGAGGTCGCAATCTTCCTCCGTCAGTTGCGGAGGGATGTCGATGTGCACCGAACGGCCCAGGTAATCCAACGTATTGGGGCACATATCCTCGGTATACTCAGGGGTAGGGCCTTTGTAATAGGGGCAGGTGTAAGGGCAGCCTTCCGGCGTGGCCGTTACTTTATCTATGATGTGCTTCCAGTGGGCATAGATGTGCCAGTCGGGGATGCGGGCGTTGTAGATTCCTCCGGCTGCCACGCCCTCCGCCTGGAGCGCTTCCCCAAACCTTTGGGCGATTTCGGCCTGCGGCAGGAAGAAGACCAGGGAGATAGCCGTATCGCCTTCGGGGTCGTTCAGGCGCCGGACCTGAATGCCCTCTATGTCCTTGATGCCAGCCATGATGCGCGCTTTGTTGGCCCTCATGCGGGCGATGAGGTCATCCAGTTTCCTGAACTGGGCCAGGGCGATGGCCCCGATGACTTCGGCCATGCGGAAGTTCACCCCGGGGAAGACTTCCCCCTCGTAGCGGGGCAGGCCGAAGCGGTCTGGTCGCCAGCAGGCCGCCGTATCGTGGTAAGCCTGGGCGCGGTCGTAGAGCAGTTCGTCGTCGGTGGCTACCATCCCGCCCTCGCCGGCGGTGATAATCTTGTGGTATTGCAGGCTGTAGGCCCCGCAATCGCCGAACGTGCCCAGCATTTTGCCGTGATAGCTCCCCCCGGCGGCCTGGGCCACGTCCTCCACCACGGCGATGTCATGTTTGCGGGCTATTTCCATGATGGGGTCCATGTCGCAAGGGACGCCGCGCATTTGCACCGGGATGACGGCTTTGGTGCGAGGGGTGATTTTGCGCTCGAAATCGATCGGGTCCAGGGTCAGGGAATCGTCCACCTCGGCAATGATAGGGATCGCTTTGGCCGAGATGATGGCCGCGCAGGAAGCGAAGAAGGTGTAGCCCGGCACGATCACTTCGCAGCCCGGCCCCGCCCCGACAGCCACCAGGGACGAAATCAAAGCCGAGGTGCAGGAATTGACCGCCAGGGTGTATTTGGCCCCCATCTTTTCCGCAAAAACCTTCTCGAATTCGGCTACTTTGGAAGGGGCTTCCTTCGGCCCGTAGTAGCGGAAGAGATACTGGCGCTCCAGAACCTCCAGCACTTCTTTCTTTTCTTCTTCCCCGACTTCCAGACCGCCGGGGTACATGGGCGGGTTGGGTGTGGTTTTGACCGGCCTGCCGCCTTCAATGGCTAATTTCTCTTTCATTAATCAACCTCCTCTTATGATTATGTATATCATCCAGTTTATTATCACAAAGAGCACGAGCTGAGCCTGGGTCTGCCATTCTGGGTCTGGTGCACCAAAATCATAATCTGCCTTTGCGAGGAGCTCGCCATAGGAGCAACCTGTACATAAAACCGGCCAGGATGCTCAAAAAAAAGGCCAGAATAACCCTTAAAAGATAAAAACCCAGGCCAAAAAAGCCAATCTCTAGCGGTGCTCTGGCCGGGCCGGTCATCATCTGGGCCGTCATAAAGGTCACGATATTTTCCTCGCTCATTCCTTTCTCTTTTAAAACAAACACCAACGGGTAGATGGCATAAATAGGCCCCGGCGTGATGATCCCCACAATGGCGATTAACGGCAACCGGCCTCTCATATTCTTCCCCAAGCCCAGCCTGTCCTTGACATAGGTATCCGGTACCAGGAAATGAATCACAGCAGAGATCAGAACGGCGAAAAAGGTGATAACGGCGATCTTGATAAAGACACTCGCCTCGGCAATAAATATCTCTTGTATCTCGGTCGGCTTGAAGAGATACAGCCCCAAGGAGAAAAGCAAAAGGAGCGCGCATATAAACAGCGTTTTACGTGGAGAAGGGGTTGCTCCCTCGTTTGCCCTTTTCTTTGTCTTTTCCGTCTTTTCTCCATCCTTCATCTCAATTTCATCCCCAGATAGCTGAAAACGAAAGAGGCCATCAGACCGGCCAGGGTGGCTACAGCTACAGAGATAAAAAGCCTTCTGAAGAAAAACCCTATGCCCAGCCGGTCAATTTCCAGGAAGACAACCGAGGGTTCTATCAAAACATCACCGGAAAGATAGGCGACCACCAGTCCTACATCCATTCCTTGACTGACCAGCAGGGCCAGCAGCGGGTAGACGATGTACCTGGGGCCGGGGGTTAAAAAACCGATGATGACGGCCAGAACGATCAATCCCACGTTCATTTCTCTTGATAAGACATCGCGAACCAGGTCTGGAGACAGGTAGGCGCTGAGGCATATCGAGGCCAGCGCCCCACAGACAAGCAGGGCCATCGTTTGCCACATACTATCGAATAGATAGCAAGCGATTTCTTTACGATAGCTGGACATCCCTATCTTCCTTAAATAAACGAGAATATCTCCGGCATGGGAGAGAGGGATTTGCTCTTAAACCCCTTTCTCACGAATTGTTCTCGGCCCACCGTAGGTTAGCTGCATACTCCTGGCTGATCTTCCTCAGCCCCAGATACGTCTCCAGGATGTCCGCATCCGAATACGCCTCGCCATCCACGATGCAGACCGGCAGGCCGATGGTATCAGGGGCCAAAGCCTCGGCCATCTCCGTGTAGCCGGCCATCATCTCCTCAGGGGTCTCGTCGTTGTCGAACATGGCGAATACCAGCCCCCGGCCGGCGAAGGCTCGCCCCAATTTCTCCATATCGTTCCGGGTGTAACGCCAGGAGCAGTTGAGGCCCTTGAGGGGCGGGTCGTGCTCCAGGTACAGGTCAGCCGCCGGGTGGGGGCCGCAGTTGTGCAGCAGGCCGCCGCCGTAGCGGGCGTAGAGGCGGCTGTTGTAGGGCTGGCCGAAGGTTTCAAACAACTCCGGGCGAATGGTGGCGCACACGTCGTCGCTGCAAAAGCCCTTGCGCCCTTCCGGGGCCCAGGTGGGATCGAAGTCGGTGGTGGTCATCTTATCGAGGCCGCCGGCGGCCTGGATGATCAGGTCGTAGCAGGCGATCATGGTCTCGGTGACGCGGTTCAGGAGATAGTGAAACTCCTGCGGACTGTCGTAGAAGGCGGTGTACATCAGGTTGGTCTCTATCATGTCCTTGCAGGTGTTCAGCGGCCCGCCCAGGTCGATACCCGACAGGGAGATCCGCCCTCTGGCGCGCTCCACGAAGAGGCGAATGCGTCGCAGGCACTCAGGCATCAGGCCGGCGGTGGCCGGATCGGGCCGCTCCAGCTCGTAGACCTGGGCCATGTCGTGGATGATGGGCCTCTCCACGCCCGGCATCTGGTCAGGGTCACTCTCGTTCCAATAGACCTCGCAGCCGTAGACGGTGGCTATCGTCATGTAGCCTACGTCGGGCCTGAGCCAGGGGATATAATCGTCGGGTAGCGTGTTCAGGCAGCGCTCGACGGCGGCCAGGTTGGCCTCCAGTTGTTTCTCCCCGTCCAGCAGCAACTCCCTGGCCGTGTAGCCGTGAGGGTTACAGACCAGCCAGATCACGACGGGGATGTGATCAACCCTTTTGTAGGCCCACACATCGCGCATGGTCTGCTTGCGGCGCTCGATCTCTTTCTCGTCCCAGGTGATGTTGTCCAACATGTATACCTCATGGGTGAAACCACGGGTCATCTCGGACAGCCTCTAAACTCTCATCCATCGTCAAATCTGTGTAGATCTCCACCCACTTTCCCGTGTGCCTCATAAACGAGAGATTGAAACGACCATTCCCAACATATTCCAGTCGAGCAAACTTGTCCTCAAAGTATGGCGAGATGGCATTGGGGCCAGGGCAGTGATACCTGGAACAGAAGTAAAAGTAACTGCGGTACCACCTGGTATAAATGTCCACCATGTAGTTGAAGAGCGCCTCTTCGGGTGGAGGCTCGACGTGCTGCGGTTTGAGAACTGTCTCAACGAGTTTCTCGGCCTTCTTTTCCAGCTCTCCCTTGACGCTCTCTGGCACTTTGGGTTTGGGAGCTTTGCGTGGGCTGTAAACCCACCTCTTTTGTCTGTTTGTCATTCATCCATCCCTTTCCATGACATGAATTGGGTATCTTTCGGGCCTTTGTGTCCTGGTGGTTAATCTCGAAAGCAGGGTGGTAAACGGATACATTTGGAGTCAGTCCTGCCCCTCCTCCACCTGCCCATCGGGATGTATCTTGCCCACAGAGCTAAGGCCGGTGTAGACCAGGGCCGTAACCTCACACTCCAATTTTTCCCCCGCTTCCAGGTGGGCGCAACGCCCCGCAGTGGCCGCCACGTCCAACTGGCCGGGATACCCGGTAGAAGGCTCCAGGAGCAGGGTATACAACCCTCGCCAGCCGCCGTAGACCAGGAACATCCACACCGTGCTGAACACTTCCAGAGGGAAGAGCCAGGCGATGCCTACCTTCTGGCGGGTGTCGGTCACTGCGCACCAGCCCTCCTGTAGTTCGGTGGCGTATTGGCCGTCGCAAACCCTGGCTTCGGGGGGCAAGGCGCGACGCATGTCCCTCTGTTGTCCCTCCCGGTCTACGGCGAAGGGCCAGCGATAGGTATAGTGGTCGGAGTGAAAACGCTGGCGGTAGCCCTTCTCGATGAGCACCTCAGTGGCCGGTACGTCGATGCGGGTGTGGGGATCGATGTTCACAGCCGGATGCATGGTCCACAGGAAATCGAACGGGCCGTAGCCCATGTTGGTGATCCTGTACCGGAGGTGGATGCGGGACTCGTCGGCCCTCAGCGATATCCATTTCTCAAGCAAAGCCGGAGTGATGGAGCCGTAACCGCGTAGATAAACGCATACCTCCTCTGCTTCGTCCTTCACCACCTGCCAGTCCCAGGGCGCGGCCCACACCTCGCCGTGGTCTACGTAGAACTCGCCCCGATGGACGCAGGGGGTATCGTTGGGAAACATCTCGTCCCATCCCCCGGCCCACCAGTCGTCGAATTTGGCCCCGAAGGGCGCTTTGCGCAGCGGGATGCGGGGGTGGTGGTAGAGAAGATTTCGGTCCAGGGGCTTGTAGACGAGGTTGTACATTTTGGCGCCCACTTCCGGGAAAACGTCGAGACGCAAAAGCTCGTTTTCCAGGATGATGGCTTGCAGACCTCGGTAACTCCAGTCGGTGTTGATACGTGCTCCAGCCATGTTATTTCTCCTTCGTCCATCCAGGTGCCTGGCACTACTATGCAACCGAAAAGATCAACAACGAACGGTAGAATTGAACGAACACGGGCAGGGCTATCAATAGAACAGAAGTTTTTCACCCTTCTTCTTCCTTCTTCACCCGCTCTATAGCCCGCCTGACCCCATCCTGAGCGAGGCGCTCGATCTCCTCGGCCTGCTCTCTGGTAACGGGCAGGGGGCGCTCTTCGGCCAGGATTTGGCGGGCCAGGTCGTTGGCTCGCTGCCGCATACTTTTGGCCCCGGCCCGCTCCCAGGTATCCCAGGGAGTGCGGTCGGTGAGGGTCGGCTCCCAGCGGACCTTGCGGTAGAACTCACGGGTTTCCTTCTGGGTCAGGAAGTGCTTGCCCAGGGGGCCGACCCGGCTCAAAAGGTCAACGGACAGGGTGTAATCGTTGACCTCGAAGCCCCTGGCAATGCGGAAGGCGGCGGCGATGATCTCCTCGTCGATGAGGCACTGTTCGTAGCTGGCGAGCAGCATTTGCTCCATCATGCCATAAATGAGGTGCACGAAGTTGGTGCCGGCCAGGATGTTGGTCAGGACGTGCAGAGCACGCTCGTAGCCGGCCTGGGCGTCGGGCACCTTGGCCTCGATGCCCGTTCCGCCCTGGTAGGGCAGACCGAAATAATGGGCAATCTGGGCGGTGGCGGCGTGGATGAGGTTGGATTCGGGGGCCGAACCGGCGTAGGCCCCGCTGCGCATGTCCATGATGCCCGAGGCGATGGCGAAGATGCAGGGCACGCCTGGATTTACCAGTTGGGCCAGCACCACCCCGGCCAGGACGTTGGCCGCCTGCTCCACCAGCGTGCCGGCGATGGGCACCGGGGTGGTGGAGCCGCACAAGGCATCGACCTCAATGTAGATGGGGATGCCCCACCTAGCCGATTCCATCAACACCTCCGAGCCTACGCGGTCGTGCTTGAGGGGGCTGACCATGCAGACTACCTGGGTGAACATTGGCTTGCGGCAGGTTTCCTCCTGGCTGCCCTGGTAGACGGCGGCCATCTTGACCTGGTCGCGCACCGATTCGGCGCTGTGGGCCTGGGAATAGTAGTTGCGGCTGGTGTGGGTGAAGCAGGTGGAAAAGTTGATCAGGGGGTAGCCGATTTCGTGCACGTCGCTGGGCACCACGATCTGGTGCATGATGTCCAGGTGGGGCAGGGTGTCCAGCAGGCGGGTGAGGTCGATCAGGTCCTGGCGGGTGGCCGGACGGTGCACCCCATCCAGATCGAGCACGGACAGGGCGCACGAGCCGCTGATGGTGTAGACCCGCTCCAGGTCTACTTTGACGTCCCACTGCGGCGTTTTGCCGTAGAGGGTAAAGCGACTGGGCGCGGTCGATAGCGCCCTCTTGAGCAGGCCCTCGCTGATTTTGACGATCTTCTGGTCGAAGTCCACGTCGGCCCCGTGGTCGCGAAACATCTCCAGAGCTGGGCGGTACTCCATGTAAATTCCCATCTCCTCCAGAGCTTCCAGAATGGCAAAATAGAACATATCCAGGTCTTGCTCTTCGATGAACTTGAGCCGGCCGCCACGGAGTCCTCTTCTTGGCATTTTTCCATTCCTCCAATTTCCAGGTGCCTGGCGCTACTTATCCAGCGGGTACGCGAGCGAGTTCGGCCATTTGGTCAAAGTGATGATCAAAGGCAAATACCTCGGATGTTTGTAGTCGGCGAGCCACCGCCAGGATGGAACAATCCACATAGCTCCAATCCTTATCGGTGTACCGACTAAAAATGTCCCAGGTGGTACATCGGTCCTCGGCAGTCAGGTAGATGATCAGAAAGTGGGGGCTTTCCATTATCCGGTTGCCCAACTCGACAGCAGGCTTTACTCCCAGGCGGGCTTTACTCAATACCATTGTTTCGACGAAAACGGTATCCGGCAGGTAAAAGGTGGCCGTAGCGTTGGCCCGCGCAAAAGTGGCAGCAGCAGTATGATGTTCGTCTCCGGCGTCTATCATCGCCAGCAATGCGCCGGAATCCACGAGGAACTGCTTCATCGCTCTCCCTTACTTGTATCGCGGCGCACCGGACGCCCATCTTGGCCCTGGGAGTAGCGGGTGGGAGCGATTTCCCAGGCATGCATCCCGTTTGCCCTTTCTCCCAATGCTTCAGCGGCTAGATACAAGTCAGGATCCTCGCTGACCGGAATGCCGTCAATGAGGGGGCGCTGGCTGTGATAGGCACCGATCAGCTCGAAGACAGGGTCGCCTTCTGATGAGATGACGCGGCGTTCACGAGCTATTGTTACCAGGTGGGCAATCACTTCTACCGGATCTTTCTGTTCGTCTGTAGCCAGTGATTGCAACTCGGTGTACAGTTGGGCCGGGAGTTGAATGGTGACAGTTGATTTATCCATAAATACTACCTCAGCTTATCTATGAGGGGAAGATTGGCAATCAAACCTTTCACCGCCTATTTTAGCACGAACTGCTGAAGTTGCCAATAATGTTCTAACCCATCCACTGCATCGCCAGCCGGGCCGCGCCGGCTGCATCGTCGGCATAGCCGTCGGCCCCGATCTTCTCCGCGAAGGCCGGGGTGACCGGCGCGCCGCCGACCATGACCTTGATCTTAGGCCGTAGACCCTGGGCCTGGGCGTCCTGGATCACCTTCTCCATGTAGGTCATGGTGGTGGGCAGTAGGGCGGACATGGCTAAGATGTTGGCTTCCACCTCTTTAACCCTGGCGATAAAATTTTCCGAGGAAACGTCAACCCCCAGGTCGTGGACACTGAGGCCGCTGGCGTTCATCATGGTAGCCACGATGGATTTGCCTATATCGTGGATGTCGCCCCGGACGGTGCCGATGACCACCGTGCCGACGGTCTCGCGCTTGATGCCGGCGGCGGCGATCTCTTTTTCCAGGATATCGAGGCCGCCTTTCATGGCTTCGGCCGACATCATAAGCTCGGGCAGATAGTATTCCCCGCTTTCGTAGAGGCGGCCCACTTCGAGGATGCCGGCGATAAGCCCCTCGTTGACGGCCTTCACGGGGTCGAGGCCGGCCTCCAGCGCCTGCTGCGCCAGGGCGGGCACCTCCTCGATCTCACCGTCGATGACTTTTTGCTTCAGGTCTTCGACGATTTTGCTTTCCTGCTCCATTAAAAGATTTTCCTCCTTAACTTTTTAACCCTTCACCGCTCCCTCGGTCAAGCCCTGGATCAGATACCTCTGGAAAAAGAGGAAGATGATCAGCACCGGTACCGTAACGATGATGGAGGCGGCCATCATGTCCCCCCAGCGGATTTCGAACTGGCCCACGAAGGACAGGACGATGCCCGGCGGCAGGGTTCTGAAGGGATCGTGGCCGATGAGGGTCAGGGCGAAGAGATATTCGTCCCAGGCTACCATGAAGGAGAAGACAGCCACGGCGAAAATGCCGGGCAGGGCCATGGGCAACACTATCTGCACAAGGGCCTGGAGGGTGCCGCACCCGTCGATCATGGCCGCCTCCTCGATCTCCTGGGGAATGCGGTCGAAGAAACCCTTGAGCATCCAGATGCAGAAGGGCAGGGCGAAGCTGGTGTTGATGATGACCAGGCCCGTCCGCGTGTTCAGCAACCCTATCCTGGCGAAGAAGATGTAAAATGAGATCAAAAGCAGGGTCAGGGGAAACATCTGGGAGACCAGCACCAGGTTCAAAAGGAAGCGCCGCCCGCCGAAACGGAAACGGGAAAAGGCGTAACTGGCGAAGGTGGCGATGGTGATGGATAAGACCACCGTGCCCGCACACACCAGCAGGCTGTTCTGGAAGTAGGTCAGGAAGTTGAGCTGTACTCCCTTGGCCGAAGCGAGCACATTTTGAAAGTTCTCCAGGGAAGGCTCAAGCGGCAACCACTGGGGAGGCATGGCAAAGACCGCCCCCAGGTCCTTGAAAGAGGTGTTAACCATCCAGTAGAGAGGGAAGAAGGGAATAAGCAGCATAGCCAGGATGGCGACGTAGGTGAGGACGCTGGTAAGGGTTTTCCTGCTTCTATGGCCCATGGCTCACTCCTCTCTCACGCCGAAGGTCCGCACGTAGAAAACGCTGAAAATAGCCAGGGCGATCAACCACAGGGCGCCGATGGCGCTGGCATAGCCCACCTCGTAGGTTTTGAAGGCGGTGCGGTAGACGTAGATAGGCCAGGTGGTGGTGGCGTTGACAGGCCCGCCCTTGGTCAGAATCCAGATGAAAGTGAAGTCCTGGAACTCCCAGATGATGTCCAGCAGGGTGACGATCATGATGATCTCCCGCAGGTTGGGCAGGGTGACGTGGCGAAAGACCTGGAACCTGTTGGCCCCATCGATAAGAGCGGCTTCGATCTGTTCTTTAGGGATGGTCTGAAGCCCAGAAAGGAGCATGATCATCATAAAAGGAAAGGTTTTCCAGACGGTGACGATGATCACCGTCCACATAGCCAGGTCGGTGCGCTGCAACCAGGGCAGGAATTCGTCGATAAGGCCCACGGCCTGGAGGAGATAGTTGATCACTCCGTAGCTCTGGTTGAACATCCACATGCCCAGCAGGGAGATGACCACGCTGGGCACCACCCAGGGGATGAAGAACAAGGTGCGGAACGCGCCTCTAAACTTGATGTCACGATTCAACAGCAGGGCCAGGGCGAAGCCGATGACGAAGGAGATGATCATCACCCCGAAAGCATAGACCAGGGTGTGGCCCAGGGATTCCCAGAAAAGCTTGTCCGCAAAGCGCACCTTTATGAAAGGGAAAACGTCCTTGAATTGCACCCCTTTGATGGTCAGCAACCTCTGAAAGTTGCGCACCCCGAAGAATCTTTCTCCGGCCTCCGGGTTGGTCAGGCTGTATTTATAAAAAGACAGTCGTATTCCGTTGAGCAAGGGGAAAACTATGGTGCCCATCATAGCCAGAAAGGCCGGGAGCAACAATAGGATGGCCGTCCGTATCCTGCGTTGGCTGTAAGTCACAACAACTTTTCTCCGTGCCCGCTCTACCTGCCAGGGTGATCATAAGACACATGAACTGCCCAGACACCAGGTTTTTGGCAAAAACCTGGTGTCTTCCCCTGTGAAATTATAAAGAGCACCGGTCAGCAAGAAACTCTGCTGACCGGTGCAGGTCAAGCGCTTATTCCTGCTGTTCCAACAGCCATTCGATCTCATCGACGGCTTCGTCCAGGGTATCCTGGATGTCTGCGTCTTCGATCAGAATCTTCTGGATGGCCGCCATGTAGACCTCGGATACGGCGTCCCACTTGGGCCCCCACCCGCTAGGGATGCGAGTGTATTCCATCTGGGCCACGAAGGGACCGACTTTCGGATCCTGGCGGTACTCGTCGGTCAGCAAAGACTGGCGCGCGGGCATCAGGCCCGTGTTCGCCATGTAATCGTCCACGATCTCCTGGTCCGAGATGAGGAACTCCATGAACTCCACAGCCTCTTTTTTGTGCTCGGACTTGTTGGACAGCACCAGGATGTGCGAGCTGGGGTTGCAGAAGCCGTGTTCAGAGTCCGCTGTGCCCGGCCCGGTGGGGATAAAGGTCGCATCCCACACGGCATCGAACTCCTCTCCCCGCCCGCTTTCGCCCTGCAAAATACCTTTGATCCAGGGGCCCTCGATGATGAAGCCCACTTTCTCCTGGGCGAACAGGACGCGCAGGTCTCGGATGCCCAGACCAGATTGCATGTAGCCCTCGTCTACCAGGCCCTTGAGCCACGTCACCATTTCCACTCCGGCCTCGTTATTGAAGGCCGGCTTGCCCTCCTCGTCCAGGAAGGTGCCCCCAAAGTTCCACAGCCAGGGATGCAGGTAGTCGGCGGCCAGGAACCACTTGCTGGTGTCCAGGGCGATGCCGTAGATGTCGTCGCCCAGGCCGGAGATGGCTTCGATGGCCGCGTTCAATTCATCCATGGTGGCCGGGGGCTGGTCCGGATCCAACCCGGCCTGCTCCATCAGGTTCTTGTTGTAGAGCAGGTTGTTGGGGTTCTGGTTCCAGGGCAGGGCCCAGATGGTGTCCTCCAGGGTCACTTCGCCCCAGGTAGCCGGCAGCAAGTCATCCTTAAGCTCTTCGGGGATGTAGTCGTTCAGCGGCTCGATGCCGCCCATGGCCGCCACGGCCCGCAGCCAGCCCACGTCGATGAGGGTTATATCGGGCTGCTCCCCGGCGGCAGTCATAATCGTCAACTGGCTCATGGTCTCCTCGTAGGGCAGGGGCACCACGTCCAGATCGATCTCCGGGTGCAGCTTCTCGTACTTCTCCTCGGCGGCCAGCAGAACGCTGATGCCCCCCGACGTCTTCTCCGCCGACATCCAGTTGTGGAAGGAGATGGTGATCTTTTCCTGCGCCGGCGGGGCAGCGCTCGCTATCGCCACCAGGGGCAACAGCAGAGAGAAAACTAACAACGCGGTCAAAAAGTACCTCTTCATGGTATGGTAACCTCCTCGTGTAGTATATCCTCACGAAAATAGTGTTTGGTTAGAGCCAGCCAGAGAACGGAATGGGCAAACCCGTTCTTTGCTCTACACTGCACACGTCGTCAGCACGATGGTCATTCTTTCAGTCCATCCACATCCCCCCTCTCTCCCTGTGAATCAGTGATGCCGAAGTGACTGGCCCTGGATGGGATACGTACTGTACCGTTTGGCGGCCTGGTACAGATTCATCTTTTGCGGCGTGGCCCTATTTTACCGCACAACAGGCCTGAAGTCAATTTGCAGGCTCTTGGTCCTGGCGGCGGTGCTCCACCAGGTCACCTCATCAGCCGTGCTCGCCTTCTGACGAATTGATTCAAGATCACCGCTATAATTAACACTGTGCCGATGAATACGCGGAACCAATACCCGGACACTCTAGCCATCACCAGACCATTATCTATGATTAGAATCAGGAACGTTCCGACCGCCCCTCCTGCCACACTGCCGGCCCCACCAGCCAGCGAGGTGCCACCAATGACAGAGGCGGCAATGGCCTGAAGTTCCAGCCCCTGACCTGTTGAGGGCAATATCGCCCCCAGGCGATGAGCCTGAATAAGCCCACTAAGACCCACTAAAAAGGATACCAGCATGAAGTTTACCAGTTTAACCCTGTTGGGATGGACGCCCATCGATCTCGCTGCTCCGACATTTCCTCCTGTGGCAAACGTCCAGTTGCCGAAACTTGTTCGTTCCAGCACTATCCACAGGGCCAGGAGAATTACCGCAAACCAGATTAGCGACAGATAGATCGGGCCTATTTCGCCCGCCAGAAAGTTTTTGATGGGGATAGCCTCTTTGGGAAAAGGAGGAGGGAAGCCTTGAGTAATGAGGAGAATGACCCCCCGCCAGACCATCATCATGCCCAGGGTGGTTATAAAGGAGGGGATATCCAGTTTTAACGTTATCAGGCAGTTTATAGCCCCGATTATGGCGCAAATAAACAAAACAACGACAAGAGCTAACCATATATTCCAACCCATCTCGAGTAGTTTATCGTAAACAATCGGAGAAAGGCCGAACACCGAACCGACCGATAAATCGAATTCTCCAGCAATCATCAGCATGGTCACCCCCAGGACCACAATGCCTAATTCTGGCGCTATAGCCAGGATGACCTCAATATTTTCCGTACTAAGAAATTCTTTCTCCAGCATGTAGAAAACTATCGTAACAAGAATAAGCATTATAAGACTGGGCATAGTCTTAATAGTTAAAATCCTTTTGAAGTAACTCATTTCCTTTACCTATCTCTCCTTTGCTTCTTAGTAGGAAAATGTTTCTCTGAAGGGCAAAAAGATAGCAAATAAATAGGTGACAGCCCTTTGCAGAGCTGTCACCCATTCAGGGCCACCTTGTCACCCAATTGCTCCATCTCAGATCGGATAATATGTATTACCGGATTCTTTCCTTAGAAAGCTCCTCAATCAGTTTATAGTTGCTGCTATCCACCACTCCGATGCCGGTGTTGACATCCCAGGCGCTGAAGTCGTACTTCGCCATCATGTAAAGCTGGACAACCGGCAGATAACCCTGGAGATAGGGCTGTTGATCGATGGTCAGGGTCACGTACCCGGCATCGATCTGCTCGATGATCTCGGGGATGAGGTCAAAGCCGCCGATCACGATGTCTCCGGGCTGGTAGTCAAGTCGCTTGGCTGCCCAGGCTGTAGGCGCGGTACCCGTCCCCACGGTCAGTACGGCGTTAGTTTCTGGATTGGCTTTAAAGTAAGCCACCATGCGCGATTCGGTATCGGCCATGTCCATGGACAACTCCTGGATAGCATAATCGGTGATGCCTTGTTCCTCCAGGAACTCTATTATCCCGCTCTTCCTCAGCTCTGCCCAAACAAGCCCAGGCCCTTCTATACCGATCACCACCTTAGGCTCGTCTGGGAAGTATTTTGAGGCCTCTTTAGCCAGGAAGTAGCCTGCATCCTTGAGGTCCTGGCCGACATAAGCCAGCCGGGCGTTACCTGCTGCGCCTTCTGGATCATCGGTGTTAACAGCCAGCACAGGTATTCCGGCCTCAATCGCTTGCGCCACCGTATCGTCATACATTGATTCGTGAGGTATAGTGGTGGCTATCCCATCGGGCTTTCGGGCTAATGTGGCCTGGAAGAAGGAAAGCTGAGCAGCTAAATCGCCCTCGGTGGTTGGCCGGAACATCTCGCACTCCACCTCAAACTTCTTGCAGGCATCGTCCATGCCTTTATACACCGCTGCCCAGAATACGTTCTCTTCTCCTCCATGGGTAATGAACACAAACTCATACGGCTCCTCAGCCGCACAAGTGCCCGTAAAAGCCACTCCACTCACCAGAAACACCGAGCTTACTATAAGTAGAGCCAGCAACGCTCTTTTCATTTTACCCTCTCCTTTTGGGGCGTACTTTACTAAATTACGATTGTTGCACCAATAAATTATCTTATACTTATCTCCTCCTTTCGAACTTATATTACACCATTCTATTACGTCGCTATCGTTGTAGCGCGTCCTGGTCTGCTCGTCAAGAGGATCTACACTTATTCGTACATTGGGAAGTTTAGCGGATTATCTCACGCCCAGATAAGCCTTCCGCACGTCATCGTTCTCGGCCAGCTCTTTACCCGGCCCCTCCAGGACGACCTCGCCGGTTTCCAGGATATAGCCGTAGTCGGCCACCTGGAGGGCGGCGCGGGCGTTCTGCTCGATGAGCAAGATCGTTCGGCCCTCCTGGTGGATGCGCTCGATGATGCTGAAGACCTGCTGCACCAGGATAGGAGCCAACCCCAGCGAAGGTTCGTCCATCATCAACAGTCTGGGTCTGGACATCAGCGCCCGGCCCACAGCCAGCATTTGCTGCTCACCCCCCGACAGGGTGCCCGCGCTCTGGGCGGCCCTTTCTTCAAGGATGGGAAATAAGCTGTACATCCATTCCAAGTCCTGTTGTATACCGTCCGGGTCTGTCCGGATGTGGGCTCCCAGGTAGAGGTTTTCCAGGACTGACATGTCGGTGAATACTCTACGTCCCTCGGGCACCATGGCGATTCCCTGTTCCACGATCTCGTGGGCCTCCAGGCGACTGACATCCTGGCCCTCGAAAAGGATGCGCCCCTCGCTGGCTGGCACGATGCCGGAGATGGCCCGCAGGGTGGTACTCTTGCCGGCCCCGTTGGCACCGATGAGGGTCACGATCTGACCTTCCGGCACCTCAAGCGAGATGCCCCGCAGGGCGTGAATGCCCCCGTAGTGGACGTTAAGGTTCTCAACTTTAAGCATTTTCACTGGCCCCCAGGTAGGCTTCGATGACTTTGGGGTCGTTCTGAATCTCCTCTGGCACGCCGTGGGCGATAGTGACCCCGTAGCTCAAAACCAGAATGCGCTGACAGATGCCCATCACCAGCCGCATCTGATGCTCGATCAGGAAGACAGCCAGGTTGAACTCCTCCAGGATCCTGAGGATGAAATCCATCAACTCGTGAATCTCTTCCGGGTTCATGCCCGCCGCCGGCTCGTCCAGGAGGAGCAGCCTCGGCTCGGTAGCCAGGGCGCGAGCGATCTCCAGCTTCCGTTGCTGTCCATAGGGCAGGCCCCCTGCCTCTTCGTGCGCCACGTCGGTCAGGCCCACTGTGTCCAGCAGTTGCAGCGACTTCTCTTGCATTTGCCTTTCTTCCCGAGCATAATTGGGCAGCCAGAGAGCAGCAGCGAAGGGGGAAGCGCGTAACCGCAGGTGATGACCGACCATCACGTTGTCGAGGACGCTGAGATTGGAGAACAGACGGATGTTCTGAAAAGTGCGAGCGATGCCCAGGCCGGTGATCTTATCCGGCCTCACGCCGGTGATGTCCTGCCCGTTCAGACGGACGCGGCCCGCCGTCGGCTTGTAGATGCCGGTGACCAGATTGAAGACCGTGGTCTTGCCTGAGCCGTTGGGGCCGATAAGGCCCACCAACTCCCCCTTCTCCAGTTCCACACAGAAATTGGAGACCGCCACCAGACCGCCGAATTGTTTGGTTAAATCTTTGACTGTTAGTACGCTCACGTCTCTACTCCCGCAATACTAAGCCTGTGGGCTTCTGTACAGCCCCAATTTGGAGAGCAGCCATTCCCAGGAGAACTCACTGGAGCCCATCAGCCCCCGCCGATAAAAGAGGATGACCGCCAGGAATAGAATGGAAAAGACCACCATTCTCATGCCTGGCCGTCCCGGTATGGTCAGGAAGCCGATGCTCATCGGCTGGTCGATGGGGCGCAACAGCTCGAACAGGCTGATGTAGAAAGCCGAAGCCAGGACGTTGCCCGTGATGCTCCCCACTCCGCCCAGCACCACGATGGTCACTACCTGATAGGACAACAGGAACATGAAAATCCTGGGGTCTATGGTGCTGATCAGATTAGCGTATAGCCCTCCGCCGATGCCGATGAAGAAAGAGGCGATGGTGAAGGCCATGATCTTGTGGTAGAAGATGCTCACCCCGCTGGCCTCGGCCGCGATCTCATCCTCGCGGATGGCCTTGAAGGCCCTCCCATAGCTGCTATTCGCCAATGTCTTTACAATGAAGATGGTGATCACCGCCCATAGCCAGCTCCAGAGCAGGTTCGTATGTTCGGGAATCCCTTTCAGCCCCAGGGAGCCGTTGGTTATATTCTGCAAGTTCATGTTGACCACGGCGATGGTCTCGCCAAAGCCCAGGGTGACGATAGCCATGTAGTCGCCTCGCAGTCGCAGAGAGGGGATGCCAACCAGGAAACCGACCAGGGCGGCAAATAACCCGGCCAGAATCAAAGAGGGCAGGAAGGGCCATTGGATGGCATTCAGGGGCCAGATACAGGGGGCGATGAAGAAGTTTTGTTGTTTCTGGGCCGGAGACATGGTCAGCAGGGCGGTTACGTAGGCCCCTACCGCCGCGAAACCGGCGTGGCCCAGCGAGAACTGGCCCGTGTAGCCGTAGATCAGGTTGAAGGTCACGGCCCAGATAATATTGATGGCGACGAGGTTCAAAATCCGGCGCAGGTAAGCGTCCAGGTGGATCTGCGCCCACCACATTAATAGCAAGAGAATGACCAGGCTGATAATAGTCAGAATTTTACCGGTTGCGTTTTTCATTTTGCTCAAGCCTTTTCTTCAATCTCTTTGCCGAAAAGCCCCGTAGGCTTTAACAGGAGGATCAGGATCAGGATCGAGTAGGCAAAGCCATACTTCCAACTGGCTAACTCCGGTAGAAAGGCCACGATCATAATCTCGCCCACGCCCAGGATGAAGCCGCCCAACATGGCCCCAGGGACGCTGCCGATCCCACCCAGCACGGCGGCGGTGAAGCACTTCAGGCCGGGGACGACTCCCATCAAGGGGAGTAACTGGGGGAACTTCATGGACCACATGATCGCTCCCGCCGCAGCCAGGGCAGAGCCGACGGCGAAGGTGAAGGAGATCACCTGGTTGATGTTGATGCCCATCAGGCGGGCGGTTTCGAAGTCCTTGGCCACCGCTCTCATGGCCCGTCCCATTTTGGTTTTGTACACCAGGTAAAATATGGCTACCAGCAGAACGATCGAGATTATAATGATGTAAAGGGTGAGGCTGAGGACCATAACGTCGCCAAAAAACCATTTTTGGGCGAACATCTCCGGGCGGGGGAAAGCCTTCGGTCTCCCGCCGAAAATGACGATCGCCACATTCTCCAGCAGGAGGGAGACCCCAATGGTGGAGATCAGGGCCGAGATACGGGGCACATTCCTCAGGGGCCTGTACGCCACCCTCTCTATCGTCACCCCCAGGATCAGGGTTAAGATAATAGCCAGGAAGAAAGACACATACCAGGGGAGGACGAACAGGGCCACTCCATAGAAGGCGAAGTAGGCGCCCATCATGACGATATCGCCGTGAGCGAAATTGATCAGTCTAAGAATGCCGTAGACCATTGTGTAGCCAATAGCGATCAGGGCGTATACTCCCCCCAGAGAGACGCCGTTAGCCAGGTGTTGAAAGAACATTGTAAGAGTCATTAATTACCTCGCAAACATAAAAGGGGAGGAGAAGACCTGTTTCTTCTCCTCCCACCTGCTATCTCGGAGCTCAGTCAGGCTCGACGATAGCCAGGAACTTGAACTCCCCGTTTTCGACTGTTTTGACCACAGCGCTCTTGGTGGCGTCGTGATCCTCGTTGATGGTGATCCAGCCGGTCACCCCTTCGAACTTCTCGGTCGAAGCGATGGCTTCGCGGATGGCCTCCGGGTCCACCGAGCCGGCCCGCTCGATGGCGTCCAGCATCAGCATGTAGGCGTCCCAGCCCAGGGCGGCGAAGGCGTTCGGCTCCCGGTCGTAAGCCTCGCGGTAGAGCATCACGAACTCCTCAGAGGCAGCAGTGACCGCCCCCTCCGGGTGGTAGTGGGTGCTGAAGGTCAGGCCCTCGGCCGCATCCCCGGCGATCTCGATCAGCTCTGGGGCGTCCCAGGCGTCTCCACCCAGCAATACACCCTCGTAGCCCAACTCCCTGGCCTG
Source organism: Anaerolineae bacterium (assembly GCA_034417895.1). Taxonomy (GTDB): domain Bacteria; phylum Chloroflexota; class Anaerolineae; order CAZYHC01; family CAZYHC01; genus DAOULT01. The sequence goes on along the minus strand of DAOULT010000153.1, from coordinate 15,946 downwards.
CCTGGCTAGCAAAGCGGCCTCGCCGTAATACCCAGACGAGAAGATCACGTCTGGATTCTGGCTGATGGCATAGGTCAACTGGGCGGTAAAGTCCTGGTCGCCCGTCTGATAGGAGGTGAAAGCCACCACGCTCTTCGCATCCCCCGTCAGCTCGATGAACTTTTCTCGGAAGAAGAACGACAGGCCGACGGAGTAGTCCTGCGCCACGTCCTGGATGATAGCTGCTGTCTTGGCTTCCAGGTTTTCGTAAGCGTACTTAGCCATCACCGCTCCCTGGAAGGGATCGATGAAGCACACCCGGAAGTACCACTCCTTCCCGGTAGTTACCAGCGGGTTGGTCGGCGAGCAACCGATAACGGGGATGCCGGCCCTTTCCGACACCTCACCGCCGGCCATCGAGAGCGAACTGCCATAGCTCCCGACTACGCCTACCACCTTCTCGGCTTCGATCAGGCGGGACATGGCGGTGGCGGCCTCGACCTTGTCGCTCTTGTTGTCCACCAGAACGACGTCCACCGGCTTGCCCAGCACCTCGCTCTTCTGCTCTTTAGCCAGTTCGATGCCCTCCCAGGTCTGCTCCCCACCGGCGGCCATTGCCCCGGTCATCGGCTCGTAGACGCCGATCTTGATCACGTCCGGCAACTCCTGGGCTGGCGCGTCCCCATAAACGGGCGAAACAAGGCTAAGCAGAGTCACAACCAGGATTAAGGCAAATATCCTCTTAGACATATTATTCTCCCTTCTTTGCGTTTTATAGTTGTGCTTTCTCGTTCAACAGCGAACGTTAGATAGCCCACGTCCTTTCCCCGGATGATCACCTCCTCTCGTCCAAAAATCTACCATCATCACTCTCCAACCCTTTCCGCGCCAGAGAATGGCTTTTGCGGGTGGAGACCCGTCCTGTGCTTCACACATCGGTCATTGTATCACAAAAGCACCTTTTCGTCAACTGAGTTTACCGCTCCCGGTTGACAAATTTCAATCGATAGGATAAAATTCAGCGTAAACTTTGTTAGATACTTTTAGTGTAAGGAGGTAACAAGTTGTGAAGCATTTGAGTGTCGTTGATCCTGAGTTGGCGGAGGCCATCGAGAGAGAGCGGGAGCGCCAGGAGACGACCATCGAACTGATCGCCTCCGAGAACTTCGCTCCGCCGGCCGTGTTCGAGGCGGAGGCCACCGTTTTGATGAACAAGTCGGCGGAAGGCTATCCGGGCCGACGGTATTTCAGCGGTTGTGAGTGGGTGGACGTGGTGGAGAGCCTGGCTATCGAGCGGGCCAAGAAGCTCTTTGGGGCCGAGCACGCCAACGTCCAGCCCCATTCAGGGGTGAATGCCAATCTGGCCGTCTACCTGGCCGCTCTGAAGCCGGGAGATGTGGTGCTGGCTATGGACCTCAGCCACGGGGGTCACCTCTCGCACGGCTATTCCCTGAGCCTGCCGGGACAGATATACCGCTTCCAGCACTATGGGGTGGAGCGGGAGACCGAGCGGCTGGACTATGACCACGTCCGTGACCTGGCGCGGGATACCAGGCCCCGCATGATCATCGCCGGGGCCAGCGCCTATCCGCGCACCATTGATTTCGCCGCTTTCGGGGAGATTGCCGCCGAGGTGGGCGCTTATTTGATGGTGGACATGGCCCACATCGCCGGGCTGGTGGCCGCCGGCGTGCACCCTTCCCCTATCCCCCACGCCGATTTCGTGACCCACACTACCTACAAGACCATGGCCGGCAGCCGGGGCGGGGTCATCTACTGTCGTGAGCAATACGCCGCGCAGGTGGACCGCGCCATCTTCCCCGGCATCCAGGGCACGCCCACCCTCCAAATCGTGGCCGCCAAAGCGGTCACCTTCAAGCTGGCTATGAGCCAGGAGTTCCGCGCCTACCAGCACCAGATCGCGCGCAACGCCCGCGCCCTGGCCGGGGGCCTGGCGGAACGAGGCTTTCGCCTGGTAGCCGGGGGCACGGACAATCATTTGATGCTGGTAGACCTCAGAAACAAAAGGCTCAGCGGCAAAGAGGCGCAAGACGCCCTGGAAAAAGTAGGCATCGCCACCAACAAGAACGTCATCCCCTACGACCCGGCCCCCCCGGCGGTGGGCAGTGGCATCCGGTTGGGCACGCCGGCCGTCACCCGGCGGGGGTTCACCGAAGAGGACATGGCCGTCGTCGCCAACCTGATCGGCGACGTGCTGGAGGCCCCTGAAGATGAACAGGTGTTGACCAGGGTGAGAAAAGAAACGCAGGCTTTGACCGCCGCTCATCCATTATTTTACGAATAGAGGAGGCAGTTGTGGCCCTCATCGGCCTCAAAGCCGAGAGCTGAATGACCCAAACACGCACACTGTATCATCGACAGGAATGGGCTGGCAGGCCCACAGATTTTGATAGCGGAGGCGAAATTGCTCGAAGCTGCTCAACTGCCAACGGGAGTAGGTGGCGGTGGGGGCCTCAAAGCTCAATACGTCGGAGGATACAAACACCCGCTGCCCACTGTCCAGGTAGCGCCTGATCGTTGTATCCAGATCGGCCAAAGCCTGCTCGTCGTTCCAGGAGCGTTCGATAAAGAAGTCCCCTAAAACCAGGACGTCCGCCTGGGAGTAGTAGATCACGTAATCTGCCCGGTAATTTCTGCCCCTGACGATCACCAGGTCGTGTTCCTCGGTATGGTCGATGTACCAGCTCACCTTGTGGAACCAGTAGTCGTCGTCCAGGGAACGTTGAAGCCAGATGCTACCCAGCAGATTGGTGAGGAAGAGACAGCCCACGATGAGAGCCAGGGCCGCTCTGAAGGCCAGGCCAGCGCGGCCCACGAAGGGCAGGCAGATGAGAGCCGTGAAGGCCGGGAGAATGGCGCGCAGGATTTCATTGTTCAAAGCGCCCCACCAGGCAGCAAAGAGAGCGAAGGGCACAAACCAGGCCAGCATTACCAGAAAGAAAGCTCTGTGTTTAGGGCCTGAATTTTTCAGGAAAGGAACGTATAAGATCAGGCTGAAGATAAGCCCGGCCACTACCAATCCGCTCAGAGGAAGCAGAAAACCGGCCAGACCGACGCTCATGTTGCGGACCAGGAATTGTTCCTCTACGGCGGTCAGGTAGGGGCAGGCGAAGAAAATCCAGGCCCGCGTGGGGGGCAGGACGAGGAGAAAATGTCCCCCCATCACCGTCCTTAACAAGCCGATGGGGAGGCGCAGAACTGACTGCCGGAGCAGGGACAGCCAGAGCGGCCCAGGGAGACTCAGACTCCCTCCCAGACCCAACTGCATACCCGTGGTGGCCCACAGGTAGAACTCGTAGGAGGAACGCACTCCTTCCAGGCTGATGGCCACCAGTAAATACGGCACGCTGACCATGAGCGCCATCACCATCAGGTAGACCAGCAGGGCTGAGTAGGGCCGACTTTTTCCTGGTGCTCCTTCGGTATCGTTACGTTGGAGAAGAAGGGCTAAAATGACGGCTGGAATCAGCAAAACGCCGGTCTGATGGAAGAGAATAGCCAGGCCGTGGCTCAGACCTGCCAGGGCCAGCCTGCCAGGCCCGGCCTCCCCTGGGGGCCAAAATACAAGGAGTAAGGTCAGGATCAGGAAAGTGGTGGCCGGAGCGTACACCTCTACCTCTACGCTATAGAGCCAGTAGGTGTAGGAGAAGGCCAGAAACAGAGCGGCCATCAATGCTACGAGAGCGTCTGCCAGGCGCTCTCGCAGGAGCAGATAAAAAGCCGCCACGCCTAAACTGCCGAAGGTGATGTCAACCGTCTGGGCCAGGAGGGTGACGCGTCTGACTCCAGCCAGATCGAAGAGCACACGGACGACGAAGTTGTACACCAGGTGATGGGGGTGAAAAAGAAGGTCTGGCTGGCCGCTCTCGATGTCGTTCACCAGTCCTATAGAGTCATCGGTCTGACAGTGGTTGTGGGGCAGCGTGACCCGGTACAGGATGAAAACGACCAGCCAGAGCAGGCCGATTTCTTTCCAGGGACGACGATTCACGATATATACCCTCTCTCTCTGTACCACTCAATCGTCGTTTTGAGTCCCCGGTCATAGTCCACCTGGGGCCGGTAGCCCAGTTCGGCGCAGGCTTTGCTGATGTCGAAGCTACGGTTAATGGTCAGGGTGTCAACCTTATCCCTGGTCAGGAAAGGGCTTTCTCCGCCGACTTCGAGGCCCAGGGCTTTCTTGAGGGTATAAAAGCCCTCCAGGAGCCCCCCCACCGCTTTAGCCAGGGCCAGCGGCGCATGGCTGCGGGGTCGAGACGCGTCCAGGATAGCGCAGATTTTGTCCAGCAATTCGTTCAGGGAGACAGGCGACGGGCCGGCGATGATGTAGGTCTGGCCCGCCGCACGCTCGCTCTCGCCAGCCAGGATAAGCCCCTGGATCGTGTCGCTGACGTAAGCCAGGTGCAGATGGTTACGACCATCGCCTACCGGGATGAAGCGGCCTGTCGCCAGCATGGTCACCAGTTTGGTCATCATCCCCCACTCGTCGCCAGGCCCATAGGTGATGACTGGCCGCACGATAGTAACCGCCAGACGATTCCCGTATTCCAGGGCCAGTTGCTCGGCCAGGGCTTTGGTGTGGCTGTAGTTATACTTGCCGTCGCCGGGAGCATAGGGATAGCTCTCGTCGATGTTCAGCCCGCCGGGGTGGCCGAGCACCCCCACCGAGCTACAGTACACAAATCGACTCACCCGGCCGGCTGCGGCTTCCAGCAGGTGGCGAGTGCCCTCCACGTTGACGGCCTGATAGGCGGCGTAGGGCAGTCCCCATCTATCCCGGATGGCGGCCAGGTGATAGATGACATCCATGCCCTCCACCGCGCGCCACAGGCTGGCCGCCCTGGTCAGGTCGCCACCGGCAAGCTCTACTCCGTCCAGGCCGTCCGCCTCGTGATGTATCAGAACCCGCACCTGGTAGCCCCGCTCCAGCAGGGCGCGCACCAGGTGTCTTCCCAAAAAGCCCGTACCTCCGGTCACCAGCACTTTCATTTATGGCCCTCCTTGGCAGAACGGCGCCATCCAGATAGCACCTGCCAGCCCACCTTAGCCAGAGTGGGATAATGGCACAGCATGTTGGTATAGGCGGCGTTAGCCAGAGGGCAGAAGCAATCTCCCTGCCGTATCGTGCGGCGCGCCGCCTCAGCTTGAGCGCTCAGCCACACCGTCCTGAAATTATAATCGACCTCTCGCAGATGGCCCACGCCCTCCGCCCTGGTGCAGCAAAACCAGACCTCGCCATCGGGGGCAATCTGGGCCGAGATGAAGCCCGCGTAACAGGGAATAACCTGGCGGCGTTCGGCCAATATGCGTTTGACCAGGGCGTAATATTGCAGCCGAAAAGCCTGGGTCACTCGCGAGATGCCCGCAAAGGAGTGGTTCTGCACCCGCTCTACCAGGAAATCGACGGCCCGGCTGTAGTCCGCCAGCGAAGGGGCGAGGGAGAGACCTGTGGTGTCCAGTTCGGCCCGTTCCTCGGCGATCTCGGTGATATAAGAGTCGGGTTCCCACTGAGCCAGGCCCCGGTAGATGTGGGGCAGGTGGGCCACGTTGTAGCGGGAAATGACGGTATGAATGCCCAGGGTTAGATGGCGGCGCTCTAGAGCCTGCAAGCCCCCCCAGGTTTCCTGAGCCTGCCGGAAGTTACCCGGCACATTGCGCAGATCATCGTGTTGTCTGCCCAGGCCGTCCAGAGAAAGGTTGACGATGATCTGGCTGCGGGGACAACTCTCGACGAGGGCTTCGATCCGGGGGACGATTAAATCGGGACGCAACCCGTTGGTGGGGATGTTGATGATGGCGGGCCGACAATGAGTGTAAGCGCTGGACACGATATCCACGATGTCGGCCCGGAGCAGCGGTTCGCCCCCGCTGAACGTCAACCAGTAGGGACTGCGGCCCAGGGAGAGAAAAACCCGCTCCCATTCTGCGGCGGTCAACTCCTGGGCCTTCTTGCGCCACACGTTGCAGGTGCGGCAGCGCGCATTACAGCGATAGGTGACGCTGATCGTCAGGTTAAGGGGCAACATTTTGGGGAAACCATACCGTCTGAACGACCGATAGAGAGGCGCTTTGACCAGAACGTCCAGCATGGCTAAAAGTCCACCGGCACCCTGGAGATGATCGATCGAATTTTGCCCGACCGGTCTCGCTCGATCTGGGATACAATCGTGACCTCGACCGTCACTTCTTCGCCAACCACCTGCTCCAGGGCCGCTCGCACGCCTTCCGCCAGAGAGGGTTGGGCCTCCTGCCTGGGCATCAACTGAACGGACAGGCGATCCTCCTGCTCCTGCCGCACTCGATAGCGGCTCACCTCCTGGAAGCCGCGCATGACGATGGTGAAGGCGTTAGGGGTGAGAAATCGCCCTCCAGGGAACTTCAGAATGTCGTTGCGTCGGCCCTCGACCCGGCTGAGCAGAGGCAAACCCCGGCCACAGGAACAGGGCCTCTCGGCCAAAGTGCAGACGTCGCCTATCTCCAGACGGATGAGAGGCATGGCGTAGGAATGCAGGCTGGTGCAGACCAATTTGCCCATTTCCCCCGGCCCGACTGGCTCTCCATTTTTGATAAGCTCCGGGACGAGACAGTCGATGTTGAGGTGCAGCCCTTCGTGTCGGTCGCACTCCCAGGCGATGTCGCCCATCTCCACGCAGCCGTATACGTCAAAGGGTTCGAGGCCAAAGGCCGCTTTCAACGTTGCCCGGCCAGGTTCGGTGAGCACTTCGGCGGTGGTGAAAACCTGCCTGGGTCTGACGGTTTCGATGCCTTTCTCCCTGAGCCAGAAAGCCAGGATTTCCAGGTGCGTGGCGTAGCCGTAGAGCGTGGCTGCCCCATTGCGCCGCAGTATGTCGGCCTGGCGTGGCGGGTCGTCGAAGATAGATAGATACTCTCTCCTCAATAGGCCGAGTGTCTGAAACCAGTAGCGACGTTCAGGAAAGTGACGGGGATCGCCGAAGTAAATCAGTTCGTCCCAGAAACGCAGGCCGTCTTCCAGCAGGATGCGGGTGTTTATCAAGGTCTGGTAAATTTTCTCGGAGGGGCTGACGTATACCTGCAACGGCATCCCGGTAGAGCCGCTGGTCCGTTTTATCAGACATTTTTGTGGATCGACGCCGGCGGCCATAAGCTGGCGGGCCGGGGTGTTTTGCAATTGGGCCTTGGTGGTGATGGGGATGAGCCTCAAATCGTCAACGGTGCGGATGTGTTCTGGCCTGACCCCCACGGAGTCGAAAAGCTGTCTGTAGTACGGCACTTTCTGGTAGGCGTGACGGATGAGGGCCTGCAACCTTCTGGCCTGAAGGGCCTTAAGTTCGTCTGGAGCCAGCCAGACCGCTCGCCTCAATTTCCATAGCTGACAGGCAGCGCCCAATATCATCTCTAATCCTTTATTTCCAACCTTTCCTGCTTCTGCCAGAGAAACCAGGTTTTTGCCAAAAACCTGGTTTCTTTCATTCTGCCTTCATCCCAGGCCGGTACGGCAGGCCCAGGCCGCGATCAAACGGGCGTTATCTTCCGCTTTGTGGCGCAGCAGGGCCACGCGCTGTGCCATTGAGGTCCCTGTGTGAGAGCGCACAGTCTCCCGCACACGGTTTAGAAAAGCTTCTCCCTGGAAGCGATCGACGTAAAACAGGCTCCCTTCCTGTTCCAGAGCGGCCATCATGTTCTTGAGTTTTTCTTCCCGCTGGTAGGTCAGGGCCAGCAAGGGCACAGCCATGACCGCGCCCATGACCAGACCGTGTAGTCTCATGCTCACCAGGGCCGTCATCTGCCCGACGACGGCCATGATCTCTGGCGGATCGTATGTCTCACCGACCAGGTAGCCTGGGGTGGTCATCGTGGCCTGCATCCTGTGCGCCGTTCTCAGATCGTGAGGCTGCCCTCTGCCGTAGTAGCCCAAAGGCAAAAAGACAACCTGGGCCTTCTCAGTGGTCACCAGATCGTCCAGGATGGCGGCCAGGGCCGGGCGGCTTCCGGCCTCCCAGGGCAACAGTTCTTGTAGACATAAACCCAGGCGTGGCCCCCTGGTGGGGGGGAGCCCTTCCGCCGCCAGGATATCCAGCGCTCGTTCAGGGCTGGCCGGGGCCAGAGTGAAAACCGGATCGGCTGTCACCGCCAGCGGGCCGCTGAAGCCAATAGCGCGTAACACCTGCTCGGAGCCTTCATCCCGCACTGAAGCCACGTCCGCCACCGTGAAAGTCCAGCGGGTCAAAAGTCGTCCCAGGGCGGTGCGCAGGGGGCCTACTCCCAGGCTATAAAGAGCCAGGGGCTTATCACAGACTTTGGCGGCCAGGGCTATGATCGAGAAGAAGGGCACCGGGTAGAGGTTGTAAAGGTCCTGGAAGAGGCCCCCTCCTCCGATGAGAATCAGATCGGCTTCTCGAACCGAGGTCCAGATGCCGCCGAAGTCGGAACGATGCAGGTGGAAAAGGTTGCCCATGGCTCTGATACGCTCCACAGCGGGCCAATCGGCCAGCAGCGCAGCGGTGCGGTTCGGGCCAAAGGACAGCACCTCGAAGCGGACAGCAGGCAGCGCCCGGCTCAGAGACGACAAAGTAGCCAGTAAGATGGCCTCATCGCCCAGATTGCCCGCCCCAAACCAGCCGACGACAAATAGCCTCACAAGCCCGACAATTCCTTGGTGCTCTCGGCCACGGGCCACACAAAGGGGTTTCGTTTACGCACCACGTAGTCGTAGACCCCCAAAGAGCGCCCCAGAACTTCCAGGAAGATCGTAGCCGGCCCCCAGAGGAAGTAGCGCCAATCGAGCCGCATCCTGGAAAGTAACAACCAGAGGATGTACAGGCTGTTCATGGTAGAGGCTTTGTAGCCCAGGGTATTCTTGACGTGCAGGTGCCCGGCAAAAATGCGTCGTCTTTGTTTCAAAAAATCCCGCACCGTCTCCGGCCCCTTGTTGTAAACGATGGCCTCTGGCACGTAGCGTAACTTCAGACCTTGCCCCAGGATCAAAAGCTCGATGCTGACCTCATCGACAGCCGAATCGTGAGGAATCTGGCGGAAGCAGCGCCGGAAGGCGATTAACTCTCCCATCTTGGGAGTGCGGAGCGAGAGCTGATGGTGAAGCTCCCACAGGAGGTGGACAGTAAAACCCATGAAGCGCCGGGGATCGTTGGTAGGCACTGGCCGCCCGCCGGTCATGCCTATCTGGGGGGAGGCGAGGGGGCTGACCAGATGCTCAATGGTCTCAGGCTCCGGCATAGTGTCGGCGCTTTCCATGACGATGATTTCCTGGGAAGTGTTATTCAACAGGAAGTTGAGCGCTGAGGCTTTCCCCTGCCGTGTCGACTGGGTAAGCAATTTTACTCTGGGGTCTCTTTCGCGGAAAGCCAGCGCGATTTTGTCTGTATTATCGGTGCACCCGCTGGCTACCACCACGATCTCGGCCACCCGCACTTTTTCCAGGCGTTGGTCTAGCAGAGCTTCCAACAATAAGCCGATATTAGCTGCTTCGTTGAAGGCCATGATGCCAATGCAGCAGTCTATCATGTTGCACCCCTCTATTTTTTGGGCCTGAAACAATGTTCCTGACCAGGCCGAAAGTCGTATATAGGTTCAGCCCCCTCTGAGAAGTAAGGAGTATGGAGAGCACCCTGCACAAGTTTCTACCATCTGGCGAACTTACTACTTTAGTTTCGCCGTCCGCCGTGCCCCCAGGACAAAGATCAGAAGCGCCGTAAGAACGGAAACAGCAGCCAGGGGGGTAAGCCAGGCGGGCCGTTTCCATTCTGCGGGGGCCGTAAAAGTGATGGTGGGGGTAAGCTGCGCCGTGAACGGTGTTTGAGTGACGGTTGTGGTCGTGGTTGCGGTTACAGGTGAGGTGGGAGCCAGCTCTGGCACAGCCGTTAAAGCGGCCATAGTCTTCCCGCTGCTCGTCAGCTCGCGGGTCTCGATATTATGGATTTGATCCTCTCTAATGATAGTCAGGTTGCCTGCCAGACGCATCGCTACGTTCGGGTTAGTCAGGGCCGATAGAGCCTGGGCTACTCCTTCGTCGGTGGTGCCTGTTACGGCTAGAATCGCCCGATTTTCGTTCCAGGGTGAGGGTATCTCTTCTATGAGACCTAAACTGATGCCTGCTGGCAGACGGAAGACGATCCTGTCTATCTGCTGCTCTATCTCGTCGAAGCCTTCTCGGAAAGGCTGCGGCAGTTGGCTGTTTACGGCGCGGATAAGGCTATTGGCTGTTGGCCGGCCTATAGCGATGAGGTGGTAATTTTCTTTAATCTCCTGGCTGACGTCATCGCCGAAAACGACCAGCGGGGCAAAGTGGTCGCCGCCTGACCCGTAGCCTATCTGGGCCGCCAGGCGGGTAGCTCCTTCTCGCTCTACGATGGTAGGTTCACCAGGCAATACAAAAGCCAAATTTTTGAGATCAGAACTACCGGCAAAGGGATAAGGGAACTGATCCAGATTCAAAGTCAGGTCTAACTGTTGTTTCTGATAGGAGAAATGCAGAAAGGAATCTTTATAAATTACTAACCAGGCCCCTCCTGCTCTGGGATCGACGCACTCTTCGCCCCAGGTCAGGGAGACGCTGACCACCACCTCATTTATGCCACTCCAGGCCTCCGTAGGCGGGAGATAGACCTCCAGAATACCCCTGGAAGCGTTGCTTTCATTCAAAGGAACGGTGATTAAGGGCTTACCATTGAACGACACACCCAGCCAGGATGTTCTAAAATCAATTAACTGGGAATGGCTGAAATGCAACTGTAGATAAGTCTCAGCGCCAATGGTCCAGGCCGCCGGGAGTCTGAAGCTATAATATATATAACTGGTATCCAGTAATGTAGAAACTATCTCGTCATCCAGGCCCAGGTCAGCAAAAGTTACCTGTTCTTTCAAAACCTCTTCTTTGTCCCCTATGGGGGGCAAAATTCCCTGAATCAAGGCGAAAGAGCCTTGCATGCCAGGGAAGTAAGTCTGGGTGCTCAACACCTGGCTGGCCTTGTAGAGGGCTTCATCGGTCAGGCCCGTGACCACCAGGATGGCCTGTCTGGTATTCCAGGGTGAATGGAACTCCTGGATGATACCATCGTTCTCGGCCACTTCCCTTCCGTCCGGGGTGATGAAAAAGAATCCCTCTCCAGAGGAGAGCGACACTCCGTTTTCTGGTTTCAAATCGCCGGAGGAGCCTACAGCGGTGGCGAATGTATTGGCGTTAAGCACGGCCCTGTTACTGCCGGTCAAAATGACGCTGTTCTCGATAATCGTATTGGTCACAGTACTCATGGCTTGCAGGGTAAGGGTAGCAGTGGTCGCTTCCTGGGGGGCCAGAGGGTCTAACGTCCAGAATACATTTCTTCCTTCCTGGCTGCACCGTGGCGCACAAGCCAGGAATTGGCTGCCGCGAGGTAAGATGTCGGTCACAGCCAGACCGGTGGCGGTTCTGTCCGTGGTGTTGGTCACGGTAATAGTATAATTGAAAGGTTGCCCCGGAGTCGCGCTATTCGGCCCCCGGCTAGACAGCAGCATCTCCCGCTTTCCGAGGGCTACAGGCGCATCTACCAATGAAGCCAGGCGAGCGATGAGACGGTTATCCTGGGGCTTGCCGACGACGATGAGAGGCTCGGTGTGGGCCGGCTGCTCTAATAGTTGTATATCTGTGGTCGAGCTGATGGCCGCCTGGCCGTGGGATAGCTGGCCTAATTTGGCGCTGATAGCCAGAGCATTAGCCAGGTCGTGGCTGGTAGGCTGGTGCGGCAGCACGAAGCGTACTGCGTCCGGCTCCAGAGAATTTTGCACAAAGGGCCGGGGATACAGGGCTAAATCGGCAGGCACAGGACTCCGCTTGTATTCAAAATGCATAAAGGAATCGGGGTGTATCTTCAGGCGAAAGGACATAACCCAGTAGCATTCTCCGTCCACATCCAGGGTAACTTTAATGCTATGGTTGGGCTTCTTGGGATCGGCAAAAAGGCCCGGAGGAAGCACCACGTTCAGATATGACTCTTCCGTCGTCCCTGGGGATAAAGGGGTGCTGACTTGAGTTTTATCGTCGATGTCTACTATCAACCTGGCGTTCATCCAGAGCACACCCGTTTCCATCTCCTTTGGGGCGGCGGAAGTGTAGCTGACGTGCAGGTTTAGATAGCTGCCCTCCAGCAAGAGCCAGTTGTCAGGAATGGTGAAGAAGTAATCGACGCTCCCCCCGTAACCTTGCAGGATGTGTTCTCCATAGTCCAGTTTAGCCAGGGTAGTGTCATAGCTGGAGATCGCCGGTAGCTGGAGCGGAGCCGTTTGGGTCAGGCCGGGCGTGGGCGTTAAAACGGGCGTGGCAGGTTGGCTCTCGGCCAGTGCAGGCCGCGTGGCAGGTGGCTCGTTTGTGGGGGCGGCCAGGGTGGCCGTTGGCGTAGCCGTCGCCTGCTCACGGATCACTGTAAGCCCCCGCACCAGGTATTCCCGGTAGTTCCCCGACTTATCTATAACTCTGAGGCGGATTTGATAGCTCCCTTCTGGTACAAGGGTGGTGTCCCACACTTCCAGGGTGTCGGCAGCCACCTGAATCCGATGTAAGAAGCCGATAAGCATCCACTCGGCCTGCTCTTGTCCTTCCGCCGCGTATTCGACCTTGTAATAATCAAAAGCAGAATTGAGGGCGTCTCCGATGATAGGCACCTGGCCCCATATAACTGTATTGTTGACTGGCTGCCTGATCACAGCTACTGGCGCCGGCGCCGGGGTAGCTGCCAGCCGGGCGGCCTGCACTGCGGGGCCTGGGAGAGTCAAAATGGAAGGCAAAACAAGCAATAAGCTGAAGCAAAATACTATGACTTTTTTTATCATCAAATTCTCCTGACTGAGACTGATTTCGCAGCGTCTACCCTATGTTTCTGAGCGATGTCAAAAGCAAAAATCACAAAGCACACGCTCTAAAGTTCTGTGTGCTTTCTACGGCTCAAACCGGGGTCGTAAGCGGCGGCTTGAGCCTTCCCCGTTTTTAGCGGTTACGTCTGGCTATATGGGCCTCCACTTCCTGTTCGGTTGGCTCCTGGCCGGTGTCGCAGTATAGCTCGTAGTAGGCTGTGCACCAGTCCTCGTCTCCAACGCAGTCGGGATCGATTTTATACTGGTCATAGCAAAGTTCTTTGCCGCTCTCCGGCGCTTGCAGATACTCCGCCGAAGGTGGGGGGATGGGAAGAAATTCCTGCTCGGCGACCTCCCGGCCTGATTTCAGCAATATCTCTTTAGCCAGTTGCTCTCGGGCCGCCAACAGCCTCATCTCGTCTCTGTCCCATTTCACAACCGAGGTCAGGATTTGATCGACAATTTCTCTGGGATTCCCCCCCAGTTGTTGGAGCAGAAAGAGATACTCGTAATCTTCGTGTCCCTGGCGCAAAAGCTCGAACCTGATGGAAGGGATGAAGCCGCTCACGTTCGCCTGCGTGGTGAACCGTGCGATTTGATTGCCGGGGTAAACGATCGACCCTTCGCCGTTGAAGAAATCTCCAGAATTAAAATGATCGTTCCAGGTGAGGGGCTGCTGCCAGGGATTGGCGTAGTACCAGTAGTCCAGGTCCCAATATTGAAAGCTATCGAACCCATATTTGAAGCTCATCCAGGGGATGATACGCGCCGAGATGCCTGGCCGGTCCAGGTTGAGAGAGGGCGTAGGCTCCAGCATCATTGCTCCATACCAGCTCACTTCTTCACCAGCCTTTTTTCTCTCCTCCACCGCTTTCATCAAATCTTCGGTGGAAAAGGGGGTGTCCGCGCCAGAGACGACGTTCGTGGCTATCGACCAGAAATCCACGTAGCCTGCCAGGCTGCCCTGCTCCTGGCTCTCAGGTAGAGGTTGTTCGGTGAGCAGCACCTTGACCCCAGGGTTGATCCCCTTCACAAAGTCGGACCAGGCTCTCACTTCGTCGTAGGCTTCAGGGCTATGCGGTTCATCAACGCTGAAAAAGTAAACTCTATCCAGCCAGCCTTTTTGGGCGTAATGGTCGATAGCCTGTCTCAGGTACTCTTTCAGGAGGGCTTTGGTCTCTTCCAGTTTATCCCGGTCGATGTCCAGAGCTTCTCCATAGACTGCATAGGCGCTGAGCGCCTCGCTAAGCTCCCAGGGAATGGGCATAAGCAACAAGGAATAATTCAAATCGTGAAACAGATAAGTCATTAATTCATCACAGTGCGTAAAATTAACCTTCAGCTCTCCTTCTTTCACCTCTATTGCGGGCGCGATGTTGAGGGTGAGAGTGAAAAAGCCCTGTTGAGCCAGGCGTCGGTAAGTCTTTTTGAGGAGAGCCAGATAAGCCGGGCTTTGCTCCTCTATCTCCTCCTGGCTGAGGCCGGAATACTCTGCCCGGAACGTGTCTTCTACTATGAAGAGGCTGGTTTTGAAATACAGTTCGGTCGGCAAAGTGAAATCCCAGACGGTCACCCTGAGCGGCAGGCTTATTCGTCCCTGGTCGCTGGAGACCGTGACCTGAGCGGTATAATCTCCGGCCAGGATCTCGGCGGGGACGTGGACGTTGATCCAGACAGTTTGATTTTGGTCCGCCTCGACGGGAAAAGGTTTGGTCAGAGGAGGCAGGGCGTCGGGGTAAAACCCCTTTCTGCTCGTCAGCTCATCTACGTTGTTGCGCTCTGGTCTCAGGTCGATGCGGAAACCCTGCCCCTCATCGTAGTAGTAACCCGAAGGCGTGGTGATCTCGATGTAGTGTTCAAAAAATAGAGTTACCTCGCGGCCGGGGATTTTGCCCTGCTCGGCGGATAAATCGCTCACCTCCACGAACACGTTTGATAGCCCTCCATCCCAGGCTCTAATCACAAGTTGGAATGGTTCATTTTCGTTCCTGGCCGCTTTGAGGTGTATTTCGTTCCCATCCCAGACGTAGGTTTGAGGCGGTGGGGCTTCTTCTCGTCTGGTCTTGTGGATAGAGCTTTCAGCCCAGACAGTCCACCGGGTAGCGCTGGCAGACAGCGAAGCGTTAGCGTCCGGCCTCAGCGGAAAGAAAGCGCAACTGGTCACTGTCAGCCAGCACGATAAAAAAACCAACCTGAAAAACGTTTTTTTCAACCCGGTCCTCCTGAGTTCAGACGACTTTCGGACCCAAAGGGTCTCCAAGACCCTTTGGGTCTTAAGGCGAAGTGTCCAGTATGCCGCTCATTTTCGTCACAAAGATGGGAAAGTGATCGCTGGTGATAAGTATTCTTTTCAGAGCATAAAGATCCAAATCACCGTTGGATAGGTCGTTTATCCCATAAACGAGGTTAACAGCGGATATAATTCCATTTTCTATTAAGATATTTCTGGTCATCTCGTTAAAATCGCCCCTTGCCCCGTTTGGATAGGCAAAGAAGCGCACTTCCTGATCCAGCTCCCTTTGAATCCTTGACACCGATTCTGAGATTTCGTATCTGGCCCGCTCGTAAGACACTTTGGTGAGAATAGGGTGGGTAACTGTGTGGGCGCCAAAACTTACGCCGCCCCTGCTCATCTCGCGCACCTCTTCCCAGGACAGATGAGCGTCTTTCATGGCCTGCTCATCGATGCTGACTACTGCCTGGGCAGCCAGTTCGTTTATGGCCTCCCTTTTTTGTCCTTCGTCCAGCCTTTTCAGCTTTCCGGCAATAGCGTTTATCGCTCTCCGTTTCTGGGCCGGATTTTCCAGACCATACTCCCCTAAGCGCGCCAGACTGAGGTGAGGCGCCCTGGTTTTGCTTATCAGGTAAGCAACTTCATCCCACCAAAAGGGGGATGAAGAATCGATGTGGTTCGTGGCTAGAAAGATCGTGGCCGGTACGTTATATTTCTTCAAAATTGGGTAGGCATTCAGGTAATTATCTTGATAACCA
The DNA here is from genome assembly GCA_034417895.1 of Anaerolineae bacterium. GTDB lineage: Bacteria > Chloroflexota > Anaerolineae > CAZYHC01 > CAZYHC01 > DAOULT01. Next base: position 130 of record DAOULT010000153.1, on the reverse strand, counting down.
TCGTCGAAGGTAATGATCGCAGAATTTTTCGGAAGGGTTTTTTCTCTTTTAACGCTCTCCATAAAAGTGTCAAAGGATATAACGTTATAGTTTTCGAGTAGATATTTAATCTGTTTTTCAAATCCTTCCG
>DAOULT010000152.1:0-6819 GCA_034417895.1 Anaerolineae bacterium | reverse complement strand
CGCCTGCCCTGCTGAGGCTGGCCCGGCTGATAACGACGGCTGTCCGCCGCCGCCTGCGCCCGATTCGGACGGCGATGGTGTGGCCGACGATGTGGACGCCTGCCCTGCTGAGGCTGGCCCGGCTGATAACGACGGCTGTCCGCCGCCGCCTGCGCCCGATTCGGACGGCGACGGCCTGGCCGACGATGTGGACGCCTGCCCTGCTGAGGCTGGCCCGGCCGAAAACAACGGCTGCCCGCCGCCGCCTGCTCAGGATCGGGCCTGAATATAAAAGGAGGCACCTGAAATGGCTAAAGTGAACAAGAGCATCTTAATCAAGGCCCCTGTGGAAGAGGTTTTTTCCTTCATGGACGCCGTAGAGAGACAGCCTGAGTGGTTGCCCAGTATGATCGAGGTCTGGGATATCACTGACTGGCCCGGCCTGGGCACTCGTTGGAACTGGGTCTTCAAAATGGTCGGTCTTCGTTTTGAGGGCGAGAGTCTGGTCAGTGAGTACGTTCGGAACGAGAGGATCGTGGTAGAGACCAGTGGTGGCATTGATAGCGCCTGGCGGTGGCTTTTCCGGCCCGAAGATAACGGCACCAGGATAGACCTGACTGTGGAGTACAATGTGCCGGGCTTCATCCTGGGCCGCATAGCGGACAGACTGGTGGTGGAGAAGCTCAACGAGAGAGAGACCGAGTCGGCCCTGGTCAATATCAAGGCCCTCGTCGAAGGTGAATCCGTCTGATGATTCGTTAAGGAAAGCGCCGTGCGCTTCGCAAGGGCGCGGCCCCTGGCAGATTGAGTAAGGGGGCCAAATAGTAGGGTCGCCGCGAGACCAGAAAACTTTCCAAACACGCTCTACAATGAGGCGAGGCATCTCCGTCCTGACGACATGGCGGGGATGCCTCTGCTCATTTATGCCTCCGTTTGCCATATTATCCGAATTGGAGTAAGATAGTGTCAATTGTGTTGTAATTTCCAGATGAGGGCGAAACATTTGGGCCAGATTGTATCCAGGGAGGAAACGCTGAATATACGCCGCAGGCTGCGGGCAGAGGGTCGAAGTGTGGTCCTTACTAACGGTCTCTTTGACCTGCTGCACGTGGGTCACGTTGACTATTTGCGGCGGGCCAGGGAGTTGGGCGACGTGCTCATCGTCGGTCTCAACAGCGATGATTCGGCCCGGCGGCTCAAGGGTGAGAAACGCCCCATCGTGCCCCAGGGGGAGCGAGCTGGCCTGGTGGCGGCGCTGGCCTGCGTCGATTACGTGACCATTTTCGAGGAGGATACGGCGGAGAAGCTGGTGGAAACCCTGAAACCCGATGTCTACGTCAAGGGCGGAGATTACACGGTAGACGAGGGACAGGAGGCAGGTAAGGCTTTACCCGAAGCCCGGATTGTGGCCGCTTACGGCGGGGAAGTGCGTGTTTTGCCCTATTTGCCAGGCTACTCCACGACGGGTATTATTGAGACCATCCTGCAACGATACAGGGACTCAAACGAGCTATGAATCCATCGCCAGAAGCCTCAGCCTCTTCCCTGGTTGCTCCCGTCGAAAAAGAAGGGATCGCCAGAGCGGCGGGGATCATCGCCCTGGGCAACGTGGTCAGCCGCGTCCTGGGCCTGGCGCGGGAGACGGTCATCGCTCACCTTTTTGGGGCTACTGGGCTGGTCAGCGCCTACCGGGTGGCGGCCATCGTGCCTACCATGCTCTACGATCTGCTGGTGGGAGGGATGGTCAGCTCCGCCCTGGTGCCTGTCTTCAGCGATTACGCCACCTCTAGAGGGCGGGAGGAGCTATGGCGTCTGGTCAGCCTGATGCTCTGCCTGACGGCGGTGGCTCTCTGCTTGGTGGTGCTTATCCTGGAGATATTCGCCCCCCAGATGGCCTGGCTTCTGGGCGGCGGGTTCGAGGCTGACCTGCTGGCCGAGACTGCCCGCCTGATGCGTCTGACCGTGCCGGCGGTCATCTTCTTGAGCCTGTCGGGCATCACCACCGGGCTGCTATACGCCCTGAAGCGGTTCACCTACCCGGCTTTTACGGCCGCCATCTTCAACGCCAGCATTGTGGTGGGGGCCGTTCTTCTGGCCGACAGGCTAGGCGTCGCCAGCGTGGCCCTGGGGCTGCTGGTGGGGTCTGTGTTCCAGGTGGTCATGCAGTGGCCGGGCCTGCGCGACATGCGTTTCACCTTTTCCCTCACTCTCTCCCACCCTGGTCTGGGTCGCATCCTGATCCTCTATCTGCCCGTCGTGGCCGGGCTGGTCATCAGCCAGATTCAGGTCGCCATCGACCGCAACCTGGCGTCGCGCACCGGCCCCCAGAGCATCGCCTGGATGCAGAACGCCACCACCCTCATTCAGTTCCCTCACGGGCTGGTGGCGGTCGCCATCTCTTTGGCCGTGTTGCCTTCCCTGTCCCGTCTCAGCGTCCAGGCCGATTGGGAAGGCTACAGGCGTACTCTGGCTACGGGGCTACGCCTGGTGCTGGTTCTGATCGTCCCGGCTACGGTCGGCCTGTTCATTTTAGCCGCGCCCATCGTGGCCCTCATCTTCCAGCACGGCCAGTTCAAAGCCTACGACACAACCTGGACTGCTCTGGCCCTGCGTTATTACCTGGTGGGGCTGATCTTCGCCTCGGTCGATTGGCCTCTAAACTACGCTTTCTACGCCCGCCAGGATACTTTGACCCCGGCCCTGGTCGGGGTTTTCAGCGTGGTCGTCTATCTGATCGTGGCTCTGGCGCTCATGGGGCCGTTGGGCATGATCGGCCTGGTGCTGGCCGACTCGGCCAAGCACACCGCCCACGCCCTGACCATGCTGATCCTGACTCAGCGCCGCCTGGCCGACCTGCGGGGGCAAAGGCTGAAAGCCACCACCCTTAAAACGCTGTTAGCCACAGCCGTAATGGGCGGGGTGGTGTGGCTGCTCCGCGAGGGGCTGTGGCGGGGAGAGGAGGTGACTTTCACTAATGGACTGATCACGGTGGTGGTGGCCGGAGGGGTGGGCTTTGCGATCTACATGGTGCTCGTTTCTCTGCTGGGGGTGGAGGAGGTGAGGACGCTGCGACAGGCGCTCTGGCGCAGGCTGAGGTCTGTCAAAGCTTGACCAACAAGGAGGTGTAGAGTATAATACCATCGTGGTCGCCTCTGTGCAAGTTAAGAAAAAGGGATCCCGCCTATGAGCCTGCCAATGGACTTATATCCTAAAAAGCGTCGTCTATCTCCTGTCATCATCACTATCCTGGTGGTCATCTGTTGCCTGAGTTCCACTGCCATGGCTGTGCTCTATCTCAGGAGCAGGCCCGGCCCGGAAGTGGACCGGTCGGCCATCGTGGCCCAGACCGTGACCGCCATGGCCCTTTCCCAGGCGTCCCCCGCCGTCTCTCAGCCGCCCACCTCGTCGGCGCCTGCTCAGGCGACAGCCCCGTCATCTTCATCTCAACTGCCTTCTACGCCCGCCCCTGACGTGCCGACGCCGGCCCCGACCGCCACGCCTACTCCGCTCCCTACTCCTACCCCTACCCCTGTCCCGACCGGCCTGGTCAGCGTCGAGGTGCTCAATTTCCGCACCGGGCCGGACACCACCTATGGCGTCATCGGCCAACTGAAAAAAAACGACCGCCTGGAACTCCTGGCCCGCAACGAGGTTGGCACCTGGCTTCAGGTGCGAACAGAAGAGGGGCGCGAGGGCTGGGTCTTCGCCGAGTTCGTTTATACTACCGTCAATATCGTCACCCTCCAGATTGCCACCGAAGTATCACCGCCTTGACCGGCTCCATCTTTGACTCTGCGGACAGGTCCGGGTTGGGATTTTTGGGCCTGGCTCAAGGATTCCCGAAATGAGAGCGCTTATCCGGCTTTGATCACGAGGGGCAAAGACAGATCCCAATGCGGCCAGAAATCGTTGTTGGACAGGTCTGACCAATCCCCCCGGCCATTCTGCGACTTGAGGGCAAAGTAGACCGTGCCGCTCTCGTAGGACACCGTCGCCGTGCAAGTCTCGGCGCTGCCGGGCAGGGTGTCGGCGAAGAGGGGGACGCTGGCCCAATTCGCCTCGGTAATCAGGGTATCGCTGTAGCGCAGGGTGGTGGTGACCGCGTTCGCCGGCGCGGTCCAGCGCAGGGTGGCCGTCAGCGTGCCGGCCTCGGCTGCGGCGTGAGCCACGCGCAGGTCGGTCACGGCGGCGGGTGGGGACGGGGACACGCCGTACTCATCCGCGCCCACGTCGGGGGCCGGGCCGATGGGCCGCGCCTCCCCGTCGTAATCGTCGGTCACTTCGGCCAGCGTCGCCGCCTGGTCAATGGCGACCGCGGCCGTGGCGAGCAGGTGCAGGTCGCCTGCGGCGGCGTCCGCGAACCAGCTCTCTTGGGCGTTGGTGACGTTGCCTGTCAACACACCGCTGGCCCCATCGCGGTCGTTCCAGATATCCTTGTTGGTCAGGTTGTAGGCGAAGGTGCCCTGGCTCTCGCTGTAGCGCGCTTCCATGCCCCAGGTCAGATCCGGAGGGGAACCGAGAAGAAGGGCCGTGTTGTGCGCCACCAGCCAGCCCTGAGCGTGGGTCATCTCCACGGCCACGTCGTTCTCCATCTCGCTGTAGATAAAATTGTTGCGCACAATCCCGCCGGTGTGGTTCACGCCGCTTTGGCCGGGGTTTCCAAAAGCGATGCCCCGATAGCAGTTGACCAGCAAATTGCGCTCTACTATGGTGTTCGAGGACTCGCCCCAGAACAGTATGGCGGGGCCGGTGTAGCCCTCGTTCCCACGGATGCGATACCACTCGTTGTCCCGCACGACCCATCTGTGCGCCTGGTGGGCGCTGATGCCGTTGGTGTAGGAATCGGGCGCGCTGGTCGTGTACTCCAGGCGTGAGCAGGCCAGCAGCCCATCCTCACTCCCATCACCGTAGGGATTGACTTTGACCAGTTGGTCCCCGATGTCCTGGATGTGCAGGTTGTACAGCGTGGGCCGGTCGCGGCCCTGGATGGACACTCCATGATCGTGGGCGTTGCGAATGGTGAGATCGGCGATGGTCACGTCGTCGGCTTCCACCAGGATGCCGAAATGCCCGGATTCCATCCCTCCAAAATCCAGGATCACGTCGTCACGGTTCCCGCTTGCGCCCCGCAGGGTAAGCCCCCCATTCACCACGTAGATGAAGTCTTGCAGGTTATAAACGCCGGCCGCGATCATGATCGTGGTGCCGGCCGCGGCGTTGTGAGCCTGGTCGCGCAGCTCTGCCTCCGAGGAGACGGTGACGACAGCGCCAGTAGGGGCAGGCAGCGCCGGGCAGGGGCCGCCGGCCTGGACGGGCAGGGCCGGGACGACGTGGCCGACAGCCAGGACGCCCAGGATGCCGATGAGGATGGCTCGCCAGATAATTTTTTTCATCGCTTTCTTTCTCCCCGATTTTCTCGTAATGACTATTATTGAGCCTGGGCCAGACCCCAGGCCCCCTCTCTCCTCTGACCGTTCCATATTTATTCTACAGTAAAGCACACGGGTTGTCAAAAAGGTCGGAGCCAGGGATGAGGCACTACCAACAATCTGGACGCTACGCAGACTCCAGATAGCTTGATTGTAGGCTTGAGGTGTGGTAAAATCACATTGTTCGCAGTGGCCGATGGAAACGATAGGGAATCGTGCCTGGTAATCATTTATCCCAAAACGGGCGTGGTATGCGAGAAAAGCGAGTTTTCGAGCGGCGAAAAGCGTGGCTGATCGTGAGCGTCATCTTGCTCGTCGCCGCCGCTTATAGACTATTTCATTTGACCTCGGTGCCGCCGGGCTTTCAGTTCGACGAAGCCTATAACGCCCTCGATGCCGTGCGCGTCCTGGAGGGCCAGTGGCCTCTTTTCCTGGAAGCCAACGGGGGACGTGAGGTGCTTTACACTTATCTGCAAGCCCTTTTCTGCTGGCTATTGGGAGCCAACGTATTTGCCTTACGCTTCACTTCGGCTCTGGTGGGGCTGGCTACCATTTTGATCGCCTATCCTTTCGTCCGCACCCTTTTCCGTCGCCATCCGCTTTCCTCGCCTCATCCCTCCTCCCATGAGGCGGTCTGGATCGCCGCTCTGACCGCCTTTCTCACCGCCATTTCCTATTGGCACATCCACTTTAGCCGCTATGCCATTCGGGGCGTCACCCTGCCCTTCCTGGAGATAGGCTGTTTCTACTTCCTGTGGCGCGGCGTGGAGGAACGCAAAGCGAGCTATTATCTCTGGAGCGGCCTTTTTCTGGGCTTGATGCCCTACGCTCACCCCGCTGGCCGGCTGGCGCCCGTCGTGGTCAGCGCCTTTTTGCTTTACCAGGCTCTTACCGACCGCCCCCAGGCCGGGAGGTATCTGACAGGATGGGGCATCCTGGCCCTGGTCTCGTTCGTCGTTTTTCTGCCCCTGGGCTATTATTTCTGGCTGCACCCCCAATCCTTCACCGGCCATCCCGGCCTGGTTTCCATTTTCAATCCACAGGTGAGCGGCGGGAAGGCGATAGGGGCCATGGCCTCCAACCTGCTGGCCGTGGCCGGGATGTTCACCTTTCGGGGCGACGTGGCCCTCACTCACAACCTGACCTGGCGGCCTGTCTTCGACCCCCTGCTGGCTGTTTTCTTCGTCCTGGGAGTGGTGGTCAGCTTGAGTAGTAACGACTTGAGTCGTTACTATGGCCGTTCCACCTTCGTCTTCCTCTGGACGTGGCTGGTGGTTATGCTGGCCCCTTCCATCTTCAGCCAGGATGCGCCCAATTTCTCCCGCACCGTAGGGGCCATTCCGGCCATTTTCGTCTTCCCCGCTCTGGGAATGGTGGCCCTGGGGCGTTGGCTTGGATACGGAAGAAGTGG
>DAOULT010000151.1:0-4062 GCA_034417895.1 Anaerolineae bacterium | reverse complement strand
ATAAAGTGAGCAATTTCTCTCGCCGACCCTCGGCCAGCCACGAGGCGACCATCGGAGTCGGCTTGAGGTATCGTCCGGCGAGAGCCACCAGCCCCGTGGTCTCGCACAGGTAGTGGATGAAGCGCAGGCGGCCCGTCCGCTTCTCACTACGCACCTTCGTCAGATCCTCAGGGGCGCTGAACAGACGGTTGAGGGCTTGCATCTGACGAGGAGGAAGCCAGCGTCCGTGGAGGGGAATGATATCCTGACTGTTGAGGAAGCCCAGGAAAAGGCAAACGTCGTACAGCAAATCGGCTTTGACCACGTGGGATGGAGTTGAGGCGCTCTCTATCAGGGCGGGAAGGGATTGGGTTTCGACTGGAGGCAGGAGGGCCAGGAGATCTTCCGGGATGACGATGTATTCCTTTTCCCATAGCCCTTGCCGTTGAGTGGATTTGAAGATGAGGCCCTGATACCACAGGATTTCGGCGGGGGAGATAGGGGAGCGCCAGGGATGATGGGGACTGTCTTGGCGCCAGGGTTTGTAGGGGCGGACGTGGCCGAAACGCCGACAGAACTTGTTGAGCGGCATCTGGCCGCTGTGGGCGATGAGGCTCTCCAGGGCCAGTTGTGCCTCATCGGACAGGGGACTGGCGGAAAGTTCCCCGCCGCTTTTCGATAGGATGTCATGGGCGAGCAAATCAACCAGGTCGCTTTTGGTCGGTTCCCGGGCACGTTTCAGATCTCTAGCCAGAGCGATAGCGCGCAGCATGTACCAATTATACCGATCCAAACATTGTCTCAGTTTCATAGTCAGGCCTCCGAACTAGTCTGGTTTCTGTCTGTTGTTGGGATGATACTGAGAAGCCATCCCATCTGCTTAGAGAGGGGAAGTGAGGAGTTGGTTTGACAAAAAAGGCAACATGTATTATACTAGGTATCAGAGAGAACATCAAGCCGATTCTACCTGGCTGGCCTACACGATGGGCGAGGAGATCAACGGAGCGAGATCCTTTGATTGTGCGTCGGAGAGAGAAGGCCCAAAAAACCAAAAATTACACCCGGTTTATGTAATGCTTCTGGAGGTGAAAATGATGGGTTCAATTGAGACAAATATAAGGAAAAAGAAAACGAAGCAAAGAAATCGTTGGACGGGCTGTAGAGCCGGGTGTAAACTGCGGTCCGAAAACCACTAATGCCCTGAGGGGCACTGAGACCACAAGGAGCAGGAGTAAGATTATCCTGATTAACTATCGGTCCGAAAACCACTAATGCCCTGAGGGGCACTGAGACAGATAATCCAGCAGTTACTGCCACAGTAGCTAATGTACCGTCCGAAAACCACTAATGCCCTGAGGGGCACTGAGACAATCCATTAATGAAGCCAAGTTGGTAACTGAACAAAAGTCCGAAAACCACTAATGCCCTGAGGGGCACTGAGACTCTTCCCCTTCCTCCTCTTCTTCTTGATAATACGCAAGGTCCGAAAACCACTAATGCCCTGAGGGGCACTGAGACCCTATATATGTTTGGGTTTTGAGCGCACCGCCAAGATTAATGTCCGAAAACCACTAATGCCCTGAGGGGCACTGAGACCTATCGTTGGTTAATTGTATAGCTACGCTTTACTCGTTTGTCCGAAAACCACTAATGCCCTGAGGGGCACTGAGACTAAACGGACGAGTTCCCGACCAACGGCCCGGGCGTAGCTTTGTCCGAAAACCACTAATGCCCTGAGGGGCACTGAGACTAAAACGTAGACTGAATGGTCCATTCACTTAAATCTTTCGTCCGAAAACCACTAATGCCCTGAGGGGCACTGAGACGTTTATAGAAGGTAGGTATAGTTCATATACCCACTAGGAAGTCCGAAAACCACTAATGCCCTGAGGGGCACTTTCTGTTTATACTGGGTACTGAAACAACGAAAGGCGGCTCAATAGCCGCCCTTTTTCTTTTGGTGCACCAGCCCGGCCTATCTTGAGCAGCGGCCAGCGCCAGCCAACTGTGAAGTTGACTTCACGGTTTTACAGCTTCAACCTGGCGATCAAACCGTTGGGATATCCCAACGGTTTGGCAGGTGTAAAGGGCCAAAACTGTCAAGTTGACTTGACGTTTTTGGTCTCTCTGGAACGTCAAAACCCATAGGTTGACTTGCAGGTTTTGCCTGGTCTGATCAGGTGGCCGGCGCTGGCGTGACTGGCCCGACCTGGAGTGGGCGTGGATGTACCACAAATGCCAACAGGCGCGACACGACAGCCCGGAGCCGACAATGGCTCCGGGCTTTTTTGTTTCCAGGCTGGTGAGTTTTATGGCCGGAGATGTTGGTAGATAATATGGTTATGTTAAGATAGTGGTTTACTGTAAGTTTTGAGGGTGAATTTTTCGGTCAGGATGTACATACATATCATTTTTATTACTATATCTGTACATTAAGTTGCGTTATTATTACATTGGCGGAGGCTGAAAGTTTAAAGTTTCTGGAAAACGGTGAATTGGGGCTTGACAAAAGAAAAAAGATGCGTTATAATAAGAGTGTAGCACTTAAGGGGATACACAGATGGAGAAAGACAAATCATACCGCTTTCGGCTATCAAGTGAATTATTCGAGGCTGCTAGGGCCAAAGCGGAACAAGAAGACCTGACCCTGGCCCAAGTGCTACGGCGCTTTCTAAGAGAGTACATCAAAGACTGCGAGGAGGGAGAGAGCGCCGAACCCGCAGAAATGCGTCGGGCCGCGTAGGTGCTGACACACCTAACACGGCCCTAACCCGCCCACTGAACTAGCCAGCAGACGGGCTAACGAGATTATAGCACATCGCGTTTATTTAGACAACGATGTGGCCTACCTGCTGGATATGGCGGGTAGGCCACTTTTGTTGTAAGGAGGTGATGAGACAGGATAAAAAAGTGAACAATCGCCCTGTCCGCCGAGGCGATAAGTAAAGCGGGGAGCGGTGAGCACACACCACTCCCCAACCGGCGGCGAGGTAACAAACCAGAACCGCCGGCATACCAATTATATCAGACGTAAGGAGGTAACGCAAAATGTTCGGCACAATGACCAAAGAAGACGTAGGCTTTCTGATCGGAGACCTGGTGCTCTGTAACGCCGAAGACCCGACCATCTCAGAGAAGATCGGCGCAGTGCTGGACCGGGTAGAGGAACTGGTGGAGGACAAAGAGGAGGCGTTCACCCTCGTCCACGACGTCGAGGATGCCTTCCTGAGCCTGGCCAACGACTACGTGGTGGCCGCCTTCTTCTGCGGCGTGGCCCTGGCCAAAGACCCGCTGTCGCTGTTCGAGCCGCTGGAGCTGGCCCGCCTGCGGCAACGGCTGCTGAAGCGGAGAGAAGAGCGAGCCGCCGTCGGAGCCCACGAAGAGGCCGCCTGAGCGACCAACCCTGGGAGTGGTGGCTGCCAATGCCGCCACTCCCTTCTTCGCCGTTGGTTGGTACACCGTGAAAGGAGGTGAACGTGGAAAGATACACAATTTTTTTCGATGGAGGTGTGGCGGGCGGCCAGGAATGGGGCTACGGCTCCTACGTCATCGTCGGGCCGGACGGCAGGGTGCTGAACGGCCACGAAGCCCTGCATTTCGGCCCCCACTTCGACAACACCAGGGCCGAGTTCCTGACCCTGCTCAAGGGCGTGGAAGCCCTGCGCAGGCACCTCCAGCGCCACAAGATAGACGCCCAGGACTGCGCCCTCCTCATCTACGGCGACAACCAGGCTGTCCTCGACGTGGCCGGCGGCGAGGGCTGCGCTCAAAGCCTGCGCATCACCGACGTGGCCCGCAAGCTGTCCCGCTTCGGCCAGGTGCAGTTGGAGAGGCTGGAGCGCGCCCAGATCAAGACCATGTTAGGACATTGACGAGGAGGATGGCTGTGATAGACTTAAGCGAGTTAGAGAAGACCGCGAAGGCTCTGGCCGCCCAACTCGAAGCCCTGGCCGCACTGGAAGAGGTCGTGGTGGGCAGGGAGGCGGCGGCCCTCACAGGCGCCCTGGACGTTTTGAGGCCGCTCCTGCCGCGCCTGGCCCGCAGCCTGGACGGCGGCCAGGCTTCAGGTATCGCCCTCATCGA
>DAOULT010000150.1:0-16808 GCA_034417895.1 Anaerolineae bacterium | reverse complement strand
CCGGCTGGAGGCCAGGGGGTTCCGCAAGGCCGAAGCCCTGTTATTACGACGAAGAGCCGCGTGTTAGTTCGCGGCTCTTTTGTGTGTTGGTTCTGTTCAGGGGGTCCAGTCCAGAACCCGGTCGAAGAGAGAAACACGGTCGAAGGTCAGGCCCTCCAAAGCCGTTTCAAACATCACCCGCTGCCCACTGCCGTCGGCACGCATGATGTATAGTTCCCAGCTACCGCTGCGGTCGGTCAGATAGGCGATGTGGTCGTTGCCCACCCAGGTCGGGGAGGCGCTGTTCACCGACCGGGCGGCGACCACCGAGCTTTCGGTCAGGCGCAGGCGGCCACTCCCATCGCTGTTCATAACGCATATTTCGTAGTGATCGTGCTGCCAGGTATGGAAAGCAACGCGTTGTCCATCTGGCGACCCGGCCGGCGCCCCATCCCCCGGCTTGGACGCCAGGGACAGGCCAGCCGGATCGCTGCTTGCGGCCTGGGCCGATAACTCTGTGCTGGTCCAGTGGAGGCCCCGGTCGCTGGCGTAGACGAGGCGCGAACCATCCGGCGACCAGGCCGGAGAGTAGCTGCGATCTTGAGAAAACAGATCCATAAACTGACCGCTCTCCAGGTGGAATACCGAGATTTTAGAGATGGATTCCGGGTCCTGCCCGTACTGACGAGTGAAGACCAGGCTCGTTCCAGCGGGTGACCAGTCCGGCGTTCGGGCCTCATCCCAGCCGTAGATGAGACTTTCGCCTCCCCCATCGGCGTTGACGATGTAGACCCCCTTTTGGTCACTCCAGCGAGCGAAGGCTACCTGGCTGCCATCGGGCGACCAAGCCGGGTCCAGGCCATCGGTCAGGCGGGTGAGGTTCGTGCCATCGGCCTGGATGGTGTAAATCTCACCGCCGGCGGCCCGAAAGACCAGCTTACCCTCCAGGGGCGGGGTGGGCACAAAGGTCGGGGTGGGGACGGGGGTGGGGGGCGCGAAAGTGGGCGTGGGAGTAGGCGTGGTCAGGATGGGCGTCGGGGTAGGCGTCCAGGGGGTGGCCGTCATAAGAGCGATAGCGGTGGCCCGTTCCTCTGCTGTGGCCTGGCAGCCGCCCGGACAACTCCCCCAGGATACTACCCGTTCGTCCACATTGTTGTATTCGAATGTCAGGTGATCCAGCACTCCCGCCTCGAACATGGGGCGCTGCTCACTGCCATCAGCGTTCATGACGTAGAATTCCCATTCCTGGGGGCCCTTCTCGTCCGTCAGGTAAACGATGTATTTCCCATCGGACGACCAGGCCGGAGAAACGCAGTTGATGGCCCGGTCGTTGAGAGGCGGGTTTCTGGTCAGTTGGGTGCGTCCCGCGCCGTCGGCGTTCATGACCACGATCTCGTAGTGGTCGTGAGACCGAAATTGGAAAACGATGCGCGTCCCATCGGGCGACCACTCCGGGGAGCGGTCCAAGGTCCTATTTTTTGACAGGGCGCCGGTATTGGGATCCCGGCTGACGGCCGAGGTGGCGCCCTCCCAGGTCAGGGCCAGGCCCTGGTCGCTGGCGTAGGCGATGCGTGTGCCGTCGGGTGACCAGGTGGGTGAATAGCTATAATTATGACAGTAGAGTTCATCAAGGCGGCCGTCCTCCAGGTGAACCACGCCAAGTTTCCACCACGGATCGGCTGGCATCTCGAAGCAGAAACGAATAGGCTCAGACGCGCCAGGAGGAGTGAACGTGCGGCACTTCTTCCAATTTGTCAGATGTCCTCCATGCTGATAGGTGAAGGCAATGCGAGTTCCATCCGGCGACCAGATCGGAGCTTTGGCCTGGGGATCGGCGAAGATCAGGCGTTCTCCGCTGCCGTCGGCATTGATGACGTAGATGCCGCCCTCGGTATGATACCAGCGAGTGAAAGCCACCTGGCTGCCATCAGGCGACCAGGCCGGATCCAGGCCGTGGGTCAGGTAGGTGAGGTTTGTCCCATCGACGTTGATGGTGTAGATATCGCCTCCGCTGGAGGTCTGAAAGACCAGTTTGCCCTCCAGAGAAGCGCTGGTCGCAGAAAGGGCTTCGGGCGTCGCCTGTTCCACCACGGGAGCGGGGGTGGGTTGCGGCGTCGCCTCCTCAACGGCCGCAGGCAGCGCATCAAGCGCTGCCTGCTCAGCTACGGGGGCGGGGGTGGGCTGCCACGGCGGCACCTCGACCACGGGCAGCGCATCGAGCGAGCCTGTAACCGTGACGTAAGCCGCCTTGCCGGAGATCCACCCCCTGCCCAGCGGGGCCTCTTCAAAGACGATCTGTAACCACCCGCTGTCGGGATGAAAGCCGATGACCTCCGCCTCATCCCCCTTCCTCAGATGGCCGAGACCCGGGTAGGCCGTGTCGGGGCCGCTTCTGACGTTCAGCCCACGGGCCACGACCAGAGCCGTAACTTTCGCCTCGGACGGCCCTTCCGTGGGCGCTGGAGTAGCCGTCGCGGGAGGCATGATCGTCGGCGTGGCGGCCACTATAACCGTGGGCCTCTCTGTAGGCGCTTGCGTGGGCGCTGGAGTGGCCGTCGCCGAGGGGCTGACCGTCGGCGTGGGCGTGGCTGTGGGTGTTTGCGCGGCCAGGGTGACTGTCGGCGTGGGCCTGGACGCGGGCGGCGAAGAAGGGGAAGACGAAGCCAGTTTGGGTGTAACTGCTTCCGCTTCCTGCCCGGCCCGCGCCTCCAGCACCTCGATGAGCCTGTCCATCAGGGCCAGGCCGAAGCCCGAGCTCATCCGCTCCGCTATGGCCGTAGCCTGTTCCTCGGGGCTGAGGTCCATCCCGCCCCCCGGCATCATCATCCCGCCCGGCGCCCCCCCCCCGCCCGGCGGTCCCATCCCGCCCGGCGGGCCGAACCCGCCCCCCGGACCACCGCTGCTAGCCTCATCTTCATCCTCACCTCCGCCGAGGCCCTGGTCCTGGGCCATGTCCCGCATACTGGTGGGGGACAGTTGCTTGTCCTTGATGGCCGCCAGTTGCTCAGGTGTCATCGCCGCCCGGATCTGGTTGAGAACGGCGTCGGTCTCCATCTGGGAGGCGGTGCCGCTCTGCTGCAAGGAGCGAAGCATCTGCCACAGGGGCAGCAACTCCTGCGCCTGCTCCGCCGTCACCGCGTTGGGCGTCTCCTCCAGCAGCAGCGTCCCCACCAGAAGTTGAATGTGCGCCGGCATGGCGTCAGGCGTATCCGTCCCGCTGCCTCCCTTTGACAAGAACGGAATGCCGCTACAGGCCGTCAACGTTACCATCAGTACCAACAAAATCCCTAAAATCACTGTTTTCCGTACCATTTTTTCCTTCACCATTTGATATTTATCGTTTTACTCGTGTCGCAGGGCCTCGATTGGATCGAGTTGCGCCGCTTTGTTGGCCGGGTAGAAGCCGAAGAAGATGCCCACCGTGGCCGCCGAGCCAAAGGCCAGCAGGATGGATTCGAACACCACCACCGTGCGCATGTCGCTGGTCTGGCCGAAGAGATACGAGCCTCCCACCCCGGCCGCCACGCCGATAAGCCCTCCCATCAGGCTGAGCACCAGGGCCTCGATGAGAAATTGCAGGCGAACGTCGGCCGGCGATGCTCCCACCGCCTGGCGGATGCCGATCTCCCGCGTCCGCTCGGTCACGCTGACCAGCATGATGTTCATGATGCCGATGCCCCCTACCAGCAGGGAGACCCCGGCCACCCAGGTCAACAGGTTGCGAAAGGCGGCTGTCGTGGCCTCCTGGGACTCGATGATGTCGTTCTGGGTGGTGATACCGAAAAAGGAATCCTCCTCTGCGCCTGAGACGTTGTGGCGGCGGTTCAACAGGTTTTCGATCTGAACGATGGCACTGTCTATCGTCTCCTGGCTTTCGGCCGCCACGAAGATCATCATCACTCTTTCGCCGATCATCCGTCGGCTGGGCGTGAAGCGCTGGAAGGCCAGGGTGAGGGGCACGTAGACCCGCTGATCATAGTCCGTATTGCCCACACTCCCCTTCTCGGCCGTGACGCCAATGACCGTCAGCTTGACTCTGCCCGCCGTGATGCTCTGGCCGATAGGGTCAGCCTCCCCAAAGAGGTCCTGGGCCATCTGGTAACCCAGCACGGCCACCTTGGCCTTGCGATCCAGGTCTTCCTGGGTGAAGAAGCGGCCCTCGGCCACCGGCACCCCGCGCACCTGCGGGAAGCTGGGCATGGACCCCGTGACATCGCTCTCAATGCTTACCGAGCCGGCCCGCACGATCTGGGAGGTCGCCATCTGTTCGGCGGCCGCCCCAGCGATGCCGCTCACCTGCGCGTCTATAGCCAGCACATCGTCATAGTCCAGGCTCTCGGGGAAGCCCCCGCCGGCACTCGGCCCACGCCTGGAGAACTGGTTGCTGACGATAATCAGGTTGGCCCCCAGGGTGCCGATCTGCTCGGCGATGGTCGTCTCGGTGCCGGCGCTGACGGCCATCATGACAATGACCGCCGCCACGCCGATGATGATGCCCAGCATGGTCAGCAACGAACGCACTTTGTTGCTGGTGATTCCTTCCCAGGCGACTCGAATGGTCTCCCACAGGTTCATCTCGTCCCTCCTACCCATTCCGCCACCCGCCCGTCGAGAATGCGGACGATGCGCTGGGCATGGGCGGCCAGGTCTGGATCGTGAGTGATCATTACGATGGTCCGCCCCCGCTCGTGCATCTCGCTCAGGATGACAACGATCTCCTCGCTGGCGCTGGTGTCCAGGTTGCCCGTCGGCTCGTCGGCCAGGACGAGGAGCGGGTCATTGACCAGGGCGCGGGCGATGGCGACTCGCTGTTGCTGCCCGCCGGACAGTTCGTTGGGGCGGTGATGCGCCCGGTCGGCCAGTCCCACGGCTTCCAGCGCTTCCATCGCCTGCGCTTCCCGCTCGGCGGAGCGCCGCCGGTGGGGACCGTTGCTGTTGTACAGCAAAGGCAGCATCACATTCTTGAGGGCGCTCATTCTGGGCAACAGGTTGTAGGACTGGAAGACGAAGCCTATCCTGCGGTTGCGGATGGCCGCCAGTTGGGCCTTGTTCAACTTGCTCACGTCCTCGCCGCCCAGCCAGTAACGCCCCTCCGTGGGCCGGTCCAGGCAGCCCAGGATGTTCATCAGCGTGCTCTTGCCAGAGCCAGACGGCCCCATGATAGCCACAAACTCTCCCTCGTCAACGCGCAGGTTCACGCCGTCCAGGGCAGCCACGGCCACCTCGCCGCTGCCGTAGATTTTGGTCAGATTTTGCACTTCGATCAGATGCTCGTTCATTTCGCTGCTCCGGTCTCCACGATGCCAGTGCTGACCTGCTCTCCCTCCTGCAAGCCGCTGATGATCTCGGCGTAGGCGTAGTCCATCAGCCCGACCTCGACGGGACGCGACTGGAGTTGGCCGTCCACCACGACGAAGACGGCGTATTTGCCGGGAGCAAGCTCCCGCAGGGCCTCGACCGGCACCAACAGGGCGTTTTCAGCCCGGCCGGCGATGACCTCCACGCTGGCGTTCAGTCCGGCCGGCAAGAGGCGGGAGTTGTCCAACTGCTCCCCCTCCAGGGTAGCCAGGCCCTGTACCGTCGGCACGCTCTCGATCTCAACCAGCTCGGGGTCTATCCGCACCACATGCCCCGTAAAGGTCTTGTCGGGCATGGCCTCGAAGACCACTTCGACCTCGTAGTCGGGCCCGAACTTGTCCAGGTCGGCCTCGTCCAGGTAGAGTTCTATCAGGGGCCGGGTCAGATCGGCCAAGGTGATGATGGCGTCCGTGCCCACCACCTCGCCGACGTTGGCCTCGCAGGCGGTGACGATGGCGGCGAAGGGCGCGCTGAGCACAGTGTCCTCCAGGTCGGCCTGAGGCGAGGCCAGGTTGTTGCGGGCCTGTTCCACGTTCAGTTGAGCCGTTTCCAGTTCCTCAGATGACGCGCCGTCCAGCAGGGCGTCAAGCTGCGCTTGAGTCTGGGCCACCTTGGCCTGGGCGGCGGCCAGGTCCTCCGAGTCCGTGCCTTGCTCCAGGTCATTAAGCTCGCCCTGAGCCTGGGCCACTGCGGCCCGCGCCGTCGCCAGTTCCTCCTCTGTAGGCCCGGCTACTGCCAGGTCGTAGGTGGCCTTGGCCGCCTCGTAGGTAGTGGTGGCTTTCCAGAGGGCCACGGCCTGGGAACTGGCGCCAGCCCCGGCCCGCCAGGCGACCTTGTCGTAATCAGCCTGAGCCTCTTGCAAGTCGATTTCCGCCGTTCGCAGGTCGGCCTTGGCGATGAGGATCTCCTCCTGCGAAGTACCGTCCAGCAGATCTGCCAGCGCCTCCTGAGCGCTGATCAGGTTCTCCCGCGCCGCCGCCAGCTCCTCAGCGGTCGGAGGCATGATCAGGCTGTTCAGGTCGGCCTGGGCCGAGGCCAGGTCGGCCTGGGCGGCGGCCAGGTCGGCCGCATCAGGCTCTCCGATCAGGTCGGCTAACTCCAGCTCGGCCAGGCGCAGCTCGATCTCAGCCTGTGCCACCTGTAGCCGGGCGTCGCTGTCGTCCAGCCGGGCCAGCACCTGGCCGGCCTCTACCTGGTCCCCAACGTCCACCAGCAACTCGGCCAGAAGGCCGCCAGCGGGGAAGCTCAGGTTCACCTCGGCGGCCGGCACCAGCGTGCCAGTGCCGCTGGCAGTGATCACCAGGCTGCCCCGCCGCACGCGAGCTGTCTTGATCGTCTCTGTCGGCGTGGACGCCTGGGCCGGGAGATACTGGCTGTAGTAGTACCAGACGCCGCCGGCGGCCAGAAGCACGACTATCACGATGAAGAGAAGCCGCTTGTTATTCAGAAAAGATTTCATTTTCCACCTCTTGGCGACAATAGTATTTTCCTGCTTATTATCACCCCTGGGTGTTAAGGCCGTGTTATCCAATTGTAAAATATCTGTTAAAAATAGAAAGGCCCTGGATTTATAATACGCACAATCCCGCCCCAGGGTTACACTTGTGAGTTGCCCTTTCGCTGTGGCTCAATTGTATTATAGCACACATTCGTCAAATCGGCATCCGGTCCAGCAACCGCCAAAGCGCCAGGCGACTGGAAGCCTTGGGCCGGTTGCTTTTTTCTCCATTGGGTGGTATATTATACCCGTTTCAGCGCATTTTTCATCAGGAGTTCAGGAGGAAGTGCATGTCTTTCGATGAGCTATATCAACAGATGGCTCAGAGCGTTATAGAGGGCGAGCCGGAGCTGGCCGAGGAATTGACTCACAAGGGCCTGGAGCAAGGGGCCGAACCCCTGGAAATGATCGATAAAGGTTATGGGGCCGGCCTTCAGGTTGTAGGAGAGTTGTTCGAGAAGGGCGAGTATTTCCTGCCCCACCTGGTTATCGGAGCCGAAGCGATGAAGGCGGCTATGACCGTTTTGGAGCCCGAATTGCGCCGCCGCCAGCAGGCCCGTCGCTCTCAGGGCAAAGTGGTGCTGGGCACGGTCGAGGGCGACATCCACGAAATTGGCAAGACCCTGGTGGGCACGATGCTGTCCGCCAGCGGGTTTGAGGTCTTCGATCTGGGGGTGGACGTAAAAACCGAGGACTTCGTGGCTAAGGTCAAAGACACCGGGGCCACGCTCGTGGGGCTTTCTGCCTTGTTGACCACCACTATGGCCCACCAGGAACTGGTCATCAGAGCCTTGAATGAGGCCGGGGTGCGTGATCAGGTCAAGGTCATCGTCGGCGGCGCGCCCGTCTCCGCGGAGTGGGCCAGGCAGATCGGAGCCGACGGCTATTCCGAGGATGCGGTGAGCGCCGTGGCCCTGGCCAGGCAACTCTTACAGTAAGCAGAGCACGGATAATGAGTGGCACGTAGTAGCGACTTAAGTCGCTGGGAACGGCTAGAGCCGTCGCTACCCACCGAGGGTTTATTGGGGACATCTATACAGGCGGCTGGTTTCGCTCAAAGGAGGGGCGTCAAACAGCCCTTCTAACGCCTTATGTATCTTCTCCGCATCGGGCACGAGTACCTGGGCCCCACGTGGGGTCTCCCAGGAGCGAGCCATTGAGCGGTCGATGGTTTGTCCTCTGATGTCCTCCAGATCGACCTGGTAGCCGAGCCAGGCCAGATACAAGATATCTGACAATCCCAGGTCGGTTTCCACATAACCTTTCATGCTCCGCCACAGGTCGGGTATCCTGGGCAGGATGTCCAGTTGGAGGACCCGTTCCCGAACAGCGAGCAGAACCCTCTGCTGGCGTCTGGCCCGGTCCCAATCATCCCCTCGGCGGCGGGAGCGAACAAACATGAGGGCCAGTTCACCGTTCATGTGTTGAGTGCCGCTCATCACTTTCATGTGTTTGAAGCCGGTGGGCGAGTCTGGATCGATGAACCAGTCTTCGAGGGGGCAATCAACCTCAACGGTAATGCCGCCCAGGGTGTCAATGACTTGCTTGAAGCCCTCGAAATCGAGGCGGGCATAATTATCGATGGGTAGACCCAGGTTGTATTGAATGGTCTCTTTGAGCAAAGCCGGGCCACCGCCGGGGTAATCTGTCCTGTGGCCCAGAAAATCGACGATGTTGATGCGGGCCTCATCGCGGTAAGCGGGGATGTGCACCCACAGATCGCGCGGAATATTGATGACGCCCACTGTGTCGGACACGGAGTTGATAGCCACCATGATCATGGTATCGGTCCGCCAGGTGCCATCTACTTCTTTTCGTTTATCGGTGCCCAGGAGGAGCAGGTTGGTGGTCCTGGCCCCCCAGCTTACGGTAGGAGCCGGGGTGGGAGTCAGAGAGGCTGTCAGGGTGAAAACGGCGGTCATGACAGGAGTTGGTGGTAAGGGTCTGCGGGTCACGACTGGAGCGGCAGCCACTCCTGGCCCGGCAGACGGGGAGGCTATCGGAGGAGGCGTAAGGGCGTAACCGACGATCAGGATCAGAAATAGCATCCCTACGCTCAGCAACGGTCGATTCATGGGGAGGGCCTCCTTTAGTGGGAACTCAATGCCAGTACAATTATATCACAGGTTGTTCTTTAGCGGAAGAGCACTTGACAGTTTCTCCCGCTTTATAGTATCATGTAAACGTCGGGTTAATCCGATCCATAACCAATCCAATCAATGAGGAGGAGTAAAAAATGCGTATTTTAGCCGTAGGGGCCCATCCCGACGATTTGGAGATTCTATGCAGCGGGACTCTGGCCAAATATGTCAGGCTCGGCCATCAGGTGGTCATGTGTCACGCCGCTCGTGGCGATAAGGGCCACTTCCACATCCCTTCTGACGAGCTGGCCGCCACGCGGAGAAAGGAAGCGGAAGAAGCAGCCGCCATCATCGGGGCTGAAGTGATAGCCCTGGGCCTGTCCGATGGGGAGGTGTATGCCGACGAGGAGACCCTGCTGAAGTTTGTCGATATGGTGCGTGTGGCCCAACCGGACGTGGTCATCACCCACCACCCCGACGACTACATGAGCGATCACGTCGTGGTCAGCAACCTGGTTGTGCATTCCACCTTTATGGCCTCGGTGCCCTATCTTAAAACCGAGCACGATTTCCACGAGAAGATACCACCCGTCTACTTCATGGATACTCTGGCGGGCGTCGATTTCCTGCCCACCGAGTACGTGGACATCTCTGACACCATAGAGATCAAGCACCTGATGCTGACCAAACACCAGAGCCAGTTAATCTGGCTCCAGGAACACGACAATATCGATATTATCGATTTCGTGACCACGGTAGCCAAATTTCGGGGGCTTCAGTGTGGGGTGGCTTACGCCGAGGGTTTCGTCCGCTATAGAGCCTGGGGCAGAATACAGCCAGTCTCTTTGTTACCTTATACCTCAGATATATAACAAGGCATCATGCGATATGTATTGGGCATAGACGGCGGGGCCACCAAGACTTTGGCCTGTCTGGCTGACGAGAACGGTCGCTTTGTGGGGGTGGGACGCAGTGGACCCAGCAACTACCATTGGGTCGGCGAAGCAGCAGCCCGGCAGGAGATCGCGGCTGCCGCCCGCCGGGCCTTCGATCAGGCCGGACTGACTCCACGTCCGGTAGCAGTGGCCTGGCTGGGGCTGGCTGGCCTGGACGTGCCGGACGACTACGAGATCATGCGGCCCGTCATAGAGAGCCTTAACCTGGCCGAACAGTTTTTTATGGACAACGATATGGTCATTGCCCTGGCCGGGGCGTTGGCCGGAGCGCCTGGGGCGGTGATCAACAGCGGCACGGGGGCCATCGCCATGGGCCATGACCGTGAGGGGCGCCGCTGTCGGGCTGACGGGTGGGGTCATCTCCTGGGGGACGAGGGGAGCGGCTACGATATCGGTCGCCGCGCTATGGTAGCCGCCATGCGCGCTCACGACGGTCGAGGGCCCCGCACCTCCCTGACGAGCAGATTGATCGCCCGCCTGGGGTTGAAGGACATAAACGGTCTGGTGAAAAAGGTCTACGCTGAGGGAGTGCTGCCCGACCACATCGCCGCCCTGGCTCCGCTGGTTACAGAGGCCGCCGACCAGGAACAAGACGAAGTGGCGCGGCGCATCCTGGAACGGGCCGGGCGCGACCTGGCTAACACTGTGCTGAGCGTGCTCAAACGGCTCGACCTGATCGAGACGGAGGCTTACGTAGCCACGGTAGGCGGTGTTCTTAAACGCTCCCGTCCGGTGGGCGAAGCCTTTGCCGAGGCCCTTAGAACAGCCGCCCCGCAGGCCAAAATCATCGCCCCCCTCTTTCAACCCCTGACGGGCGCGGTATTCCTGGCCCTGTCCGAGCCGGGGCTGACGGCCAGTCACTCTGCCCTGGCGGCTATCGATGAAGCCATCGCCGATCTGCTCAAGGAAAACTAAAGAAAGTAGTTGTTAAAAAAAACAGAGGCCGGAGAACCGGCCTCACTCGCTCCATACTCGTAGCGGCGACTTCAGTCGCTTCTCCCGCTTCAACGACGACTAAAGTCGTTACTACAAGCCATCAAAATTTGTGTGGCGGGGGATTAGCCGATAGGCAGTTCCCGGTAATAGGGATTGATGTTCTCACCCAGCGGCTCCTCGTTGCCGACCAGGTGTTGAACGTTGAGCGGCAGGCGATTGAAGACCCCCACCTGACGGCCCTTCTTCCAGAACGCGTCTTCCACCACGGCGTACAGCACCTCAAAAGTAGGCTCTCCCCGTTCCTCGAAGCCTAGCAGGGCCGTGTCTATCATGAGGAGCACCTGCTTCCCCAGCGGGTAATCTGTATAGGGAGTCACCGCCCCGTACCCCTCCTGGCACTCGGAGCAGCCGGTGTTGTGGATGAAAGTATAAGGCTCCAGGGGAGTGATCTGTCGGCCGTCCAGGGTGGTCAGCTTCAAGCCTTCGAGATAGGCTTTACCGGCCTGATCGATGGTGTTGGAGGGCAGCCCCTCGGCGGCGGCCTTGATGGTGGCTTTCATGACGGCGTGGTAAAGCCCCTCTGTAGCGGACATGAACTCTTTTTGAGCGGCAGTGAAGTCGGCCCCGGCCCGCACTGTGCGCCTGATGATGCCGTGATAGCCGTTAAAAGCAGGGCTGACCCCCATAGAGACCACCTCTCCCTCCTCGATCACTTTGGTAGTAGCTGGCCCGATGACCGTGTAGCCTCGCTCCCCGGAGGTGACGATGGTGGGGAAGCCCGCCCGCCGCGCCCCCAACTCGCGCATCACGAAGTCTCCCACGCCGGCCACCTGTATTTCCGTCATGCCCGGCACGGTGACGGCCAGCATGGCCCGGAAAGCAGCGTCGGCGATGATGTTGGCCTGCCCTGCGATGGCTAACTCGGTATCTGATTTCTCGTACTTGATCAATTGCAGGAGCAAGGGGTCGAACTGGACGTTCTCGGCCCCAAAGTGTTCCTGGAGTATCGTCACCTGGCCGTGAGGGATAAATTCCGGGCTGGAAAGGACCGCCACCCGCTGCGGGCCGGCCCCCAGCCCCATGTCGCCCATTACTTCGTTTAAGCTGCGGAAGTGGGCGTGGCGGTACTCCTCGTCCGAGATCTGAAACTCCATGAGGAGCGCGATCTCGGCCCCAGAGAACTCCACCGCCTCTTCGATGACGTGCCCTCCCTCGGAACCGGCCACCACCAGCGGCGTTCCCTCCGCCGGCACAAAAATGGCGTAGCGTTCGATGATGGGATCGAAGACCCCCGCCAGCCAGGCGATATCGGAGCGGTCCAATTCGCTGCCGCAGGCAAAGGCCAGATCGTAGCCTTTCTCTTTCATGGCCGCCTGCACCTTGCCCCACCGCGCCCGGTACTCCTCGGCTTCGACCTGGACGCCAGGGTCTACCAGCGGTAAGGTCTCTTCAATAATCCTGGTCGCGATTTCCCCCACCCGCCAGGGGGAAAGAGCTTTCCCAGCCATAACTGACCTCCTCGTCGATTGTGGATTTACGTTTTGAAACGTAGGTGCCTGCATTTTACCAGAGAAAAGCCTGGGAGTCAAGCTCCCAGGCTAAAAGCTGAGGCTTGTTATTGGAGAATACTTTGGAGTGCGCTTCTCAGTGGTGATGATGATGGAGGCTATCGTCGTGATGATGTTCGTGAGCGGGTGCCGCCAGCCCCAGAGCTTCCAATATCCCGGCCACAAAAGTCGGCTCTGGCGCCGCCCCTTCAATGTGAATTTTCTCGTTGACCACGGTGCGCGGCACGCCCATGACCCCGTATTTTACAGCCAGGTGAGGGAACTCCATGGCCTCCACCATGTCGGCCCGGATGTGGTCGCTCTCGATAGCCAGCTTATGAGCCAGGCGCACGGCCTGGGGGCAGTAGGGGCAAACGGGGGTGACGAAAACCTGGAGGTGCACCGGCTCACTGATAGCCGTCAACGCTTCTTTGGTCTCAGGCGTCAGCCCCGACTCTCCCCTGGACACGTCCACGATGTCTTCGATGAGGGAGGTGAACTCGTAGCCCGAGGGGATGCCATAGTAACGCACTCCATAGTCCCTGGCTCCGATGATGGCGATAGCCGGAATCTTGTCCACGCCGTATTCTTCGGCCTTTCCCTCGTCGGTGATGAAGTTGTAGACTTCGGCCCCCACCTTGTCCGACAGAGCCGCCACTTCCTCCACCAACTGACGAGTCTCGGCGCAGAACCGACACTCAATGGCCTGGGTGAACATCACCAGCCTGACAGGCTCGACCAATCCCTCTTCAAATATCTGACGGACGGTCTCTTTGTCCTTGTCCTGAATAATCGGCATTTTATCCTTCCTCCTCTCTCCTTATTATACTATGATGACAGCCTTATGGCAACGTCGGCGGGCAAAGCCAGCCCGGCAGCCACCTCTATGGCTTTGATGAGGCCGGACGGCACCGGGCAGGCCGTATGCCGCAGATGCCTGGCGGCCAGACGCAGAATATGTGGCCCTTCCCCTCGATACGTGATCTCCCGAAAGGCATCTACTTCCATGTCCGTCAGGTCCAGCAGCTCAGCAGCCAACTGTTGAACGTTGGGACAATCGCTCTCGATGGTCAGCGTCACGTGCTGTCCGTCACCTGCCGGCCTGGCGGTCACTGTAGTGGTGAAGCCGCAGATGCCAGAGGATATCTCTGCCCCGGCCAATTTGATACCTCCCATGGTTATGATATGAAAGATAGAAAGCCCTTGCCTGGCCGGCAGGGGCTTCGTGTTCTACAAACCCTTACTTTAGCGCGGAAGGTCTTGAAAATCGTTGCCTCTTCTTTGACCTTTTCGCGGCTTTTGTTCCCGGCGGGACAGGTGTACTGGCCGATGGTTGCCCATAATGAGCGTGGTAGGAAGCGTGGCGCTCTGTGCTTTACGGAGCGCGACCGCGCTCATCGACCAGGATGAGAGTGGCGAAAATAGGGCTTATTTTCACCACTCGTCCTCATCGATGATAAACAACATCATCTCTTCCAGAGCGGCCTCTGCCACTTCCCTGATATCCTCGTCTTTTTCCTGGGCGCAGCTTTTGAGGAACTCCTCTACCCCCTCGCCACCGGTCTTGCCTAGCGCCCAGATGGCTTCCAGGCGCAGCTCCTTATCGTCGGACAGAGCCAGGCGTTTCAGTTGGGGGGCTGCTTCTTCCAGATAGGCTTCACCCACCGCCCGCACCGCTTCGTATTGCAGGTCCTTTATCGGGCTGTCCAGTTCCTGGAGAATGATCGGGGCCCACCGTTCGTTACCATTGCGGCCCATAGCGAAGATGGCGCTGACCTTCATACTGGGGTCAGGATGGTTATAGGCTTCGGCGATAAGCTCCAGGATATCAGGCTGGTTCAGAAAGCTGATCGCTTCGACGGTGAAACGCCTTGAATCCAGGGGCTGCCCCTCGTCCTTGAGGATATCGAGCAGAAAAGCCTTGACCCGCAAAAAATCCTTTTCGGGCAATTCGTCTTCGCGCATCAGGGCTTCCATCGCTCCCCAGTCAAAATCATAGTCGGCGATATCGCCCTCATAGATATAGCGACCCAGGGTGACGATAGCCCTGGAACGAACCCGTTGACTGGGATCGCTCCTGGCTTTGTCAAAAAGAAGGTCGATTAGCTCCAGGCGAGGATAATCCCATAGCCCGGTCAGGGCCAATTCGCGAACTTCGGCCTCTTCATCATCGAGGAACTGTCTCAGGACGGGCATATAATCGGTAGAATAATCCTCTCCCTCGATGATGCGATTCAGGAATCGAATCTTCTCGTCCTTGCTCATGTGATCGTACTGTTCAACCATAATCTAGCCTCCGGCGGGCATATCCCGCTTTCCTCTCCGAGTCTCTGCACCCCTTGCCCTTATGACTATTTTACCACAGGTCATCAAAATTGCAATACCGAACTTGACCTTTCGCGCTATTTTTGGTAAAATTACTCCACAGGCAAAATGCCCCCATCGTCTAGTGGACCAGGACACAGCCCTTTCAAGGCTGCGACACGGATTCGAATTCCGTTGGGGGCATTGATTATATTGGGTCACCTGCGGCCCAGGATCCGCTCCACCGCCTCGCCCAAATCAGCAGCAAGGTGATAACCCTTAAGCCGATTGGCTTGCGGCTGCGCCAATTGCTCCTGTCCCCGCCCGGTCAAGACCAGAAAGGGCTTACAGCCGACGGCCAGTCCAGCTTCAACGTCTGTGAGATTATCCCCCACCAGATACGATCTGGTAAGGTCCAGATTATGCTCTTTGGCCGCCCTGAGAAGGAGGCCCGGCCGGGGCTTACGACAGTCGCACCCTTCGTCGGGCCTATGGGGGCAGTAGAAAACAGCATCAATACGTCCCCCCTGGCGGGCGATCTCTTCCACCATCCTGGCGTGGATATCCTCCAGCGCAGCCTTATCCATAAATCCCCGATTGACGGCAGACTGGTTAGTAATAACTGCCACAAAAAAATCGCTCTGGGCTAAGCGTTTCAACGGTTCGAAAACCTGGGGCAGGAAAACGAACTCCTGCCAGCTTGTCACGTAGTCCGGGCTATTCTCGTTGATAACCCCATCCCTATCCAGGAAAACCGCCGTTTTCATCATGTTATCTCCTTTACTATCTATAATACTATCTCCCACTATCCGGTCCGCTTTGTACATTATAGCAAAGCTGCCGCTACTGTCAAGAGCTTAAGTGGTGCCAGTCATCCTGTTTCAAAAAACTGCCTTGCGCTTTCGGGATAAATCGGGTACAATGATTGTGATGAGGTTGTGATGAAAGAAGAGGGCCGGCATCGGGCAGAAGAAAGGGAGTTTTACTTTGCGCGTCGCCATCGATTGTACGGCAGCCGTGCGCCAGGGCGGCGGCGTCGGGCGGTACACCAGGGGGCTGGTGGAGGCGCTGGCGAAGACGGACCGGCAGGGCGAGTACGTTCTTTTTATAGCCGCGGGAGGGACTGGCAGGGTGGGGGCCTGGCAGGGAGAAGGGCTACCAGTTTTCCAGGTGGCCGATTTTCCAGCGAATTTTCGTCTGCGGGCCGTTCCCCTCTCTCAGCGGGTTTTAGCCATTCTGTGGCACCGTCTGGGCTTACCCCTGCCTGTCGAGATTTTCAGCGGGGGGGTGGACGTTTTTCACTCGCCGGACTTTGTTCTGCCGCCGGTGCGGAGGGCCAAAACTATCGTCACCGTCCACGATCTATCTTTTATGCGCACTCCGCACTGCGCCCAGTCCAGCCTGCGGGCTTATCTTAACAAGGCCGTGCCCCGTTCTGTCGGGCGAGCCGACCTGATCCTGGCCGACTCACACAACACCAAACACGACATCACCGCCCTGCTGGACATTGACCCGCAGAAAATAGAAGTGGTTCCCGCCGGGGTGGAGTCCCGTTTCCGGCCCATAGACGAGGTCGCGGAGTTGGAGAGAGTGCGGCGACGCTATAAGCTGGAAAGGCCCTTTATCCTCAGCGTGGGCACCCTGGAGCCGCGCAAAAATTTCGTGGGCCTTATCGAAGCCTATAACCTGCTCATCAGGGCAGGCAATGGAGAAAGGAACGACGAGCGTTCGCTGTCGGAACGTTCGTTGTTAAAGCTGGTCATCGCCGGGGGAAAGGGCTGGCTCTACCAGGAGATATTTGACACGGTGGAGCAGTTGGGCCTGAACGAGCGGGTGATCTTCCCCGGCTTCGTGGCCGACGAAGACCTGCCGGCCCTGTACAATCTGGCGGAGCTTTTGGCCTTCCCCTCTTTTTACGAGGGCTTTGGCCTGCCGCCCCTGGAAGCTATGGCCTGCGGCACGCCGGTGGTGACTTCGAACAGTTCTTCTCTACCGGAGGTGGTGGGCCAGGCCGGGATCATGGTCGAGGCTGAGGATACCGAGGGTCTGGCCGGGGCCATGGACAGGGTGTTAAGCGATGAGGAGCTGCGGCGAAGCATGAGCGAAAAAGGTTTGAGACAGGCGAAAAAATTCACCTGGGAGGAAGCGG
>DAOULT010000149.1:0-44907 GCA_034417895.1 Anaerolineae bacterium | reverse complement strand
TGGCGCAGATACTTTAATCGCTCATCGATAGTCATCTTGTCTTCGGTGGTCATAGCTCCCTCCGGTAACATTATCATTTGGAGGAAGTATACCTCTTCGGTAACATTTTAGCTGAGTGAATACGTGGATTTGACCGAACCCGTGTTTTGGTGTATAATTGGTATAGGAGAGGAGACATTGGACTGGCAAAGCCCGATTTCAATTTGTATTGAAAGGAGCAAGCGTAAACAAATGTTAAAGCGCAACATTGTTCTGGGCCTGGTAATGGCTCTGCTGGCGGTAAGCTTTGCGCCCGGCCTATCCTTCGCTCAGGAGAACTGGCCGCCCCTCAAGATAGACATGACGGCCAGCGTCGAAGCAGAGGTCATCACCTATACCATCACTCTGAAGAACGAAGCAGAATGGAACATGCAGGACGTGATCGTCAAGGGCTTGCTGCCCCTGGGCGCAACCCTGGCGAGCGTTGAGGCTCCCTCCCCTATCGAAGCCACTTTCGACGGGAGCGCCGCCTCATTTTTCATCCTGGAGCTTCCGGCCGGGACGACCGCAGGGCCTCTGATTTACAAAGTGAACACCATCGGGGTCACGGAAGAAGCGGCCTTCGCTTACGCCTGGGCCTCCTGGAAGGGCCAGGCAGCGGGCAGCATCCTTTCTCCTGAGGTCATCGTTAACCTCATGCCCATGGAGGAGAAGCCGGCAGAAGAAACGCCGCCCCCCATGGAAGAGGCTTTAGCGGAGGAAGAGATGGTCGAGGAGGCTGCTGTTGAGGAGGAGGCAGTCGAAGAGGGCGCGGTTGGCGAAGCCCTGCCCGGCAAACTGGTGTTTCAGGTCTCCAGCGGCGGGCCTGTTTACCTGGTCAAGGCCGATGGCCGCGGTCTGACCCTGTTGACCGATGGTCTGGACCCGGCTCTGTCGCCCGATGGGACACAGGTGGCCTTCACCCGCTGGCGCGACGAAGCAGGACTTTACGTCATCAACGTCGATGGCGGCGACGAGCGCCTGCTTTACGGCACGCCCCAGGCCAAGGCTCCGGCTTGGTCGCCAGACGGCGCTAAAATCGCCTTCACCCACCAGAAAGGCGGTCGCCTGGACCTGATCAAGAAAGGCCAGACCTACCCCGACCCGGATGGCGTCGTCCTGCCGGATAGGGATGACCAAAAAAGGAAAAGAGCCGACGAAGACATTCCGCCCAATCCCTGGTGGAAGCTGGCCCGCATCGATCTCACTTACACCGAAGAAGAAGGGGGCAAAGGCAGCTATTTCCTCGATCTGCCCTGTCGTCACTTCAGCTTCTCGCCTACCTGGTCGCCCGACAACAATATCGTAGCCTATCGCAGCGACCTGGGGATACGTCTGAGCAGCGACGATCACTCGGTGGACCAGTCCAGCCCCGACCCGAATCAAGGGCTTTCTGCGGACAATATGGATGGCTCGCCGGCCTGGTCGCCGGACGGAACGCGCC
Organism: Anaerolineae bacterium; assembly: GCA_034417895.1. Taxonomy (GTDB): domain Bacteria; phylum Chloroflexota; class Anaerolineae; order CAZYHC01; family CAZYHC01; genus DAOULT01. The sequence goes on along the minus strand of DAOULT010000149.1, from coordinate 43,445 downwards.
TGGCCTTCATGAGCCGTCACGGCGACTTCTACCACATCTCCATCATGGGCTCCGACGGCGGAGGACGAACCCAACTGACCGACGGGATGTATCACGACGTGGCCCCGGCCTGGTCGCCGGACGGTCAATACCTGGCTTTCCTCACCAACCGCAACGGCCCCTGGGAGATGTACGTCATGCGGGCCGACGGCAGCGAAGAGCGCAAAATGTTCGACCTGGAAGACCTGGAGATCGTTTACGATTTCGTCGATGAACGGGTCGTTTCCTGGTCGAAGTGAAACCTCCCCGCTAGAAACAACGAAAGCCGCTCACCTTAATGGTGGGCGGCTTTACATTTCACCAAAAGCGGGGAGAGCGGCTATCCCTGCCGCTGAGCGAAGAAGCTAGCCAGCGCCTTTTCCTCGGTGGCGTGAAACTTAAAGACGCGCTCCAGCAGAGTCAGCTTGAAAATAACCCGCACCTCGGGCCGGGGGGATACCAGTCTCATCTCCCCCTTTTGTATGTTCATTGCTTTGAAGCCGGAGATCAAGGCCGCCAATCCCGTGCTGTCGATCATGGATACCTCAGCCAGATTGATCACCATGCGGTTCACACCTTTAGCGACCAGGTCTCTGATGGTCTGTTTGACCTCCTCAGCCGAATTGACGTCCAATTCGCCCCTGAATCTCAATATCCTGGTCTTTTCGTCGATGATGGTGCTTTCTATTTCCATAAAATACTCTCCTCCTTACCTGATTTCCGCTTCGGCCAGCCTGTGCCCGTACTGCTTCTTGTAATAGGCCATGTACTCTCCACTCTTGATCTTGCGCCACCACCACTCGTTGTCCACGTACCAGCGCACCGTCAGCTCCATGGCCTCCTGGAAGGAGTGCCGCGAGCGCCAGCCCAGAGCCTTTATTTTATCGCAGTTCATGGAATAGCGCCGGTCGTGGCCGGGGCGATCCTTCACGTGCCGGATCAGGCTGCGGGGCTTATCCAAAAGCTCCAGGATGAGGTGAGCCATGTCGATGTTACGCGTCTCCACCCCGGAACCCAGGTTGTAGACCTGGCCGGGCTGGCCCTGGTGCAATACCAGGTCGATGCCCTCACAGTGATCGACGACGTATTGGTAGTCGCGCATCTGGAGGCCATCACCGTAGAGGGGCAAAGGCTGGTCGTCGAGGGCATTGGTGATGAACAGGGGCGCCACCTTTTCCGGGTACTGATAGGGGCCGATGCTGTTGGAGCCGCGAGTGATGGTAGTGGGCAGGCCGTAGGTCACGTAGTAGGAGTAGACCAGGTGCTCGCCGCCCGCCTTGCTGGCCGAGTAGGGGCTGCGCGTCGCCAGGGGGTCCGTTTCCAGGGAAGAGCCTTCCCTGACTTCGCCATACACCTCGTCGGTGCTGACCTGGTGGAAGCGTTCCAGGCCGTGTTTGCGGCCCGCTTCCAGCAGCACGTAGATGCCGTACACGTCGGTCAGGATGAAACTGCCCGCCTCCATGATGGAACGATCAACGTGGGATTCGGCGGCAAAGTTGACGATGGTGTCGATCTGGTATTCGGACATCACCCGCTCCACCGTCTGGGCGTCGCAGATGTCGCCCTGTACGAAGGCGTAGCGCGGATCGTCTTCCACGCCGCGCAGGTTGTCCAGGTTCCCGGCGTAGGTCAGCTTGTCGTAGACCACCAGGCGGTAATCTGGATACTTTTCCAGCATGTAGCGCACAAAGTTGCTGCCGATAAACCCGGCCCCGCCGGTGATGAGCAGATTTTTCAAGGTTACATTTGTCTCCTGTCGATGCTAAGCCACTTCCTTTTCCGCCTCGTAGACCACGATCCCCCGCTCCCGCACCTCGCCCAGAAAGCTGGCCGGGCTGGCGGTCTCGAACTCTTCTGGAGTGAAGCCCAAAGGCTCAATGTCGCCCACCCCTGCCCGCCAGGCAAGAACGGCCAGCCGTTCCAGGCGCCTGGGCAGAGGCACTCCCTGAAAGTCCGAAGAGAGGATCACCAGATCGATGTCACTCCATTGACCGGGAGTGCCGTAAGCGTAGGAGCCGTAAAGGATAGCCTTTTGCACAGCTATATCCTCTCGCAAACGGGCCAGATAACGCTCTAAACGTCCGGCAAGTTCAGATTGCTCGTAAGCCATTGGTACACCTTTGGATCGTTTTCGCTCACAGCGGCGGTTTCCTTTTATGCCACTCGGTGGCCTGCTCGTAGGCGTAGGCCACGCGCAGGATGGCCTCCTCGCCAAAGGCCGGCCCCATGATCTGAAGGCCGACAGGCAGCCCCTCGGCAAAACCACAGGGCAGGGACACCCCACAGATACCGGCCAGATTGCAGGCCAGAGTGAAGATATCGGACAGGTACATCTGGATGGGGTCCTCGGCCTTTTCCCCGATCTTAAAGGCCACCGTGGGCGAAGTGGGGCATACCACCACATCGCAGCGCTCAAAGGCGGCGTCGAAATCCCCCTTGATCAAGGTCCGCACTTTCTGGGCCTTGAGGTAATAGGCGTCGTAATAGCCCGCCGAGAGGGCGTAGGTGCCCAGCATAATGCGCCGCTTGACCTCGGCCCCGAAGCCGCCTCCCCGTGTCTGGCGATAGCCGTCCCACATATCCTCGGCGTCGGGGTAAGAAAAACCATAGCGGATGCCGTCGTAGCGGGCCAGGTTGGCCGAGGCTTCGGCTGGAGCGATCAGATAATAGACCGGCAGGCAGTACTCGGTATGAGGCAGAGAGACGCGCTCCGCTTCGGCTCCCATCTCCACCAGGGTGTCTATCGCCCCTCGCACGGCGGCCTCCACTGCGGGCTGCATGCCCTCGATGAAATACTCGTCGGGGACGCCGATCTTAATCCCCTTCACGTCTGGCCCCAGGCCGGCGGCGTAAGCGGGTGTTGGGGCGTTGACTGAGGTGGAATCACGCCGGTCGTGGTGGGCGATGGCCTCCAGGAGGAGAGCGCTATCCCTCACCTCCCGGCCAAAAACCCCGATCTGATCCAGAGAAGAGGCGAAGGCCACCAGCCCGTAACGCGACACCCGTCCATAAGTGGGCTTTATCCCTACCACCCCGCACAGGGCGGCCGGCTGACGCACGCTGCCCCCCGTGTCTGAACCCAAAGCCCCCAGCGCTTCGCCGCAGGCCACCGCTGCCGCGCTGCCTCCACTGGAGCCGCCCGGCACCCGGCTCAGGTCCCAGGGGTTGTGGGTCGTGAAGTAGGCCGAATTTTCGGTGGAGGAGCCCATCGCAAACTCGTCAGTGTTGGTTTTGCCCAGGATGACTGCTCCCCGCCTCCGCAGGTGCTCGACGACGGCGGCCTCGTAAGGGGAGACAAAGTTTTCCAGGATTTTGGAGCCGCAGGTGGTTGGCATACCCCGCACACAGATCACGTCCTTGATCGCCAGGGGGATGCCCAGCAAAGGATTATCTTCCCCCTCCGCCCGCCGTTCGTCGGCCCGGCGAGCTTCCTCCAGGGCCGTCTCTGGGGCGAGCGCCAGGTAAGCCTTGACCTTCTGGTCGAGGGCCGCTATGCGGTCGAGGACGGAGCGGGTCAACTCCACCGCGGAGATTTGGCCTTTTTTCAGGAGCTTGTGGGCCTGGTGGATGGTCAATTGATGTAAATGTGATGGAGATAAAGCCTGGCTCATTCCAGCACCGCCTTTATCTTGAAACATCCCTCTTCCTCATCGGGCGCGTTAGCCAGGATTTCCTGGCTGGAGAAGGAGGGCCTGACCTCGTCGGGGCGCATCACGTTGCGCAGAGGCAGAACAGTAGCCGTGGGGGGGATGGCCTCCGTATCCAACTGGTTAAGCATATCTGCATATTCCAGGATGGCCGACAGTTGCTCCCTGAATTTTTCTTCTTCTGCCTCTGTCAACTTCAACTTGGCCAGTTCGGCGATGTGCTCCACCTCAGCGTGGCTTAGCTTCATGATCTCCCTCTCCCTCCTTAACAATTACGGCGTTTGCTCTTTGCGGTTGAGATTATGGTTGAGTCTCCTGGGTAGGCGGCTGAGAGGTAGGCGGCTCCACGCCCATCTGCGCCATATCTATGATGAAAGGTGCCCCGCTAGGCAACATCATCACCTGGATGTTGGGAGCCAGCTTCTCGATGTAACGGTAGGTGATCAGACTGGGGTTTTCGGCCAGGGCCTGGCTGATCAGGCGCAGAGACTCGGCATCGCCCTCAGCCTTGGTGATGGCCGCGTTCTTGAACCCTTCGGCTTCGATTTTCTTGCGTTCCGCCTCCTTCTGCTCTCGCTCCAGCACGAATTTCATGCGTTCGGCCTCCTGCTGAGCGATCTGCTTCTGCTCGATGGAGCGGGAGTAGTCTTCGGTAAAATTGACGTTGCGGATGTCGAAGGAAAGGAGATCCACCCCTTCCGCGGCGAAACGGTCACGGAGATCGGTCTCGATCTTGGCCTGAATTTCTCCCCGCTTGGGGCCGTAAATTTCGGTCACGGTGTATTGCGACACGTGGAGCCGCACCATGGAGCGGATGGCGGGGCGCACCAGCACCTCATTAACGTTCTCGATGCCTTCTCGGAAATGCTCCAGGATGTAAGGCGCTTTGTTTGGATCGAGCCGATAGCGGGTCGAGGAGTCAACGCCCACCTGGAGGCCCTCACTGGTGGGCGACCACAGAGAATCGTCTCCCTTCACGTCCCCCTCTTCGTGGACTATGCTCATGGTATATACCTGTTCTCTGGTGGAAAAGCGGTAGACCTGGTCAAAGTAGGGGATGATGAAATTGACGCCCGGCAGCAGAGGAGTGGACCGCGTGCCGCTGATGGCGCTGAAGACCACGCCCACCTCGCCCGGCTGGATGACCACCACCCCGGCTCCCATCGTGCTGGTCACCGTAGCCGCCAGCAAAAATAACACCACCAGGGTAATGGATATCTTGGCGGGCCTGCCTCGGCTGCGCTGCACCAGAACGTAGGCGACGTAGGCGACGAGGCCCAGCCAGAACAACGTAGCCAGACCACCAAGCATAGTAGCAATAACCATTTTTCATTCCCTCCTCAAGAATTATTTCTTAAAAAAGCTTGTCGTGGCAGATATGTATTGTTTTCGATGATACCACATCCGCCCTCAAAAGTAAAGTTGCCAGATGCCCCTAGAAACCAGGTTTTTGCTAAAAAACCTGGTTTCTTCCATTTTATTTACCTGAGTTTCATCGGCGCGTACAAACGAAGCTCATCAACTTGCTGCTTGCTGCGTTCATGGTGCTTCCCAGCTTCTTTCTGTCAACTGCACCTCTTTGATGTAGAGATTGCGGTCCTGGTCGTGGGCCTGGTCATAATAGTCGTTGACGAAGATGATCGCCAGCCGTTGATAACCCTCTTCCACGTCCAAAGTCACCTTATATTTTTTCCACCCCCGCGTATCCACCACCATGCCCCTGGATAGTTGTCCGCCCACGGCCACCACGAAGCGAGGCCATTCCCGCCCTCCCTTCTTCCCTTTAGCCACCACCGTGGCCTCCACCTGGCCGGCCTGGAAATGACGATCGAGGTAGACCGCTCCATTGGTCCACAGGAAAGCATAAGGTAGCTCGTGGAGGGTGCTGAAGAGAGAGCGGTTGGTATTGGTCATGGTCGTGGCGGCCACGACCGTGGTCTTCTCGACGGCCAGCTCGTTCAGCAGGGCGTGTAAGGCTTTCTCGGCGGCCATCAACGACCCATTTTTCAGCATGGCTTTGATCCTGGACAGGCTGCTCCGGCCCTGGATCACACCTCTGGTTTCGCCCTGTTTTTGCCAGTAAGCTAAAAGTCGTTCGGCCCGTTTAACGTTCTCCCCCAGGGCCGCCTCTCGTTGGCGTTGCTCCTCTGCCCTCTTCTCACTGATCCCCTCACGGTCGAATATGATGTAGGCTTCGTGAGATTGCCTCTCTTTAACACTTATCTCCAGGCTCAGGCTCAGTCCGCTGCGCGGGTCGCTGACCGTCACCTGGTAGACTCCGCCGAAGCCCCGGAAAGCGACCTGTCCCCTGGCGTCGGTGACGCTGTGGCCGCTCGTCGTCCAACTCCTGATAAGCTCCTGCAAGGCGTGGTAGCCGGGCTTGGGCCTGTTCTCCTCGCCCAGAAGCCCGCCGTGGTAAATGAAGCTGCTGTCGTCGTTGGCGTCCCACCAAGTAATGGCCTGCACCTGGGGTTTGCTGAAAAAGATGGTATAGCCCGCCTGCAGATAGGCGGCCTGAAGCTCCTCGCCCCATTCCTGGCCCCAGTAGCCGGCGTGGTGTATGAGAGGGGCAGAGGGGACAGAAAATTCGGTGACGTGCACCTCCTTGCCCAAAGCGGCGTACTCATCGAGCAGTTGGCCCATGGAGGCCAGGCTGCGATGGGGCATATCATAGCTCCCGGTGTAACCGTTGTAGTAGAATTGCAGGCCCACGATGTCAAAATCCACGCCAGCCGCGATGACATCTTGCAAGAAATGATAGAGGTGTATTCCCTCTCTATCCTCGCCGCCGGGGCCGGCGTTGTTAATGATGATGCGGGCCTGGGGAGCCGCCGCTCTGATGGCCCTCACGCTGGTAGCGATGATATCGATCACCTGGCTCTCGTCAAAGCCAGGCTCGTTGGTGGACATGGGTTCATTGATGGCGTCCCACAGCTCTATCTCGTCCTGGTAATGGCTGACCGTATCGTAGACGTGGCGGTAAACAGCTTTTTTGTAACGCTCGAAGGGGAGATGATGAAGGTAAGCAGGAGTAGTCTCTTGCAGCCAGATCAGGGCGTGCCCCTTGAGACCAAACCCCACGTCCCGCAGGTATTCAACTCCCCAGGCGAAGTCCAGATTATCCCAGGTGTACTGTCCGGGGCGGGGTTCTACAGCCGCCCAGTTGTAGTGAAAGGTGGCGTGATTCAGGCCGGCCTCTCGCATCAGGGCGAAGACCTGGGGGTCGTAGGTATCGAATACGCCGAACAGGAAGGAGTGTTCGATCTGGGTGTAATCCACGTTCAGGCCGGGTAGGGGGCGCCCCTGGCTATCGACGACGGTGATGATGGCCTCTCCTTTACGGTTTTTTTCGATATCTGCTTCGGCCTGGGCCACTGCTGCGGCGTCCTCGGCCGACATCGTGATGGCCGGGGCGAGGGTCGGCGCGGGCGTGAGCGTGGCGGTGGGCGTGGGGGGCGGCATCGCTTTGACCGTCGCTTGCACCCTCGACCTGAGCCAGCCCTCCGCTGGAAGCCAGGCCAGGCTCAACACGGCCCCCAGCACGATCAGCCATAGTTTGTTATTGTCTCCGCTCTTGAATGTCAGCATATCGTCCATCCGCTACGTCAGCCATGACCGCAGACCCTTTGGGTTTTAGAAACTATCCGCTTCCAAAGTGCCAGGCCCCTACGTTTTTTCGTTTTGAAGCCGCCCGCCCGGTGCACCTCCCAGCCTGTCGTAGATGCGCACCAGCAACCAGGCGGCGGTCATGGTCGGGAGCAGTTGGGTGCCAGGGATGATCTCCTCCACGAGGGTCACTCCCCGCAACCCTTGCAGACCCAGTTTGCCCAACGCGACCCAGGCCACAGGCACGGAAAGGAAGTCCAGGCCAAAGTCCAGGAGATCGAGAAACAGCACCAGGGAGAAAGGCACAGCCCGTAAAGTGGTGAAAAAATCGGCATAGGCCGGTAGATTCAGGTGACGCAACCGTCGGCGAGCCAGGATGAGCAGCAGAGCGGCGGCCACCAGGCTCAACAGCATCAGGATGGCGAAGGTGAGGGCTATCCGGCGTAGCCCTTCGATGTCAATTTCCATTCTCTCCTCCTTATTCAATAGCTGATCGTATCAGGAGCCTGGCGCTAATGTGAAAGCAGCCAACACGGATGGGGCCGTATTGCGCCGCTCCTGGGCGTTCCTATATCAAACCCACCTGCCACACGAAGATGACGATCATGATCAGCGCAATAGTCAGTTGTACCACGGTGGAAATGAGCCAGCCCACCAGCCAGCCCAGCCCGGCGTTCAGACCCTTGCGCCAGTCTTTCACGCGCAGCATTTCCACGCCTAGCACGCCCAGGATAGAACCAATGATGGCCCCCGGTAAGGAGAAAAAGAGCAACCCTGCCAGGCCCAGAAACAAGCCCGCCAGTATAGAGAGAAAAGAGGCTCCACCAGTCCTGGCTCCCAGGCTGCTGACCCAAATATCAGCCGTGACTCCCACCAGCCCCAACAAGGTGAGGACCACGACGGTCACGATGTCCAGCTTATTGAAGCCCTCCACTACGGCGTAGAACAGCGCCGCCAGCAGGATGAGCACGATGCCGGGCACCAAAGGCAACACCACCCCTATCAGCCCAATCGCCATCAGAACCAGAGACAAGATCAAAGCCCAATCCACCATTATCTCCCGAAAAAAATTTCTCTTTCTATCTTACGGGCGGATATCCTCCCAGCCTGCGGCCCCACCGTTTCCTCCACCGCCTGACTACGGTATAAGCCTCCGTGAACTCTGCTCCGACCAGGACAATGACGCCCGTGAGATAGAACCAGATCAGGAGGGCAATGACCGTCCCCAGAGAACCGTAGATCAGATTGTAGCTCCCGAATCTGGACAGATACAGGGTGAAAATTCGCTTGACCCCTTCCCAGGCCAGACCGGCCAGCAAAGCGCCGGGCCATACCTCGCTCCAACTCACCTGGGTATAGGGCAAAATCCTGTATAGGAGAAAGAAGATCACAACGTTGAGGACGATGGGCAGAAGAGAGGTCAACATATTCCAGAGCAGAGGACGGTTGAAAGGTTCCCACCCCAGAACAGGTAGGCGAAGATGACGGATGAGGTCGAACACCGTGGTAGAGGCCACCGATAAGAGGATGAGCACCCCGATACCGGCCACCATCATCAGCGCCAGAAGCATCCTCGACCAGAAGGGACGCAACTGCTTCACGCCCCATACTCTGTTCAAGGCCCGCTCGATGTTGAAAAAAACGGCCAGGGCCGACCACCCAAAGCCCAAGGTAGCCAGGATACCGGCGGTGCTTCTGGCCCGTAGAATCTGCTCGAAGTTAGCCTGCACCAAGTCAGTGGCGGTCGGCAGGTAGGTTTCGACCAGGAGGATCACGTTTTTCTGAACCTCAGCCGATTCCAGGACGAAGCTGGCCGCCACGACCAGGATCAGGAGCAGGGGGAAGAGAGCGATAAGAGTATAGTAGGCAATGGCCGCGGCCCGCATGAAACAATCGTCCTCCCCGACGCTACGAATGGTCAGGCGCAAAATGGCGCTCCAATCGGCCTTGCCCATCGCCAGGAGCGTCCACACATTCGACTGCCTGGTTGCTGCTTCTATATCGTTATTGTTACTTTTTGCCTCATCCATCAGGCCATAGTCCATCAAACCATAATCTCTGCCGCAAAACTGGCCCCAAAGGACAAAGGGGCCAGGCCCAATAACTCGGCCACGGTGGCCGCCACGTCGGCAAAAGTCTGCCGCGTGCCCAGGTTCACCCCGGCCTTGACCGCTGCGCCGTAGACCAACAGGGGCACGTACTCCCGCGAGTGGTCGGTGCTGGAAGTGACCGGGTCGCAGCCGTGATCGGCGGTCAGGATCAAAAGATCGTCTGGCCGCAGGGCAGCCACGATGTGCGGTAAACGGCGGTCGAAATCTTCCAGAGCGCGGGCGTAACTGTGCGGATCGTTGCGGTGCCCATACAGGGTGTCGAAGTCCCCCAGGTTGGTGAAGATCAGGCCCCGTGTCTCCTCGGCCATGAAAGCCAGAGTTTGATCCAGGCCGGCCATGTTGTTGCCGGTGTGCACCGAACGACTGATGCCCTGGTGGGCGAAGATGTCCTCGATCTTGCCCACGGCCAGCACCTCCTGTCCGGCAGCTATCAGGCGGTCCAGCAAAGTCGGCGCGGGCGGCAGAGCGGAGAAGTCCCGCCGCCGCTCGGTGCGGGTGAAATTCCCCGGCTGGCCCACGAAGGGGCGGGCGATGACCCGGCCCACGTTGTGCTCGCCCACCAGCAGCTCGCGGGCCAGGCGGCAGATGCGGTATAGCTCCTCGATGGGGATGACCTCCTGGTGGGCGGCCACCTGAAAGACGCTATCGGCCGAGGTGTAGACGATGGGGGAGCCCGTGCGCATGTGCTCCTCGCCCAGCTCGGCGATGATGACCGTGCCGGAGGCCGGGCAATTGCCCAGCGTCTTACGCCCGATACGCTGCTCGAATCTGGCTATTAAATCTTTCGGGAAGCCCTGCGGATAGGTAGGCAGAGGTTGGGGCGAATAGATGCCGGCCAACTCCCAGTGTCCGGTGGTGGTATCCTTGCCCGCCGAAGCCTCGGCCATGCGCCCGTAAGCGCCCAGGGGATGCTCACAGGGCGGCACGCCCGCCACTGCCGTCAGGTTGCCCAGACCCAGCTTTTGCATATGGGGCAGAGAGAGGCCGCCCACTGCTCTGGCGGTGTTGCCCAGGGTGTTGCTGCCCACGTCGCCATAACGATCGGCGTCGGGCAGTTCCCCGATGCCCACGCTGTCCAGGACGATAATGATCACTCTAACGATCTGACTCATAATTTACACGTGTACGCTATCCTGAAGTTGCCCGTTTGTTCTATATTGGTTCTGGGTTAATTATAGCTTTACTTGCCAGTTCTGTCAAAGCGGAAAGCGCACAGAAACAGCATACCGCCCAAACGATAGAACGCCTTTGCTATTGACAGCCCTATTGTTGTCATGGTACAATATTAGTGTGAGCTATATTGCCAAAGAAAGGGGGGAGAGAAATGGGACGCTATAGCGTTGAAACCAAACTGAGTCCAGAGGAAGCCACCGAGAAGGCTAGCGCTTACTTTGGGGAGGGGGGCCTGGGACTGGAGGCGACCGACCGGGGCCCCTGCTGCGTCCACTTCGCAGGGGGCGGTGGACACGTCCTGGCGACCGCCTATCTGGAGGAGAAGAAAACCGTAGTGGAACTGGAAACGCGCGAGTGGGACCACTACGTCAAGCAGTTTATGCGAGAGATAGGCTGACCATCAGCAGTCTGTGGCTAGCTATATCGTTAGTAAAAAATAGTCAATTGTATGGTAAAGAAGCTATTGTCAATGACTGACAGAAAGGAGGACGTATAAGCAGAGCGTGAATCTTAGCAGGGCGTTTCAGTGGAAACACATCTCACATATTTAGAAAAGGAGGTAGATGAAAAATGCGACGGATAATTATTCTATCGCTGGTAGTGGTCTTGCTCCTCGTCGGCCCAGGGACCGTTCTGGCTCAGGAGAAGTGCACCCCGGACGCGGCCTTTGGAGCTGACGTGACCGTGCCCGACAACACCGTGTTCGATCCGGGCGAGAGCTTCGAGAAGGTCTGGCAACTGGAGAACAGCGGCGACTGCGATTGGACCGAGGATTATGCCCTGACTTTCGTCAAGGGAGATCAATTGGGAGGCCCGGCCTTCCAATTGCTGGAAGAGGTCGTCGAGGCCGGAGAGACGGTTGAAATCGGAGTGGAAATGACAGCCCCGGATGAGGATGGAGTCTACACCAGCTATTGGCAGATGGCCGACGCCGAAGGCCAGCTCTTCGGTGATTCGTTCTACGTCAAGATCGTGGTGGGCACCCCACCTGAAGGTGAAACCCCTCCACCGGTTTCTGAGCCTATCTCTGGAATTGGAGAAGTTATAGAATTGGACGACGGCACTCTAGTGTATGGCTTCGTCTACACAGCCAGCGCCAGCCCCGGCAGCCCCGAGTTTCAGGCACAGAAAGGCCAGGCCATTTCCGCGGGCGCTCAGGAGTTCGTAGAGCTAGACCCCAGGCCAGCATTAATGATCGTGGTTCCGCTGGACGCAGCCGGAGAGGCAATAGAAGCAGACCGCGTATTCATCGGAGGCGGTGACGTGGCCGCCTTTGCCAGCATGGAGGCCAGCGCCATCATGGCCCCGGAAACAGGGAAAGCGGTGCTGTTCCTCGAAAACTGGATAGGGGAGATATCGCAGGTGGATGTTGGCTCCCAGAGCGTCGAAGTGCCGGCCAAGCAGGGGGATGCCCCCGGTCGGGCCTTCGTGTCACTGGAGCCAGGGCACTACGTGGTGAAAGGCCGTGTCCGAGGCGCAGAGGGGACAATCGAGATTGACCTCAATACCGGCTGGATCTTCGTCTGGGCCCTGGCCGTAGAGGGTTACTAGACCCCGCTTTTGACTCTAATCGCTCTACAAGAAATATTGACCCCATTGGCGGGGGCAAACGAGCAACGGATTTAACGGATCGGGCCGCGCTATAGTCCGTTAAATCCGCTTTTTTAATTCGCTGACAGTTCGCCGCTGAGCCTAGAGGCTGATGATGGAATTTCGACCGTTAAGGACACACTACCCTATGATAAAATTAGTGGACAAAACAGATAAAATATGGTATAATAGGCATGGGATGGAGAACATGGATACCAACCAGGTTTGCGGCCAGTATTGAACAAAAGTTCCGTTTATGCTATAATAGGAGTAGATGGATGCCGGGGGAAACCATTGAAGAGCTTACCGAGCGGCTGTATAAAGTTCCCAAGTACATTCCCGCTAAAGTAGGCCGGCGGCATCTACATCGAGGAGCAGTAACCAGAGTTGACGAACCTGTTTGGGCAGTCTCCGGCGAATCGCTTCGACTTAGAGGCTCTATAGCCAGAGATGGAAGGATCACACTCTCTCTCACTTTCAGAAGGACACAGCCTATTCGGAAGTGGCATTCTCATGACGACCACTACAACCCGGATGGTGAATTGGTTCCTGGCCCTCACAAGCATTACCCTACCAACGAATTTCCCCAGGCCAATTACGCTTATCCAACCGGTGATGAAATTCCCGGTGATGATTTCGACAGTGCCCTGTTGGCTTTTCTAGACGAATGCAATATCAAACTTATATCTCCCTATCAGATAGGGTTCTAGCCATGAGCGACTGCAAAGAATTGATTACACAATATCTATCTTTCTTGCAATCCTCTCTCCGATGTGGTGAAACAGAAGAGGGCTATTGCATTATCACGCCGTTTTGGACTCCAGACAGCGACCCCCTGACAGTGTATGTCCATCAGGCTGATGGCAGGTTTCATCTCTCTGACCATGGACATGTGGCAGAATTTCTTTTTCATGCTGGTGCCGAGTTAGAGACAAACGAGGCCAGAGCGCAATTAGCGAGTTCAATTGTACGCAGTATGCAAGTGGACTTGACTGATGGAGAGATAACAACAACAGCGAACGTCGAGGACTTTGGCGTGTCTCTTCATCGGATCATACACGCCATGCGAGAGATTTGTGACTTAATCTATACCGCACAACCAGGCCCTGTAGAGAAAAGCTTCAAAGAAATCGTATTGGAATACTTACAGGAATACAAGCTGGAGCCTAAGATTGATTTCGAAATTCAGGGTGAATCTATCCCACATCGAGTTGACTTTTACCGCGATGGTAGCTATCCCAAAGCTATAGATGCTTTAAGTGCGAGAAATGTTACAAGAGCCAAGCAAATAGCTATTGAAGCTGCTTTTAAATGGCTGGATATCCGAAAAGTTCATCCTCTTTTTGAAGGTTTCTCTCTTTACGACGACCGACAAGAGGTTTGGCCTGAGACTGTTCTGAGGATCATCTCAAACAACTCTGCTGGTATCTTCCCCTGGTCACGGCGCGAGCGGGCACTAGCGATATTGAGATAGATGTGATATCTATGCTTACCCGCCGAAAACCTCTTCCAAAGCATGGCGCATGACCTCGATGGATGGCTCGACCCCTGTCCACAACCGGAAGGCGACCGCCCCCTGATACACTAACATCCCCAGCCCGTCGAGGGTGCGGACGCCCCGGGCGGCGACGGCGCGCAGGAAAGCCGTCTGCGGAGGATTGGGAATCACGTCGCAGACGAGCAAGTCTGGGCCGATAGAGGCCATAGCGACCGGGGGCGTCTCATCTGTATTGGGAAACAGTCCAATGGGGGTGGCGTTGACCAGGATGTCAGCCTCGGGCGGGACAGCGTACTGTCCCTGCCAGGGCACAAACTGCGCCTGGGCGGGGGTCTTTTCCTGCAACAGCTTCGTCAACTCCTGGCCTCTGTCGGGAGTGCGGTTGACGATGGTGATGTGAGCCGCGCCCGCCATAGCCAGCTCCACGGTCATAGCCCGCGCGGCCCCTCCCGCTCCCAGGAAAACGATCCGCTTGCCTTTTGGATCCACCCCGGCATCCTCGCGGACGGAGCGCAGGAAGCCCTTGCCATCAGTGTTATAGCCAATAAGTTGGTCGCCCTCGCGTCTTACCGTGTTGACGGCCCCTATCAGTTCGGCCTCGGGCGAGAGACGATCCAGGTATTGGAGCACGGCCACTTTGTGAGGGATGGTCAGGTTGATGCCGCGCATGTTGAAGGCGCGCAATCCGACCATAGCCTGCGCCAGGTCCTCAGCGTGAACTTCGATGGTCAGATAGCGCCAGTTGAGACCCCGATCCTGGAAAGCCGCCTCCTGCATCACGCCTGTCGGGTTCTCAGCTACGGGATAACCGAAGACCCCTACCAACTCCGCTTTGTAAGATTGAGGTTCTTTGCTCATCATCTTCTCCTCCAACCCATTTCTATAGTTATTTAATCGCTGGACAAATTGTACTACAGGTTGGGTAAAAAGGGAAGCGTTGCCAATTCGGGTGAAATCTGATATACTACTTTGAGCGCCAGGCCAGAACTGAAAGGTTTTTATAAATGACTGATTCTGCCTCCATAGTCACCCCCATTGGTTTTCATCCCGTGACCGACGAACTGTTGAGAGAGATTACAGAGCGTATTGTGGACGCTCTTGCGCCGCAGCAGGTGATCCTGTTCGGTTCCTATGCCCATGGGCAGCCAACGCCCGACAGTGACGTAGACTTGCTGGTCGTGATGGAGACTGAGGAGCGCCCCTCGAAACGGCGGCAAGCTGTCTCTCGCCTGTTCCGAGAGCGCCCATTTCCAATGGACATCATCGTGCGCACGCCCGCGGAGATGCAACGGTCCACAGAAAGCGTGGATCCTTTCATTCACGATGTCTTGGAGAGAGGGAGAATACTCTATGACCGCTCGCAGGGAAGTGGAAGAGTGGGTGAAGAAGGCGGAGACTGACTATAAAGCGGCGATAGATCTGGCCCGCCGTCGTAAGGATCCGCTGCCAGAGGCGGTTTGCTTTCACTGCCAACAATGTGCTGAGAAATACCTCAAGGCTTTTCTCATTTCGCGCCAGGTGTCCTTCCCCAAAACCCACGACCTGATCGCTCTCAAGAAGCTATGTGTAGAGGAAGAAGGCGCATTCGAGTTAATTCACGATCTACTGGAGAGCCTGGAGGGATACGATGTGGTGATTCGCTATCCCGGCGAGACGGCCACGGTCGAGGACGCTCGCGAGGCGATGGCGGCGATGAAGGAAGTACGACGTTTCGTGAGAACCAGGCTGAGGAACCTGACTGCATAATGGTGAAAATAATCTATCGCAACCAGGAATGGGAACTGAAAAGCGGCATGACCGTTCACCACGCCATCCTTAAGGTCGGGCTGGATCCGGAGGCGGTGCTGGCCGTGCGCGAGGGGAAGCTCATCAACGAGGCCACCATCCTGCAAAAAGGCGACGTGGTCAAGATGGTGGCCGTCGTTTCGGGAGGGTAAGCGTGAAGTGTCACATGTGTGGCGGCACGGCGGTCATCAATATGCGCCAACACAGGCTATCCCTCTGCGCCGAGCATTACCTGGAATGGTTCCTCAAACAGACCCAACGGGCCATCGAAAAGCACAAAATGTTCGGCCCCGACGATAAGGTGCTGGTGGCCGTCTCCGGGGGCAAGGATAGCCTGGGCCTGTGGGACGTGCTCTTGAGGTTGGGCTACGCCGCCGATGGACTCTACATAAAGCTAGGCGTCGAGGAGGGGCACTATTCCGAGAAGTCGCTACGCTTTGTGGAACGTTTCGCGGCCGAAAGAGAGGGGGCCAGTTTCCAGGTGATGGACGTCAAAGAGGTTTATGGCCGCTCGGTGCCGGAGATAGCCCGTGAGAAACGGCGGGGACGCAAGGTGTGCTCCCTGTGCGGCTTGGTCAAACGCCACGTCATGAACCGCATCGCCTACGAAGGTGGTTATGCCGCCATCGCCACCGGCCACAACCTGGACGACGAAGCGGCCACCCTGATGGTCAATACCCTGCGCTGGCAGACGGGCTACCTGGCCCGTCAGGCTCCGGCGTTGCCTGCCACCCATCCCCGCCTGGCCCGCAAGGTCAAACCCTTCTACCGTTTCTACGAGCGGGAAACAGCCGCTTACGTCCTGGTGCGGGGCATCGACTACATTTACGACGAGTGCCCTTACGCCGTGCGGGCCAAGACCATCTTTTACAAGGGCCTCCTCAACCAACTGGAAAGCCGTTCGCCGGGGGCCAAATTGAGCTTCTACCTGGATTTTCTGCGGGCCAGGAAAGAGAAAAGGCTCGTTTTCGAGGAGGCAGAGGGGCTGGATTTACTTGAATGTGCGCGCTGCGGCCAGCCTACCACCGCGCCAGAGCTATGCGCTTTTTGCCGCTTGTGGGAGTAGCTTATTGCCACTTCAGCTTGTAGATCATCAGATTCCTCTCCTGGTGGAGAGGTATTTTATTTTCCGCGGGGATGCCCTGGTAGAGCCAGTGGAAGGTGACGAAGTAATCGGGCTTCTCCTGCCGGAGATAGTTGAAAATGGCCTGGTCTTTCTGCGCTGAATGGCGGGGGTCGTCCAGTTGCAAGGCGGGCGTGACCAACCCTTCGATGTCGATAATGCGCCGCTCGGTGAAGAAGGCAATGGCCCCAATATCGCTCAGGGCCAGAACCGCGTCGGGGGGCACGTTACCGTCAATCCAGCGAGCCATAGCCACGTGTTCGCGCTGCATGGTGCTCACCCGTTCGGTGTAATAGGCCGAGGCGGCGCGCTGGTTCTCCACCAGGGAGGCGGTCAGCAGGATGGCCAGGAACAGCACGGCTGCCAGGCTCAAAGGATAGGCGCCGATCGTTTTGGGGATGGTTTTGAAGAAAGGGGTATGGGGCAGGAGCGCCTGCCGCCAGGAGGGAATGCGGTTGATTATGGAAAGCTCGACGTAGCGCACAGCCAGCAGCAGGGTAAGCAGGCCGAACATCCCCACGATGACCAGCAAGGGGAAAAGATTGATGAGATGCCTGAACCAGGGCCAGCTAATCCGGTCAGCAGGCACCACCGTGCCCACAGCCAGGGGATAGAGGATGAAAATCAACGGTATGAGGAACGACGGCCTCCCGTTCATTTTTTCCTCGGCGGGCTCCTCTTCGAAGAAGAGAGCCTGAAGCGAAGCGCCGGGGGTGAAAGGCAGTAGAGCCAGAGAGATTAACCCCAGGTAGAGAAAAGAGGCCATAAGCAGGTTCGTGGCCCTAAGCTCCTGGAGGAAGCGCGACAGGTACTCTCTCAGACCGTAGACCAGGAGCAGGTAAAGCTGGTCAAGGTCGCCCGTGGAGAGCGCGCCCAGCAGGCCCAACCTGCCTACTTTGGCGGAGAAGGTGTGCGGCAGAAACGAGCCAGAGGTGACGTAGCAAAAGAGGGCGTAGGGAGAAACGATGAGCAAAAAGACGACCACGTGCTTGAGCACATTCAGAGCGAAGGACTTGCAGGCGGTTTGTTTTCTATAAAACAGGAGGGCCATGAGCAGGCGGTCGAGCAGAGAGACGAAGAAGAGCACATAGCTTTCCGGGCGAGCGAGGGCGGCCAGGGCAAATACTACGGTGCTGCTCAGAGATTTGGAAGCTGGCGGCTGTCTGTCTCGCAGATAAAGGTAGACGCCCAACAGGGTCAGGAACACAGACAGAGAGATTTCCATGCCAGACAATGCCCCCCAGGTCAGCCGCCCCAGAGAGACGGCCACCAGGCCCGTAGCCAGGGCAAAAACCTGACTCCCGCTCACCAACAGGCCGATCTCGTAAACCAGCAGACCGCTCAGGATGAGGAACAGGATGCCCACCACGAAAGAAGAGACCAGCAACTCGCCGGTGAGCCTGTAGACCAGGGCCAGCGTAACCGTCCACAAAGGCGCGGTGGAGCCCCCAATAGGCTGGCCCTGGTTGAAGCAGAAGCCATAGCCCTCAGCCAGGTTCCTGGCGAAACGGAAGTGGATCCAACCATCATCTATGGGCAGCCCCCAGGTCCCTATCTCCTGGTAAACCTGAAACAGGAACAGGGCAGACGAGGCCAGAACGATAGAGATGATCAGGACGCAGTAAAGCCAATACCAGAAAGCAGCCTTTTTCATCGTCTGCTGCCCGCTCATTTACGCTTAATCCCGAATGCGCGCCACCACATTGCTTCTATGGCGCAGAGACCGAGATAGACTCCTCCTCGGGCTTCTTGATGAGCAATTCGTCCAGATACCACCACCAATGGGAACGTGGTTCCTCAAAACGACGGCGCAGAGGTTCGTAGATTCTTACTTCCCGAACCAGATACTCGGCGTGACCTTTCAGGGCTTTATCTAGCCGGGCTACTTTCTGCTCGACAGAGACATCCACTTTCTCACTCAGGGCACCCAAAGCCCATTCTATGATATCGCGAGCGCCTAGAAGATTGGCTATCTCCATGTCGTCCCAAATCTCTATTTTCTCTACCAGGCGGGCATAGTCATATAAAGCCAGGTCCAGCTCCCAGGCCGGATCGTCTGGATTCATAACATAATCTGGCACCTTTACGACCACCGCACTTTCCCCTCCCCGCCATCAAAGTACTGCTCGAAATAGCGTCGGCCTTTATCCAGCCTCATACAATGAACGATCTCCCCACTCACAGGGTTATAGATCACCGCCACTCTTATCAGGTCTTTCATGCGGCCATTATACTTCACCCCAGGTCAAAAGGCAAGGTCAAACGGTCGGCTCGTTTCTGGAAACCGACTGCTGGCTGGTAAACAATTGTCAACCTGGTGGCGGCCCCGACATAGTGGCGAACATACACATCGCCCCGATAAGCAAAACGGCAAAAGCTATTACAAGAATTAAGGTGGTCGTACTCCAACCTTTTTTCTTCTCCGGCTCTGGCGGGTGGCCCCCGTAAGGTATGGGGGCCATCATGTCTACCTGGCAGCTTTCGCAAAACCGGGCGCTGGTGGGGTTTCTGGCCCCACAGTGGGGACAATACCTGGCCATGTTCCTCCCTCGCTTCTTTTCTCTACTACTTCACTCCGATGACTTCAGTATACCACAGTTTATCTGGCAGAGCAATACGCAGAAAAACCTGATGTGGGTTGCAGCCCATCGGGCGACCGACATTGCAGCCTGCATTTTTGGCTGCGGTTTCAGCGGTGGCAGTAAAAGGTTCAAGGCAGAATCTCGTGCCCGCCGATGTCGCGCAGGTAGATGTGATCTTCAAACTCCTGGAAAGTCACGCGAATTCTCACCGTGATGGAAATTTCCTTAACCGGCGGATCTTCGCGTTTTAAAGACTGCACAGTCTTGTAACGCAGCGAGGGATGTCTCTTGTTTTCCAGGAATAGCTCCAGCTTCTTATAGACCCGCTTCCTGGTCTTCCTGTCGTAACGGGCTATATTTTTGAGAAATTTGGGAGAAGATACAACTTCCATAACCTACTCTGCCTTTTCCTCCGCTTCAATGTTAGCCTCGATGTAGTCGGCCATCTCCTGCACGGATTTGAAGCGCTTAACGTCGCCTCGCTTGTAAGCCTCCGTTGCTTCCCGTTCAGCCTCGATCCACGACTCGGTGCGATAGCGGGCCTCGTCGTCTATGTCATCCATGGCGAGGAATTCGTTACGGAGAACGGACACTACCTTATAGATCCTCTCCACGTCCTGATCCGATAGATCTTCCAGTTCGTCTATCAAAAGCTGTCTGTAATCTATCTTTTCCATTACCTTTTCCATGTCAACCTCCCCTTACCCTGTCGATACCATACTATGCTTCGTGGTGCCTGGTTAAATTATACTGTATAAGGCACAGCCCGTCAAGCTTCACTTGCGCTCGAGGGACACATCGAGTACAATGGTAATAGCGCGAAGAAAGACGAGGTGAGTCTTATGCTGATCACTAACGGCACGCTTTTGACCTTTGGCCCGGATAAGGAAGTTATCCCCGACGGGGCGCTGCTCATCGAGGGAGAGCGCATCGCCGACCTGGGCCAGACGGCAGAACTAAGGGCCAGATACCCCCAGGCCGAGGAGTGGGACGCGACGGGCAAACTGGTCATGCCCGGCCTGATCTGCGCCCACACCCATTTCTACGGCGCCTTTGCCAGGGGCATGGCTATCCCCGGCCAGGCCCCGGCCAACTTCCCCCAGATTTTAGAGAGTCTATGGTGGCGGCTGGACAAGACCTTGCATTACGACGACGTGCGCTACAGCGCCCTGGTCTGTCTGGTGGACGCCGTGCGGCATGGCGCCACCACGCTCATCGATCACCACGCCTCGCCCCACGCTCTGGATGGCTGCCTGGACGTTATCGCCGAGGCCACCCGGCAGGCCGGGGTGAGGGCCTGCCTCTGCTACGAAGTCTCCGACCGAGACGGGGAAGAAATAGCCCAGGCGGGGATCATGGAAAACGTCCGCTTCATCCGCAAGCTCCAAAGTCTGGATAGAGGTCTCGAGGCCCCTCACCTGCTGGCTGGCACCTTTGGCCTGCACGCCTCCCTGACCCTCTCGGACCAGACGTTAGAACGAGCGCTGGAGGCGGCCCACGACCTGGGGGTGGGTTTTCACCTCCACGTGGCCGAAGACCAGGCCGACGTGAAGGACAGCCTCAAGAAATCTGGCCTGCGGGTGGTCGAGCGCCTGCACGAATGGGGTATTCTGGGCGTACAGACCATCGCCGCCCACTGCGTCCACGTCGACGCCTACGAGATCGATACCCTGCGAGAGACGGGCACGCGGGTGGTGCACAACCCCCGTTCCAACATGAACAACGCCGTAGGGGTGGCTAACGTGCTGAAGATGCTGAGACAGGGCCTTGAGGTCGGTCTGGGCAACGATGGTTTTTCCAACAATATGTTCACCGAAATAGCCGTTACCTATCTCCTGCACAAACTGCACGCAGGCGATCCCAGGGTCATGGGCGCCGATCAGGTGTTGGATATGGCTTTCGACCACAACGCCCGCACCGCCGAGCTATTCTTTCCCGCTCCCCTGGGCCAGCTCTCAGTGGGCGCTCAGGCCGACGTTATCCTGGTGGATTACGCGCCCCCCACTCCCCTGACGGCAGATAATTTCCCCTGGCACATCGTCTTCGGCGTGGACGGCAGCGGCGTGGATACCACCATCGTGGCCGGTAAGGCCCTGATGCGTGGACGACAGCTTATCACTCTGGACGAGGAAGAGATATGCGCCACATCGCGAGAGCTGGCCGCCAGGGTGTGGGCCAGACTGTGACGTTTTAGCGGGCCGGTGGCTACGATTCGGCAGACGCTATCGGCAGGGAATCGATATCGGCCTCCGTCTGTATCCATTCGGCCTTCACCCAACCCTCAAGGTCATCGTACAGCCGTATCTGGAACCAGTCCCCTTCCTCGTTGCGGCCTATAAGCTCCACGGTGGTGCCTTCGATGAGCCGCTCCACGATGTCGTAATCGGTGCCTGGCCCGGCCCGAATGTTAAGGCTCTCGGCGGTGACCGTGCCCCAGATGAAGGTCCTGGGGACAGTAGGGATGGGGGTGGCAGTCTCGGTCGGGGTGGCCGTGTCCGTAGGGATGGGGGTGGCGGTCGCGGTCGGGGTGGCCGTGTCTGTAGGGATAGGGGTGGCGGTGTCCGTAGGGATAGCGGTCTCGGTCGCGGTCGGGGTGGCGGTGTCCGTAGGAATAGGGGTCATGGTCGCGGTCGGGGTAGCGGTGTCCGTAGGGATGGGAGTAAAGGTCGCGAACGACAGGGGCGTCGCAGGCACGGAACTGGGAGTAGAGGTCGCGGCTGGCTCGGTAGAGGCTGGCGTCGATCTGATGGGCACCGGAATAGAAACCACCTGTGTAGAGGTCGGCCTGACGGGAGCCGGAATGGTGCTCGCTGGTCCGGTAGCGCCCGACGAGGGGGAAACGGCAGGGCTGACGGCCATAGGGGTATAAGCAGGAGCTATGGCTGTGGCTCCCTGGTTTTCTTTAGCCAGTTTGATCTTGGCAGAGGCGATGACAATGAGCGCCAGAAAGGAACAACTGAAAAGCAGAATGACGATAGTAATGATAAATGGGGAATAGTCGCGCGGCCCTCTAGGCCGTGAGTTTATCGACATGATTAAAGAGAACTCCTGATTAGGTTATGGATCCGATACAATCCGTTCAAGGGGTCTGCACCTTGTCAGTTGAATTAAAAAATGATATAATGAATCTGATGCATCATCGGCGTGCAACGCGGTAAAGATATCCCTGCTCCGGCGTTGCCTGCTTACCAGAAACCGATTAGTCCGATTTCAGAGGTGCAGATCTGATGTTCAGAGAAGAGATTCCCATCGGTGGAATGGAGGCGCTGGTCCAGCGGGTGGCTTGTCTGGAACGGATGATCGAGATCAGCCGCGTCCTTAATTCTGATCTTAATCTGGATTCCTTGCTTCAGAACATTATCCAGATTGCTACTGAGCTTACAGTCAGCGAGGCCTGTTCTCTTTTACTGCTGGAAAAAGAGAGCGGTGAATTACACTTCATGGCCGCGACAGGGACCAAGAGCGAAGAAGTGAGGTCCATCGTCGTGCCCCTGGAGAACAGCATTGCGGGCTACATCCTGAGAAAAAGTAAACCACTGATCGTCAAGGATGCCCGGACCGATCCCCGTTTTTTCCCCCAGGTCGATGCCTCCAGTGGCTTCGTCACTCGCTCTATTCTGGGTGTCCCCTTGCAGGTCAAGGAACGAGCCATCGGCGTCATAGAAGCGATTAACAAGATTGGCGACGACACCTTCGATCAGGAAGATGTAGAGATTCTCACCACCCTGGCTGCGCAGGCGGCCGTAGCCATCGAAAACGCCCAGCTCCTGGACGAAGTGCAGCGGGCTTATAATGAATTAAAAGAACTGGACCGCCTGAAGAGCAATTTTATCAACATCGCCTCCCACGAACTACGCACCCCTTTAACCGTCATTCTGGGCTACGCCTCTCTTCTGGAGGAGGGAGCCAGCGGACGGGCCAAAGAACAATTGAGCATCGTGTGCCAGAGCGCCTTAAGACTGAAAGGTCTGATCGACGTCATGGTCAATCTACAGCACCTCGAGATCGGCGAAAGCCGGTTGGAACTGGCTCGTTTTCCCCTTCAGGACATCATTACCACCGCCGCTCAAGAGTTCAGGCCGCTGGCCGATGCCAAGAGACAGAATTTCACGATGAAGCTGCCGGGAAGGCCCCTCCTGGTGGAAGCTGATCCCCACAAGCTCAGTCTGGTGCTCGCTAACCTCCTTTCCAACGCCATCAAGTTCACGCCGGCGGGGGGAAGTATCGGCCTGGTAGCAAGGGCCCAAAATCAGGAGGCCCTGGTTATGGTCTGGGATACCGGGCCGGGCATACCTGTTGAGGAACAGAAGCGCATTTTTGACCGTTTCTACCAGATAGAAGATAGCCTCGATCGCCACCACGAGGGCCTGGGATTAGGGCTGTCCCTGGCTAAAGGGCTGGTGGATTTGCACGGGGGACGTATCTGGGTGCAGAGCCAGGTAGGAAAAGGCAGCGCTTTCTCCTTTACCGTGCCGCTATTGGGCGAGATCGACTAGAGGTACGGTGGTATCACCCAGGAGCAGGTTGTGCGTCTCAGACCCCGCGCCCTCCAATCAGCCACTATCCCGGCCCACTCCTGGAAAAGCTTGTCCCCGTAAAGTGGAAGGCCAAAACTCAGCGCTTCCAGAGCGGTCAGGTGTTTGGCCTCCAACATCTGGACGAATTCCTCGACCGTGTAAGCCAGAGGCTCTATGGGGGCTCCGCTGTCGTTCAGGCTCAAGAGAAGGTATATCCGCTCCAGGAAACGCTGAGGCAAATCACCGCCGATGACCAGGAGGTCGATATCGCTCTTCACGGTGTAGGTTCCTTTGGCTACAGAACCGTGTAAAATGATGCACTCCGGCTCGACTTCCTGGATCACCCTGCGACAGTAATGCTCGATCTCCTCCCGCCGATAAGGAATGTTCTCAGCTAATACTATATTCGATTTTTCACGTAATCCGTTACCAGGCGGGCCCATTCATTAAAACCCTTTCAAAAATAGCAGGTAGGGTCGTTCCACCAGGTGCTTGATCCTTTGCAGGAAACGGGCAGCCGGCGCGCCATCCACCAGGCGGTGATCGAAGGACAGGCTGAGATACATCATGTGGCGCACCACGACCTCTTCCGTGCCCAGGACAACCGGTTTAGCCACGATGCGTCCCACCCCCAAAATGGCGCATTCCGGCGGGTTGATGATGGGCGTGAAGGCGTCGATCTCGTACATGCCCAGGTTGGTGATGGTGAAGGTGCCGCCCGTCAGATCGTCCGGCAGAAGTGCGCCGGCCCGTCCCCTGTCCACCATCTCCCGGAACTGGCGGGCGATGTGGTCTATGCTTTTGCGGTCGGCCTCTTTGATAACCGGCACCAGCAGGCCCCGCTCCGTATCGACCGCCACCCCGACGTTGATCGTCTCCAGGAGGCGTATTTCCCTCTCCTCCCCTTCGCCGGCGAGGGTGGCGTTCAGGTTGGGGTGTTCCCGCAGGGCTTTGGCTACGATGGCGACCACGATGTCGTTGTAAGAGATGGAGAACCCCAAAGTGTTCTGAGTCTCTTCTTTGAGTTGTTCCCGCAAGCGCACCAACTCGGTGGCATCGACCTCGGTGGTCAGGGTGACGTGAGCGGCAGTGTGGGCGCTCAGGCTCATGCGTTCGGCGATGACGGCCCGCACCCCGCTCATAGGGATGATCTCTCCGGGCGTCACAGGCACCGCAGGAGCCGCAGGCACGGGCGGCGCGACCCTGGCAGCCAGAGCACGTTCCACGTCCTCTTTGACGATCCGTCCGCCCGGCCCGCTGCCGGTGATAGTCGCCAGGTCCAGACCGGCCTCCAGGGCTATCTTGCGGGCCACCGGGCTGGCTTTGATCCTCTCTCGCTCCTCTGTGAAGGCCAGCACGTCCCGCTCCACGATGCGTCCGCCGGGGCCGCTGCCCGTGAGCAGGGAGATATCTATCCCCTTCTCCTTAGCCAGACGACGCGCCCGTGGCGAGATGGTAATCCGTCCTTCCTCACGCCCGGAGGGGCGGACTTCAGCCTCCACCCTGGGCGTTACCGCTTCCTTTACCGGAGCGAGCGCCGGGGCAGACGGGGTGGCCGCAGCTTCGTAGGCGCTGATATCCTCGTCGGGCGCGCCGATAATGGCGATGAGGGTTAAAACGGGCACTTTGTTTCCTTCGTTGTAAAAAACCTGGCGCAAAACGCCCGAACCTTTGGCCTCAATGTCGAAGACGGCTTTGTCCGACTCGATCTGCACCAGGGGGACGCCCCGCTTCACCTTTTCCCCGACCGCTACCAGCCATTTGAGAATTGTGCCTTCTTCCATCGTCTGGCCCATTTTGGGCATGATGACTTCTACTGCCAAGTGCGTACCTCCGTATACATTACCTTTAAGTCTGCATCAGTGTAAATGTCTTCAGCGGGGTCATTGAGAAAGTCCAATGCACCGCTTTCGACACTCAGCCGCAACAACTCTGAGGCTGGTAAATCATCCTCAACCTCGACAGGTGGCTCATCCAAAACAGTGATAATCACCTGCGCATTCTCAGGCAATGAGAGTGGCTCTAGAAGGCGAATATACTTTCCATCAAATATACCCCGCACAGATTTTAACATCAGACTCCCTCCGTTCAGTCCATCCGCCGACTCTTGAATTCTAGGCCATGATCTGGCGCACAGCCTGCACGATGCCCTCCACGCTGGGAATGGCCGCATTCTCCAGCGTTTCGCTCATAGGAATGGGCACATCGGCGCCCGTGACCCGCATCACCGGCGCATCCAGCCAGTCGAAAGCCTGCTCATTGACCAGGGTTAGCACCTCGCTGATGAAGTTATTTGTTCTGTAAGCCTCGGACACGCCTATGATGCGCCCTGTCTTTTTGATCGATGCGACGATAGTGTCGATGTCCAGGGGCTTGAGGGTTCTGGGATCGATGATCTCCACCTCGATGCCCTCTTTAGCCAGTATCTCGGCTGCCTCCAAAGCGAAGAGCACCATGCGCGAGTAAGCCACCACCGTCACGTCCTTGCCCTGGCGCTTGACATCGGCCACGCCCAGAGGGATGGTGTATTCCTCTTCGGGGACAGGGCCTTTGCTGCCATACAGCACTTTGTGCTCGATGAACATGACGGGGTTATCGTCGCGGATGGCGGCTTTGAGCAGGCCCTTGGCGTCGTAGGGGGTGGCGGGCATGACCACATAGATACCTGGGAAGTGCATCCACAGCGCCTCCAGGCTTTGGGAGTGGTGAGCGGCGATAGAGCGCCCTGTCCCTCCCTCGGTGCGGATGACCATCGGCACAATAGTCTTGCCGCCGAACATATAGCGGTTCTTGGCCCCCTGGTTGGCGATCTGGTCCATAGCCAGGGGAGTAAAGTCCACGTACATAATTTCGGCTATGGGTCTCATGCCAGTCATGGCTGCCCCTACCGCCCCGCCGCCGATGACCGCCTCAGAGATGGGCGTGTCTATGACCCGATTCCCGCCATAGTCGGCGAACAGGCCCCTCGTCACCTGGTAGGCTCCACCATAGAGGCCCACGTCCTCGCCCATGATGAAAACCCGTTCGTCGCGGTCCAACTCTTCGCGCATGGCTTCGTTGAGGGCCTGGCGATAGGTTAGCTGGCGCATATTCGAGTCACGGCGCACTCGCTCCCTCAACTGCCGTTCTCGCTCGATCTCTTCGGGCGTGGGAGGGGTCAGGACGTAAACGTCCAGCTCTAACTCCTCCGGCGGCGGGTTCGGCGAGTTCAGGGCAAACTCGGTGGCGGTCTCGATGGCCTGCACTGCGCCGTCCTCCACCGCCTGAATCTCGTCCTCGGTAGCCATTCCTGCTTCGAGCAGCTTATCCCTGAGCACCGTGAGAGGGTCTCGGCATTTCCACTCGGTCTCCTCCTCCCTGGTGCGGTAGGCGCAGGGGTCGGAGCGGGAATGGCCGTACCAGCGGTAAGTCTTGCACTCGATGAGGGTTGGGCCTTCGCCCTGTCTGGCGCGGGCGGCGGCCTCCTGCACCGCCTGCCTGACGGCCAGCACGTCCATGCCGTCCACCACCACGCCGGGGATGTCGTAAGCGCAGGCCCGGTCAGCGATGTTCTTCAGCTTGCTGGCCTTCCTGAAAGGCACTGACATGCCGTACAGGTTGTTCTCGCAGATATAAACCACCGGCAGGTCCCAGGCCGAAGCCAGGTTCAACGACTCGTGGAAGTTGCCCGTATTAGAAGCCCCATCGCCGAAGAAACACAGCACCACCTGATCGGTGCCCCGCAACATGACGGAGATGCCCGCCCCGGTGCCTACCGGGATGTTGCCGCCCACGATGCCCGTGGCCCCCAGGTTGCCCTTGGTCACGTCGGCGATGTGCATTGAGCCTCCCCTGCCTTTGCAATAGCCCGTAGACCTGCCGCACAACTCGGCCATCATCTTGTCGAGATGCTCTTGTCTTTCCGTCGGGGTGTGGGCGTGACTGTCGCCGTGCGCGTGGCAGTGGCCGTGACCGCGATGGGTGCTGGTAATGATGTCGTCCTCGCGGATGGCCGCCATCGCTCCGACCGCCACCGCCTCCTGCCCGGCGTAAAGATGGGACGCCCCCTTGATGATGTCCTGCCCCAACAGATCAAAGACCTTTTCCTCGAAAAAGCGGATTTCCATCATCCGCCGCAGGTAAGTCAGTAACTCTTCTTTGGAAAGGCCCGTTTCTTGTAGTAGATTTGCTTTTTTCTTAGCCGTCATTATTTTATTTCTTTCTCCCTTCAGATAGGCTTAATAATTACGAATCAGTCAACGGAGTCAGGTCGTCTTATGCTCTTCCGAGAATAGAGACTCCTCAAATAGCCGCTTTTGCTCCACGATCTCTTTCTCTCCTTCAGGGCTATCAACAGTAAAAAGGCACTGATCTTCAAGCTCAAGTCCAGGAAAGCGGTACTTTGAACCCTCCAGATATTCCTCAATTATCTCAAAGGCCAACCAACGACGGCCAAGCCTTTCGGCTACGCTTCCTGTGACATTGCTACCAGCGAATGGATCAAGCACCAAGTCGCCAGGTTCAGTGAGAAAACGGATGAAGAACTCGGGAAGCCGTCTGGGAAAGCGAGCTGGATGTGGAGTTATATTTCTCTCGCGGCACTTTCGCAAATATCTGCTGTTTGAATCAGTGTTCGCAATAGCCAGGAGATTAGGCGGTATGGCACCCTCATGCCTTTTCATAAATTTTTCAGAGATATCGTGTCCTGAAGGTCGTAGTTTGGCTTTATATCCTTCTCGCAAAAGTTTTTTCATTGACTCGCTATATGGCCGGAGCACCTTGCTATTATCCGCCTTGGGATATGGAGTTTTTGATAACCACCAGACAGTATTTACGGCATCCTTAACCCTAATCCGGCGAACAGTTACCCACTCGGCTGGAGAAGGGAGCTTCGCTGGATTAAACCAGAAAAATTCTTGAGCAAGATGAAACCCGAACTCTTTACAGAGCATAATCAGAAGCTCAAAGTGATACAATGAACGGGTTGGTTGGCCTTCGATCCATGCTCCCCCAATATCGATGACAAGACTGCCATCTTGTCTGAGAATTCGTTTAAACTCGGTGGCGAAGCTGCCAAACCAGGGAACGTAATCCGATTCATCAACATTGCCATATTCCTTTTTACGTTGAAGCGCGAATGGTGGTGATGTCATAATAAGATTGACTGAGTTATCCGGTATGTGGCAAAGAAGCTCCCGTGCATCACCAAGATACGTCGCTCCATATTTAGTTTGATAGAACGGTGGACCTGGAGGAAAATGGAAGGGAGACTCCATACTATAACCCCGTTACTTTTAGAGATTGTAATCAGGACGCTCTTTGATTTTCATCGCTCGCTCAGCCTTACGACGAAGGAGATGTACAATATTTGTAGGGTCTTCGCTAACCGTCCTAAGGTCCGAGCCGGTGAGGAGAATGACGTTCAAATTTGAGGTCTTCATCACGTAATCTGCATAGCTGTACGCATCGCCGGTAAAGTCACCAGTAGTAACAACCATAACGACATTAGAATAGAGAAAGGTAATTGCCAATCCGACCTCTTTTGCCACATCATCCAGCCTGACCCTTTTGGTATTTTTGGCCTGAATCTGCCAGCGACTGAAAATAAGACGCGCGCCCTCGACGATTACATCAACCTCAGCGCCACCAGTCTCTTCGCTTCTTACTCTCCAGCCTTTAAACTCCAAATCTAGAAGGCGAGAAAAATAGATAGCTAGAAGCTCTAACGCTTTTCCCTTGACATATGTATCTGGCGACTTTAGCTCCTTCAGAATCTCAGCCAACGGTTTCTCGAATAGCTCACGAGGAACAAGCTCGGCCCTCTCAGCAGCGGCATCCAGAATCGGGTCAGAGATCTCACTGCGAAATTTCTCGGTGCGGTAGACCTCGTAAGGTTTTGCCCCTCTACCCGCCGTTGACTTCTCAATATGAATATAGCCAAGAGATTGCAGCGGCAAGAGAACAGCACTTGGCAGTTTCTTGTGATCGTATTCGGCATTATAGAGACCATCGGCAAGGTCGGCAACTTTGTTGGCAATCAATGGGTCTTCTTCTGTAATGCGAATAAGCGCCCGCAGAAACGAACGTTGCGCGTAATCAAGATCGGTCAGGCGGTCAATCTCATCCAGACCGATACCGGTGATTTGCTGAAGTCGTATCTCATTGACTTCGTAAATGCGAGGAGGTCTGGAGACTTCAGGATCGAAAACTCCAGCCTTCGCCAGCCAGAGACGTAAACTGCTTAGATGGACTGCTCCCCGTGGGACGTGAACACCACGCTGCTCCAGGTTTTTACGAAGTGTGTGTAAAGTGATGTTTTCCCCGGCAGTTTGCATCGTCTGGATTGTCTCGATATAGATCAGCCCTTTCAGATTAAACAGAATATGTTTGGCGAACTCCCAATATAGTTTCTTCTCATCGCCAGAGATGCTGAGCAGATAGTTTGCAAACTCTGTTGGCTGTGCGGCATCCTCACCGAGAAGACCATAGGCTCGCATGGCGAGCACCACATTGTCTGCAAGCTTCCAGTTTTGCTCAGGCGATTTATCGGCAAAAAATGTCTGTCGGATCTCCTCCGTAATCCGATCACGATCTCCAGCATATTGGTGAATGATTTCAAGCAGTCTCTTGAGGTCAACCTGATTGGGACTAAATTGAGCGCCAAACGGAATCTCGCTTTTTTGAGACAAGCAACAACCCCATCATTCCAACCGACTTTTCTCGCGGCCCGGCAGGTCTTCTGTCATAGTATACCCCTTTTGCCCGATAAAATCAAATGCAAAAGCCCCAACCGGTCGAAAACGTGGCGGAGGGTTGGAAACATAACAGTCAGGCTTCCAACCCTCCTTACCGTTCGGGTCGTGTCCAAAGGCGGCCCACCACTAAAACTGCACTTTTCACCTGCCACGTATCACGTGCCAGCTACCAGGTCTCTGATTCCCTTTATCTCCTGCGGTGTGGTCAGCGCTCCGATCTCCAGGAAATACTCCACTCGCTGGCCTGGCTCCAGGAGCACCAGCCGCCCGCCTTCCCTTTCCAACTGCCGCCCGTCCGCCATGCAGTTGGCTGGTTCCATACCGACTACATACGTGCTCTCCCCCATCATCTTCCATTCGATGAACATGGGCAACTCCCGCTGGCGATAACGGACGTAGAGGCCGATGCCTTGCCCCTGGTTGAAGTTCTGGTTGACCAAAGCGGCCGTCACCATCCCTTCGTCGTCGGCCTTCATCTCGTGGTAAAAGACGTGCTCGAAGAAGTCGGGGGTAGGCGGATCCATTACGTTGTAGCGGTCCAGGCCACTGGCAGCGATCTCGGTGCGCGGTATAACCTCGATAGAAGGCACCAGCAACTCCGCGCCCTCGTCCACTATCGGGAAGCCGATGTTGCAGTGGTAGATTATCATGTGCGGGGTGGTCTGGAAGCCCTCGTTTTCCACCACGTCCTCGATGAACAGGCGCGACTCCCCTATTTTGGCCCAGACCTTGCGGGTCAGAGCCAGGTTTTCACCGAAGACTGCCGTCTCGCGCACCCTGCCCTGCACCCACATCACGTAATCGTCGCCCTGCCATTCGGCGTCGGCCCAGACGTTGGTGGCTGGAATGTGGGAAATGCGCCCGTGCAGCCCAAACTCCTGATCCCCGTCCGTGGAGGGCGCGCCGGCATAGATCAGGCCGCAGGTCAGCACCAGGCCGCCGTGAAAGGTGCGCAGCCATCTCAGCCCCTCCGGCTCGAAGTAGGTCGGGGCCGCAGCGCCGGTGGCCGATTTCCAGGCCAGAGCGCGCCCGTTGTGCTCGGCCGGGCCGATGTCCATCCCCCGATCCAAAAGGACGGTGAAGCGCAGCCCGCTGCCCGTATAGACCTCGGCTGCCCGCACCCCTGCCTCTCGCCCATCGTCCAGACGGGCCACACGCACCCCCGCCACCTGGGACATATCGCCTACCAGGCGGCTCAGTTCATCCCTGGTATACTCTCTGCCATAGAGTTTAGCCATTTTTTACTCCTCCTTTGTTTGATTAAAGATGTAGGCTCTAATCGCCTGGGCATATCCTTTGCGCTTTGTAGAACCATCCCGGACTACGTCGCGCTGGTACGTCTTTCAGCTTCAATTGCCAGACAATTTCACCTTCGGGTGTCACTTCAAATATGACCGAATCTTCCGGCCCCGCTATCACTCCTACAATCAGTGTATTGCCGTTTGGTAATCTATCGCTGTCCCTGGCAGTTCTCAGTCTTTCTCTGTAATACTTCCAAACGAGTTCCCCGGTATCCCGGTCTATTTCCACCACTTGATAGGGCGTATCATGGAGACAGATGAGCAGATGATTTTCGGGGAGAATTTCCGGTTCGTGCGGGTTATGTCCCATAGGAGGAGCCCCGTCAAAAAGGGAAGTCCAATCAAATGACCAGCTCACGGAGCCCTTGGGAGTCACTTCGACGGTGAGACTGAAAT
Organism: Anaerolineae bacterium; assembly: GCA_034417895.1. GTDB lineage: Bacteria > Chloroflexota > Anaerolineae > CAZYHC01 > CAZYHC01 > DAOULT01. Next base: position 11,364 of record DAOULT010000149.1, on the reverse strand, counting down.
TTCTTAGACTGATCAGCGTGTCGCCATTCTCCAGTCTGGTGACAGCATTGGCATGCGTCCAGCCCTGGCGATCAATGGTATCATAAGGTGCTATGTCGAAATGGTCTTTTGCATACCATTCCCACACAAGCTCTCCTTGTGGATTGACCTCCTTCACCTGGGGATCATCTTTTTGGTCGTTATCACCAAATACGACTATTGTGTTGCCATCCGGCAATCTATCTGCGTCATGGGATACTTTATTATCCAGGTAGGTCCACACCGTGTTGCCATCACGGTCGATCTCGCACACACCATAACGGGGTAATACAACTAATACGTTATCATTCGATAGCACTTCAGCGTCAAACCCTGGTTGGGTGTATCGTTTCAAATTCTCCGGGAGGACATATTCCCAGACGATCTCCCCCTGCATGTTCACTTCAATTATTCTTGGATTCTGTGGGTCGTGACCATCTGTCAATATTGTCGTGCCCTTACAGGTCTTCTCCGGGCTATAGATGTCCACATAGATCTCTCCCTGCTCCACCTCCATAATTGAAGCACTTGCAGGTAGTTCCCCCACTAGCAGAGGCCCCTCCCGGCCGCTGCTTCCAAGACAACCGATCAGGAATAGAACCAGACCACAGAATAACGAGATTAGCTTATCGATCATCGCTCACTCTCCTTTCATATTGTGCCCAACGGGCTCTCGCGAGCGGACCAACGACTAAACTAAAAAGTAATGCGGTCAAACTTCCACATGGCAACGTCCTCGTTTCATCTCACTTCATCTCTTGCCCGCCGGTGACGTTGATGGCCTGTCCGGTCATATAAGAGGATAGATCAGAGGCCAGGAAGACCACCACGTTGTTCACGTCCTCGTAGATGCAGCCCCGCCCCAGAGGCACCTGAGCCTCGTATTTCTTGCGCACCTCTTCGGGGGATATGTCCCATCTTTTGGAGTATTGTTCGTACAGGCTATCTTTCCAAAGAGGCGAATCCAGCAGGTTGCCGGGACAGACGGCGTTGACCCGCACGTTATAGGGCGCCAGTTCCAGCGCCAGGCTTTGGGTCAGGCCAATACCGGCAAACTTGGAGGCGGCGTAGGCCGAATTCTTGAAGCTCCCTTTCTTGCCCGACTTGGAGTTGATCTGGATGATCACCCCGCTTTTCTGCTCCTGCATCACCCGCGCCGCGGCTTTGGCGCACAGGAAATAGCCCACCAGGTTGACCTCGATGACCTTGCGCCACCTGTCGGCCGGGAAGTCGGTGACCGGCCCGGTGAAGACGATACCGGCGTTGCTGACCATGATGTCCAGGCGGCCAAACTCCTGCACCGTGCACTCCACGGCGGCCACGACCTGCTCCTCGTCGGTCACGTCGGTGTGGAGGGCCAGGGCGCGGCGGTCGGTTTCGGCTTCGATGCTGGCCGCCACCTTTTGGGCGTTCTCCAGGTCGATGTCGAGCACGACCAGGTGGGCCCCTTCCTGGGCCAGCCGTCGAGCGATGGCCTCGCCCAACCCCCGGCCAGCCCCGGTCACGATGGCGACCCGATCTTCCAGCAGCCTTTTAGATTCAGATGTCGAGTTTTTCACGTAACAACTCCTCCTCCGCTTCGTGCGTCCATTCACGTCCGTTCTTCAGTTTAGCGTAGACGCCGGGCAGCACGTCCTTCAGGTCGGGGAGAGCGGTTAGCTCCAGGTCGGCGATCTGCGGAAAGACCACGATCTTGCCGGGGTAAACGGTGTCACGCATGGCTACGATCCCATCCTTGGCCCCACTCAGGCCGGCGATAGCTGCCACCGAGCGATTAGGCGATAGCTCTCCAGACTCAGTTTTGCGCAACATGCCCTTCAGGTCGTCGATGGTAGAGGCCGTGCTGCCGATGATGCGGGCCTGTTGGGGCGAATAAACAATGGTCAGGTCTACCTGCGCTCCGGTGCCACGGGCCAGGCCGGCGAAGACGCTCAACACCCCGCCGGGGGCCAGATACGCGGATGCCTGGCTGGTGAGAGCAGGCACCGGGGCCAGCATCACGATATCGTCGAAACCGCGCCCTGCGCTCAGGGAGGACAGACGCTCATGGTACTCCTCTGCCTCAAGCTCGGTCGGATTCAGACAGACCAACTCCACCCCATGAGCCTCAGCCTCCGGCCCGAAAGTCTCCTCCAGGTCGGAGAGACGCGTGGCGCTGATGTCGGTCGCCAGGATGCGGCGCGGCTTTTGGGAAGATTCCAGGGCGCGCTGCACGTGCATGCGGCCCATTGGCCCGCCGGCTCCCACGAACCAGGCCATCCCATCCGCTTTAAGCGTGGAACGGATCTCGGTGTCGTAGGCCCGCGCCACGTCCGTCCCGCCGGCGCCTACGTAGGTGCGATGGTCGTAGTGGATACGCCCTATATCGACGTTGACCGGCCGGGACAACGGTTCGTCGGCCACGATAGCCAGAATGCCCCTTTTAGCCAGGTTTTCGGCCACCTTCTCGATAGCGTCGGCATTGGCCTCCAGGACAATAATGTCGTCAAAGCCACGCCCCTCGGTTTCGGCCAGGGCCTTTTCGTAATCCAGCCCCTCCAACTCCACGAACTCGATCCCCAATCCTGCGGCCTTGTCTCGCAGATAGTCCCGGAACGGGGCGGGCGCGTCGCTGGTCACGATCTTGCGAGGGTGTCCTTTCTCGTCTAACCCCCGGCTCACGGTATATTCCCCTGTGCCCCCCACGAACCAGGCCACACCATCCGGCTTCAATCCCTGCCGATATTCCAGGGAATAAGATCTCTCCACGCAGGCCCAGGGTTCGGTCAGACCGGCCTCGGCGTAACCCGTTGCGTCCTTCAGAGGGAGCAGGTAACATCCATCGTCGCCGGCCAGAATCTCCTTGCCGACCACGTTGTACTGGGACAGACCGCCGTCGATCAGGTAACCATAAGCCAGGTTTTTGCCCCCATAGTAAATGTCGGCCTGGATGACGAAGCGGTCGCCGATTTTGTACTGCTCCTTCAGGTTCTCGCCCACTCCCACCACGGTCATCGCCACCTCGTGGCCCATGATCACCGGATTTTTCTGCATGTCGCGCCCCAGGATGCGGGGATGGTCCGGCCCCAGGCGGATGATCTTCATGTCCGAGAAGCACAGGCCCACCGCGTCGTGACGAACCAGCAGCTCGTCGGGGCCATACTGCGGCACAGGGACCTTGATCGGCTTATCGTCTTGACCCAGGTTCTCCAACCCCGCCCCGTAGAGAGGCCAGATCAGCATCTCTTTGGGCAGGGGATAGTCCACTTTTTTGTAGCGTTCTAATTTGTCTGTCAATTTCAATTGCCTCCTATAACACAAAGCGGGAAACCAGCTTAAGTTGCTAGATGGTCCACCGCAAGCCCCCTTCCGGCACATATTGACGCAGGTATTGGCATGATTCGGCCAGTTCCTTCAAAAGGGTCTCTTCCGTCTTGGTCGAGCCGGGGATGGCCTCCAGCACCAGGATGCAACGCTCCACCGGCTCCAAAACTTCGGCCAGGGGGCTAGCGGCGAAATGCCGATGGGAGTACTCGATGGCTTCCAGCACGACGTCCATTTTGACGTGGCCCCGCTCGTTGTATTCCTGGGTGAAGGGCCAGTGGGCGCTGGTTTCGGGCGTGGTCTGCTGCACGTGGACGATCTCGCTGACGGCGGCAAAATGGCGCAGCCAGGCCGCATAGCTCAGATCGTCGCCTTCTGCCCCGTACCACATCCCGGCCTGGTGGCCCACGTCCACCGTCAGGTAAACGGGCACTCCTGCGCGGTCCCGGTTGACAGCCTCCAGAAGCTCGTAAGCCTGGGGGATGGTCCACGGTATCTCGCTGGGGATGTACATCTGCTCGTGGTAGATGGCGGCCATTCCCTTCTCTTTGGCTACGACCGCCAGGTTTCTCAACTGGCTATAGATGTTATCCAGGGCCGCCTGGTAACGGGCTTCGTCTTCCATCACCTCTATGGAGAAGGCGTCCAGGTGCCCGCCAAAACGGTCGGTGCCCATCTCCAGAGCGATGTCCATCGTGGCCTCGATCCATTCTCTCATGCGGGCGCGCGGGGCCGGGTCGGAGTGGGACAGGCCGTGGAAGCGATGGGTGGCTACCCCGGTGTAGATGTCGGTGATGGTGATGTCGTATTTTTCGGCCGCGGCTCGCACCTCTCGCGCCATCCTGAACTGAAATTCTCTGTCGCCGCTGAAGAAGGGGTCGATCACGTCGGCGCAAAACTCGTGGTAGGGAAAACCCAGCTCCCTGGTCAGGCGCATGAAGTTGTCGGGCTTCTCCCAGCGGCGGGTCAGAAAAGCGCCGTTAATGCCCAGATCGATTAAGACGTTGTGTTGGCTCATGTCACTCCTTTTACTCCTCCACCTCTTCTCCTGCTCTTCTGGCAAACTCTCGCCGCCGATGCTCGATATCCGGGCGGTGGTGGATGCGCTCCACGGCCTGCTGGCTCAGAAAATTAGGACCGCCCAGAGCGTAGGTGCCCAGCAACACCCGGCAGGTCTTGACGTACATGTCCGTGATATACTCCACCTGATCGGCGCTGCGGCCCAGGGCGATCAGGCCGTGATTCTGGATCACGATCACTTTGGCTGGCTCGCCGTACTTTTCGATGTACTCCTCTAACACCTGGCGCACCTGGCGGGCCAGGGGCAGGCCGGGGTCGGTATAGGGCACGTAAGCCGGGGCCGGGCCGCACACCACCACCTCGTCGGGGAAAAGCCGCCCGCTAATGGCTTCCTCGGCCCGTTTAGAGCACAGGAGGGAGTTAACCGCCGTCGGATGGGTATGGCCCACAAAATTCACTCCCTCGCCGCTCAGGGCCAGAGCGTGCAGCATGGTCTCCACCGAAGGTCGGCCAGGGGCATTCGGATCGACCCTGGCCGCCATCAAGATCTCTTTGACCTCCTCATCCGAGAGGTCGCCGCCCTCCAGCATGTCCAGAACTTTGTCAAACCGCACCTCCACAAAGCCCTCGGCCCCAATGCTGCCCATCTTCGCGGCGCTGACTTTGACCCAGAAAGTCTCGTCGTCGATGCGGGCCGAGGAGTTACCTTCGCCCAGGATGACGTAATCCTTATGAGCCTCGCCCAGGCTACGGGTCATGGCGATCAGTTTCTCTAAAATCTGTTCTTTGGTTTTCATTATATGACTTTTCAAATCTTCCTTTCGTGTGATATAGTATAGACAGACAACGCTAGGCCCCGGCGTATCCTGTGCCCTCGGCTACGCCCGTCAACCCCCGTTCTGTGGCGATCTTTTCGGCGTAACCGCTGCGGCGGTAGGCGGCCAGCGGGTCGGGATCCAGCCCCATCTCCTGGCGCACAGTAGCCAAAATGGGCCGCACGTCGGTCTGGAAAGCGTCCTGCAAAATGTTTTCTGCGGTAACGACGTCGCCTGCCTGTTGGGCTTCGGCCAGCGCTTTACGGTCTACGAGCAGCGCCCTGGCGTAAGCGCTCTGCACGTTGACCACCGACTGGATGGTGGCCTCGATCTTGGGCTTGAGGTTGTGGCTCTGGTCGAGCATGTAGGCCACCTCCATCGAGACGTCAGGATCAAGCTCGCCATCGATCAGCTCGTTGTAGATCAAAAATAGCTCGTGGGGATTGTGAGAGCCGGTGGTCATGTCGTCGTCGCCGTATTTGCGGCTGTTGAGATGAAATCCGCCCAGCTTACCCTCGTCGATCAGGATGGACACGATGTGCTGCACGTTGGTGCCCTGCGGGTGATGGCCGGTATCGACCAACACCTGGGCCTGGTCGCCCAGCTTGCGACACAGAAGGTAGGACATTCCCCAGTCGGGGATATCGGTGTGGTAGAAAGCAGGCTCGTAAAATTTGTACTCGATCAACATCCGCATGGCGGGGGGCAGGGCGGCGTAGACCTGGGCCAGGGCCTCTTCCAGCCGCTGCTTGCGCTGGCGGAAATTATCCTGGCCGGGATAGTTGGTGCCGTCGGCAAACCACAGGCTCAGGATGTTGGAACCGACCGTCTTAGCGACGTCTATGCATTCCAGGGTGTGCTCGACCGCTTTTTGACGCACGGCCCGGTCGGGATGGCACATGCTGCCCAGCTTGTACTCGTCCTCCTGGAAGTAGTTGGGGTTGACCGCCCCGATCTTAAGGCCCAGGTTTTCGGCCTGCGCTTTAAGCTCCCCGTAGTCGTCCACCTCGTCCCAGGGGATGTGTACGGCCACCGAAGGGCAGACCGCGGTGACTTCGTGCACCTGGGCCGCGTCCTCCAGCTTCTCGAAAATAGTGCGCGCCGCCCCCGGCTGACGGAAGACCTTAAAGCGCGTGCCTCCATCGGCAAAACCCCAGGATGGAAGCTCGACGTGTTGCTTTTTGAGGGCTGCCTTTACCTGGTCGGGATCGATGCCTTTCGCGGCCAGGCTCTCGGCCACAATCTCGTATTCCTGGTTCATTTCTCCTTTCCTTTCTGCCTGTTATCTTTTTGGCGAACATCTTGCTGCCAGCCGCTCGCTGCTCATCTTCGTCTCAGGGCCTCGTTGACCATGACGGTGGCGATCATGAGCGCCCCGATCAGCACGTTGCGGATATCGGCGGACAGGCCGGCCAGGAGCAGGCCGTTGCGCAGCAGGGTGATGAGCAACAACCCCAGGGCGCTGCCCCAGATGCTACCCTCGCCCCCGGCGATGCTGGTGCCGCCCAGCACCACCACGGTGATGACGTCCAACTCCAGGCCCAGCCCGGCGTTAGATTTGGCCGTGCTGAGCCGGGCCACGTAGATCACCGCAGCCAGGCCAGTGAGAAAGCCGGACAGGGCATAAACGATGAGCTTGATCTTATCGACGTTGACCCCGGCGAAGCGAGCCGCCACCTCGTTGTTGCCCATGGCGTACAGGTAACGACCAAAGGCCGTTCTGCTCAGGACGAAGCCGCCGATGATCACCGCCGGCACCAGGATAAAAAGCTGGGTGGGGATGCCCAGGATGTAACCCTGTCCCAGAAACAGGAACTCCGCCGGGAAGTTGCTGACCGGCTTGCCTCCGCTAAGACCCTCGGCCAGTCCCCGATAGAGGGACATGGTAGCCAGGGTGACGATCAGGTCCGGGACACGCACCCTGGCGATGATCAAGCCGTTGAGCAACCCGGCCAGCGTGCCCGCCGCTATCCCGATCAACACCGCCAGCCAGATGTTAAGCCCCAGCATCTCCCAGGAAAAGCCCAGCGCCAGAGCAGCCATAGCCAGCATCGAGCCGACCGAAATGTCGATGCCTTTGATGATGATCACCATCGTCATGGAGATGGCGATCAGGCCCGGCTCCACCAGGTAAGGGGATAGAGCGCGGAAGTTATCCACCGTCAGAAAACGGTCGGAGAGCAGGGACATAACCACGATGAGAGCCGCCAGCAGCACCAGCAAGACCAATTCGCGGCTCAACCACCGTTTTAAGGATAGGCCCTCTGTCCTGGTCTCTTCTCTACGCGCCGAAATGCTCATCCCACACCTCCCAGGGCCAGGCGACGGCGAGCCCGCAGGGCATCCACCACCACCGTGATCAGGATCAGCGACCCGTAAACGGCCTGTTCCCAGATAGAGGGTATCTTCCAGAAATTCAAGGCGGCCTGGATGACGCCTACCAGTAACACCCCCAGCAAGGAGCCCATCACGCTGCCGCTGCCGCCAAAAATGCTGGTGCCCCCCACTACTACGGCAGTGATGACCCGGAACTCATCGCCACTGCCGATGTTGGCTTCGATGGCGCTGTAGCGGGTGGCGTTAATCATCGTGCCCAGCCCCACCAGAGCACCGTTGGCGGCCAGCACCAAAAGATGAATGTTGGGCACGCTGATGCCGGATAGGACGGCGGCGTTGGGGTTGCCGCCTACGGCATAAATCTGCCGCCCCAGGGGAGTATTGGCCAACAGGTAGGCCCCTATCGGCACGAAGATAATCACGAACCAGATAGGTACTGGCAAAAACAGGAAATACCCTTTGCCCAGATAACGGAAGCCGTCCGGCAGGTCGGTCAGCCACCGCTGGCCGGTAGCCCACAGGATTATGCCCCGCAGGATGATCATCATCCCCAGAGTGACGATGATGGAATGGATACGCCCTTTGGCGACCAGAAACCCGTTCACCACACCGACCAAAGTGCCCACCGCCACGCTAAGCAGGATTACCAGCGGGATGGGCAACCCCCACTTGGCCGAGTAGCCAGCCGCCTGGGCGCAGACAGCCAACGTGGAGCCAACCGACAGGTCGATCTGCCCGGCGATGATCACCATGGTCATGCCCACCGCCTCTACCGCCAGGTAAGAGGTGCGGGTCAGAATGTTGGTGATGGGCCGGGTATTGATCATGGAATTCCCGTCCCGGTCCTGGGTGAACAGAAAATGGGAACCAGGCATAAAAGACAGCACGGCCAGGAGCAGTAGAATAAAAATCAGGACCACTAACTCTCTACCTTGTACAGGTAAGCGCATTTCCCCTCCTTTTAGCTTAATCTCCGCAGGTGCAATACTCTATGAATCAATTGGATGGAAAACCGAATCGGGCGAGCGCAATGTTCTCTTCTCTGAGCGCCTGGAGGACTGCGCGTTTCAAATCAGACTGCGCATCAAATAGCACCGACTCCGCAGTGTAACACAAAACCTGAATATCCACCACCCCGCTGCGAATCTCGTCCACCCTCACCGCGACCGTCTGATCTTTTAACACCCGCTCTTCTCTATCTACCACTTCCCGGATTACCTCTTGAGCGCGGGAGACGTCGCTATCTATCGCCAGCGGGACGTTGAATAAAACACGCCGCTGCGGGGCGGTGCTGTAATTGGTGACCGGGTTCGTGGTAAGCATACTATTGGGAATGGCGATTTCCAGCCCATCCCAGGAGACAATGGTCGTGACCCGCAGCGAGATGTCCGTGACCGTACCCGCTAAATCATAACCCTGCACTTCAATCGCGTCACCGACCACGAAGGTGTGATCAAACAAGAGGATAACGCCTGAGATAAAATTGGCGGCTACGTCTTTGGCGGCCAGGCCCACGATGATGCCGGATATCCCTGCCGCGGTCAAGGCGCTGTAGAGCGGCGTGGTTATCCCCAAAATGTTCAGGGCCATGATGATGCCCGCCACGACGATGATGTAATCAATTATCTCGTTGATGAGCGGAATTTTGCGCTCGTTGATCCGAATCGCTCTTAGCGCTCTGCCAGAACGTTCGAGCCACTGCTTTTTATATCTCAGCAGCACTTTAGCGACAAGCCACACCATTATCAGGGCGATGGCTTTTACGATATAATTAACGACTATATTCCAGGGTATGATATCTAATGTGATATCCAACTCTACGCCTATCTACCTTCTCTACTTACGTTTGCAGCTTAGCCGCCAGATTGCTGGCTACTCAATCGCTGACCACGCCGGTAGCCAGGCTGATGATCCGCTCCTGGGTGGCCTCGGAGCGGTCCAACTCCCCCGTGATGCGGCCCCGATGCATGACCAGAATACGGTCAGACATCCCCATGATTTCCGGCAGCTCCGAGGAGATCATGAGGATGCCGATGCCCTGTCCGGCCAGGTCGCTCATCAGGCGGTGGATTTCGGCTTTGGCCCCCACGTCTATCCCCCTGGTTGGCTCGTCCAGAATGAGCACCTGGGGCTGACTGGCCAGCCATTTAGCCACCACCACCTTTTGCTGGTTCCCGCCGGACAGGTTGGCTACCCTCTGCCCCAGGCCGGGAGTGCGGATATTGAGCTTTTTCACAAAATCGCCGGCCAGGCTCGTCTCCTCTCTGAAAGAAATAACCCCGAGATGACACAGCTTCTCCAAAATAGCCAGGGAGATATTTTCGCTGACGCTCAGGGCCAGCACGACGCCCTGCCTTTGGCGGTCTTCCGGCAGATAGGCGATGCCCAGGCTCAACGCCTGCCAGGGATTTTTGACCACCACCGTCTGCCCACCTAACTTGATCTGGCCCTCGTCAGCCGGGTCGATGCCAAAGATCGAGCGGGCCAGCTCCGTGCGCCCGGAGCCTACCAGTCCAGCCAGGCCCACTATTTCCCCCCGATGCACTTCCAGGTTAACGTCTTGAAAGCCTCCCCGCCGACTCAGCCCTTCCACCTGCATGACCGGCTGCCCGATCTCCATCTCGGTCTTGGGGAACAGGGTATCCAGGGTGCGCCCCACCATCATGTTGATCAACTGCTGGTTGGTGACCTCCGAAACGGCTTCCGTGCCGATATATTTGCCATCCCGCAGCACGGTGACCCGGTCGGCCAGCTCGAAAACCTCTTCCAGGCGGTGGCTGATGTAGATGACCGCCACCCCTCGCTGACGCAAACGGTCTACAATCTGGAACAAAGCCCTGATGTCCTTGCGGGCCAGGGAGGAAGTAGGCTCATCCATGATCAGCACGTGGGCGTCCTGGGAGAGCGCTTTGGCAATCTCCACCATCTGATGTTCGGCGGCGCTCAGATCGCCCACTCTGGCCTGCATGTCCATCTCGATCTCCATAGAGTGGAAAATTTCTTCGGCGGTGGCCTGCATTTTCTTCCAATCGATAAAAAATCCCCGTGTGGGTTGGCGGCCCATGTACATATTTTCCAGCACGCTGAGGTCGGGGTAAAGGCTGGCCTCCTGGTAGATGGTGGCGATGCCCAGTTCCCAGGCATGGCCCGTGTTTTCGACGCGGACGGGTTGATCCTGATAGATAATCTGTCCTTCGTCCGGCTGATAAACCCCGGCCACAGTTTTTATGAGCGTGGACTTACCGGCCCCATTCTCTCCCACCAGGGCGTGCACCTCGCCACTCCGCACGTTGAAATCCACCTTGTCCAGAGCTTGTACACCGGGGAAACGCTTGCTGATACCTTGTAGCTCCAGAATGTAATCAGACATTGGCCTTCTTCCTATCACTTTTATGGTAGCCAAACCCTGCAACGCGGAACTATCAGGGGGAGGCAGACATCCCTGCTATTGTATAATGATTTTCGTTTAGTGTCAATACGTTCACCTGAGAAAATGGCTATGCGCCTCCCAGAGCACGCTTTGACATACTACAGGTTGTAGTTGTTGTTGTCTGAAACCCAACATATAGTACAGTCCAGTGGATATGATATTGACCCTCGAAAAGTGAGAGAATGGCGGGCTCCTGGTCAGGTAGAGTAGTGGGGGTGACTTGCCTGGAGAAGGGTACTATGATATGATAAGGAAAAAGAGGGGGAGCGGCCATGAAGCTATTGATAGCCACCAATAACCCCGGTAAGGTGGAAGAGTATAGGGAGTTGTTAAACGGGCTGGCTCTCACCCTGACCTATCCGGGCCAGGAGGGCCTGGCTCTCGAAGTGGCCGAGACGGGCACGACCTTTGCCCAGAACGCGCGACTCAAAGCCCTGGCCT
>DAOULT010000148.1:0-6834 GCA_034417895.1 Anaerolineae bacterium | reverse complement strand
CGATAATTTTTCAATTAGCTCCCCAAGTTCAAAACCTTCTCTTGATAGTATCTGTTTATCTGGTAAAGTATCTTCTCTCTCTTGAATTCTCTCTTGAAGATAGTATTTCATAGAGACAGGGAGCGGCTTATTCTTTTCCACAAAATCCTCCGTTTCCTCGATGAGTTTCTGGAGGCTGGTATTGAAGTCGTCCCACCTCTCTCCAATCTTTTGCACCTGGCGGTATAGTTCCTTCAGTCGAATGCGTTCGGAGTCTGCATCCCGAATCGTTTGTTCCCATCCAGGCGGCCTTTTACCCTTCTGTCTCTTCCAGATGTCTTCTGCTTTCTGGAGATTTGCGTGGGCCTGTGCCAGATTTGAGCTTATATTCTGCGGCAGGGCTGTTGGCTGAGCTAATGCGTTCAGATATTTGCTGGCTTCATAAATACAGAAGTTGAAACCCTTTTCCACAACACTCCACTCACGCGCAACCTCTTCCTTCAAATCCTTTATCTCGTTAGAATCCGGATCACATCTATGCGCCTCTTTCAGTTGCTCCAAAGCCCAACAGGTATAAGACTGTCTATCAAGGCTTTGCCACCGCGCTTGAACCTCTCTCAACAACTGAGGCGCTTTGAGGAGGTTATCCTGACGGGCCAGGATCAACTCTTGTAGCCACTCCTCTGGGTTCAATTCCGGAGCCAGATAAAAATGGAACCGTATTTCATCCACCAAATCCCGGTGATCCTTTTTTTCTGCCAGGAAAGCGTTTGGATCTTTTTGAGAATTAGTTGATGACCATTCTCTAAGTTTCTGCTTACATTCCTCCTTAAATCTCTTTATAACTTCCTGGCGCTGCTCGGAGAGCCGTCTGGGAAGCATTCTGTAAGCATGTTCCTGGAGGCTTTTGAAAAATGCTTCGGCCTTTTCAACCCCTTCAGAATGGCCGGTATCCAGCGGCGTCAGGTCGTCGAGTATCACTTTAGCCCGGGCCAGGCAACTGAGGGCGGCAAGAGGCTCAAACTTCATATGAATTTCCTGCGGCCCCAGATATTCCGAAGCCCGATTCAGCCATCCTTCAGCTTCGGCCAGGCGCGTGGTAAACTTTTCTTTTTTTAGCTCCTCTCTCCTATTTGCCAGGGCTTCTCTCATGTCCTGGAGGGTCTTTTCAGCCTGCTCTTCAACCTGTGGTCTCCAGAGGGATTGACCATCCCGTTGCGGCCAATTTTCCCATAGAGCTACGGCCTCGATTAAAGCGCTTTCCGGTGGGGGTTGCGCCGTTCCCTCTGGTAGCGCAATCCCCCGGTAAAAGTCGGCAACGTGCTCCGAGAAAAGCCGCCACCACCATATTTCTATAGCTTCCTGCAAAGCTCGCGCTCTGGCGATGTCGGCTTCCAGCGCCTGACGACGCAGGGCAAACTCTTCACCCTCAGGGTATTTAACCTCTTGCAGGGCCTTCAGGGCGTTGCAAAGCTCAAGAAAGGCCTTCTCCTTGACAATCCAATAATCTTTTGAAGGCACAGCCTGGCTGAAAACTCTTTCAGCTTCTTGCAACTGTCCCAATGCCTTCCAGCGTTGACGGGCCAGTTGAAGGAGCTTATCAATTTTTATACCAAATACTGCTTCCTCACCCAGCTCTCTGAGTTCATCAAGCGCTTTAATTTCTGAGCTTGGGGGCTTCGCGGTTGTCTGCTCCCCAGGTCGGGGCATGTCAAGCCTGGTATCTAACAGGTCGCTATGGTCGCTCATACTAAATACTTCTCCATTCTTTCTTGCATTATATATTTCACCCAAGTAAGTAGTCGTGAATAGCGTTATCGATTCTCAATCTCTCCTTATGGAAAGTTGCCAATCTCTCTTTCATATTCTCCTCCACTCTTTCGGGCTTGAGTGCTTCGAGCCATCTCTCTCCCAGACTTTTGGCTGCTTCCTGGCCCTGGCGGGCTTCCTCAACAGCTTCAGACATTTGGCGCCTGTATTCTTCAGGGCTTTGTACGGAAGCATTTAGAGCCTTTTGAATTTTTTCGCAGCGCTCTTTCAAGCGGAGAATTTCCAATTTCTTGTTCATCTTCTTCTCCACGTTTTCGGGTTTTAATCCTTCGGGCCATGTCTCTCCTAGCATGGCGGCTGCTGCCTGACCCCGGTGGGCTTCCTGAACGATTTCAGGCATTTGGTGCTCGTATGCTTCAGGACTTTGTAAGGGGTCGAACAGGGCGTCTTGAACTTTTTGGCGGCATTCCTCCCAGTGGGAAGAAATCTGCCTGCCTCTCTCCTCCAGACGCTTTTCCAGTTCCGGACGGGTTTCTATCCAGACTTGCCTGAGCCTGGCAAGCTTCCCGTCATCTGGGACTTCTTTCGCCCTCTCTATCAGCTTCTCCCAGGCCTCAAGCAACCGCCTCCAATGGAAGGCTTCCAGCAACAGGTTTCCTCTGACTCGCTCGTAATCTCGATCCACCTCAAGCACCACCTCAAGCAGATGATAAGCGCCGGCCAGGATAGGATTGCCGGGGTCTACTCTGCGGGCCGCCGCCAATGCCATCAAACCGTAATCTCGATCCATTTCAAGCAGACGATAGTTTTTGGTCAGAATGTCAGGGTTTATCCTGAGAGCTTCGGCCAGTTCCTTCAAGCCGTCCAGGACCTTTTGCGGAGAGGGGGTATCCTGGAATGCATGTTGCAGACAGAGCTTAAAGAGAGCGCTTTGTTCCTCCCTGGCTTCGATGAGTGCCCAGACCCTTTCCTGCTCCGGGGTTGGGTTGCCCCAAATCAGATCAAGCAAATCAACGATTTGCTCATCCTTGACATCCAGCAGCTTCTCTCGCAACCTGCTCATTTCCTTGAAGTGTTCAAGGGCTTCCTCCAAATTCCCCCGGTCCCTGAGAGCACGTGCGGCACATAGCTCCAGGCGATAAGCTGCTTCATGCCACAGGCTGTCCAGGACCTTCTTCCGTCGTTCATCCTGTTCTGCTTCAGCCTCTTCTCTCCACTTCTTTACTTCAAGGTTCAATTTTACTTCTCCCCTTGCTCACGGCTTCTGTCAAATTGGTATATCTGATCGCTCTGGTCAAACAGAGATTTGACCTCTTCAAAGGTACTTTGGGTCTCCTTTGCCATCTCTATAATACGGTGGTAGCGAGCTGTTCTAAGCTTCCAGGCGGGATCGGAAGCGTACTCACGTTCCTCGGCGAAGCTTTTCAGTTCTTTCAGGGCTTCGTCCCAGCGTCCTATCTGGGCGGAGAGCGGGAGTCCCTTCTCCAGCGCTTGCGTCAGGCTTCGGTAAATTTTATCAAAATCAGTAGACGGTTCATCTTCACCCCATTGCTCGGCCCGGACACGGATCACATCTGCCACTGTCAGTACTTCTTCTATCTTCTCTATTTTCATTTTCTGTATGTCCCTGGGTTCCAGGTAGGCCAGTTTGAGCTTGTAAAGCTCCTGGCTCTTTTTCTGCCACAGGGCAATCTGCTTTTCGATCTCACCCCGCAAATCTTTCGCTTTTTCATAGCGCCTCTTTGGCTCCGGATGTAGCAGGCGGCGCAAAATCCGGCGTGTCCCGAACGAAAGAGTGTGCCCCAAGAGGTGCTTTTCCAGAGGTTCTTCTAACTGCCATTCTCCTTCTCGCCGGAAGCGCGGCTCAGTGCCCAGCAACAGGCGGTGCCAGAGAATACCGAAGCGGAAGAAGTCCAGGGCAATCGCCCCTTTTTCAGAAGCCTTTTTGGTCACGTTCCAGTCCAGGACCATCAGGTGCCCTGTCGGCCCTTCGGTCTGCCATCTGCTCAATGCTTCCCGGTCGCCCGATTTGAGAGGTTCTTCCCAGCGAGTTTTCCAGCGCAGGTCGGCCAGCTTGCGGTCAGCGCAGGTCAGTTCAGCACTGTGCAGGATGGTAAGCATCTCGGCATATTGGCAGGCAATCTCCAGAGCCAAAGGCTCCGGCAGACGCAATTCGTCCGGGTATTCCAACAGCAAATCGTGCACGCCAGGGCTGTCAACCAACTCCTGAACCAATATCAGCCAGGGGGTAAATTTTCTGTCCAGATAGAGGTTACATTCCAGCTCCTCTTCCTTTCCCTCTTTAGGATCGGGGTAAAGGGCGCGGGGAAAGTAATGTGTTCCTGTTGTTTTTTCCGCCTCTTCCAGAGCGCGCAAATTCTGCCATTCACGGCGCAAAGCCTTCTGCCACCGCTCCTCATTTCGCGCCACTTTGACCGCCACGTGCTTCTGTGTATTTTCCTCATCGTCCGGATCCACCCCCAGGAAAACTATAGCTGTGGCTCCACCGCCCAGCACCTTTTTCAGTCGCCACCGGCCTATAGGCTCCAGGTTCAAAGGGTAGTTGATGAGGAGATCTGGTGATAGGGTTTGTTCATTCGCCATGGCTTGCTATCCCTTTCCCTTCCCCGTCATCTTGCCATTCCCTGCAATTCATCTTGGATAACCAGTTGAGCAAAGGACCAGAAATCTTTAGCGCCGATCCGGTTTTCTCCGGCCAGGTCAGCCGGCTTCTCTCGCAGGAAGGTCTGCAATGTTTCCCTTTCCATAAACATGTGTTCTTCCACTCGCTCCCTCACTTTTCGGGCCAGCTCTTCGGGGCTATACTGCTGCTGCACCATATCCTCCTGGGGATGTCCCAACACAAACCCCTGCATGGCCCGCACCACTAAAGCTACTGGATCGTTCGAGCGATCCCCTCTTGTCAGGGGGATTTCCTCTCCCTCTCCGGGCAGAGCAAGCACGTAACGCTCTCGCCATTCCCCTTGTTCCCGGAAACGCTGACGTTTAATCCATTCCAGAGCATGGGCTAGAACAAAGGTCCGTGCCCGTTCCAGATTCTCCAGGGCAGCCACAAATAGCGGGTGAAAAAGGCGTGGCGGCTCACGCAGTTCCTTTAGACGCTGCTCGTAGATTAAAGCGTGACTTTCCGCTGCGAAGACGTGAACCGGTTCCGGTCGAGCACGCTCATCCCCCATCTCGCTTACCCCAACTATCTGATGGACATTCTTGTAGTCCGTCTCCAGCCGGGCGGTGCAATTCAGCGCTGCGAGAGGCAGAATGTCCAGCGAAGTGATGAGCGTGGCGCTGTAAGGGTCGGTGGCACTTAAGCGCTGTACTTCCTCCCGCATGTTGGTCGTCAGTTGCACTTCGCGGGCAAAGGTCTCGCGACGCTGGACGGTTTCATTTACCCACAAGTAGCGGTGGGGTTGTTGCTCAGGGGCCTTACCGGTTTGGACTGTGGTTACCGCTTCGGCCCAGGCGCGAGCCTCGTCAACTTCCTGGCGTATTTGTTGCTCGTTCCATAGACCTCGCTCCGAGTCATCTAAAAATGAGGCCAAACGCAATCGCCAAACCTCCTGCCCTGACATCTCAGCCAGGGCCAACAGTCCAGCCAGAAATTGTTCCTGCCCTTCCTCATCAGAGGAAAGAGCGATATCCTCCCAGTGTCGCAAAACCAATCCCAACTTTCCATCCGCCCTCTCTCCCCAATAGAGGTGCTCTAGCGCTTCTCCTGTCAGGTGGGGAGCAAAAAAGTCCCGATACAACTGCTCGAAAAAGCTTTCTTCCGCCAAAACTCGCCGAACGGGGATGCGGCGCATCTCCTCCCGCCAACGGCACTCCTGGGCCAGCCGTTCCCGCAGCACGTTCACCAGTCCGGGCACTGCTGGTCGTTCTCCTGGTCGCCTGCCCGACTCCTGATCCAGAAGAGAGGTTATGCCCTGAACCATCTGTTCGCGCATGGTCGCCACGAGGCGTTTCTCCTCATTAACAAGATTCAAGAGCGCCTGGGGTCCTGTCTTCCGATCCTCGACAACCGGCCCGGTCAGATACTCGGCTCTGGTGCGCGCCCGCTCCAAAGTGGCGCTCAGTTCATCCAGAAAGGCCAGGGTGTAGCCCAGTTTTCCGCTGCGGGCCATCGTGATTTCATCTTGAGGGCGTCCGTTTAGATGGCGCAAAACCGTGCTTTGCAACACGGCTTGAAAGTGCTTGAGGTGCTCTTGCCAATCCACTCCTCCCTCCCGAGGCAGCACTTCCAGCCAATACCAGCCTGGCTCCACGTCCCCACCGCGGGCCAGATCAGCAATAAAGGTCGTTGCTCCACCCACACCTTCGTTCTCTCCATACATACTGCCCCGCAGGAAGTGATCAATCATCTCTTTCAACCCATCAGGGTATTTGTCCTGGCACAAGTCCGGCGAGAGTACGATCTCTTCTTTCCGATAATCTGGCCCAACCAGATAGAGCATCAGAAGGTCATGGGCAAAGCGCAATTTAAGACCACGCACTAAGTCCTGCAATGGCAGGCGATAGGTATATCCTCCCAACGCGCCGACTGCCGGCTCACCACGTTTTACCTGCACATCAGCGGCTTCGGTGCGGAGGTTAGACCGTACCTCTTCCATCAAGCGGCTGCCCCGATCGATAAAAGTGGTAATCAGGTCAGCTATCAAAGGGAACATCCCTCGCTCTGGCTCCAGCAGGGTCAGAGCGTACTGAGGACGCTGCCCATCCAGCAGGAACACCTCGTCGAAAAGTGACCACTCAATGAAACCGTTGAAAACTTCATCTCGTTCTCTGCGGTTGTAGGTCATCGGGAAAGGCCGACCGCGTGCCAGCAAAAAGCGCCCTAGTTCACGCAAAGTAGCCATGGTGTTCAGTTTTAACTGCAACGAGCGGCTATGGGTCACGAAAGCATTATCAGTGACCAGGAAGGCGGTGATGACCGTGGAGGCATTTTGCCCTACCACCCCGGCGGCCCGACGAACCAGATAGGCCACGTCGGCCAGAGCACCGCTGCCAAACCCTCCGCCGAGGGAGCCCACAATGATTACCCGCACCCGTGCCTCGGCCAATACCTGCCGC
>DAOULT010000147.1:0-12929 GCA_034417895.1 Anaerolineae bacterium | reverse complement strand
TGCGGCGAGGCTGCCGAGTCAGACTCCCATTCAGCAGTCGGATCAGACTCTTGCGATGCAGTGCGGTGACCTTCTCCATCTCATCCAACAACTGTCCGCGCTCCTTGCGGTCGGCGTCCACATAGCGTCTTTTCATTTGGCGCAGATACTTTAATCGCTCATCGATAGTCATCTTGTCTTCGGTGGTCATAGCTCCCTCCGGTAACATTTTAGCTGAGTGAATACGCCTGCTTGACGCTGTACCAAAGATGTGATACAATTAAATCCGGTGTGACAACCGCCGGAGTTAACGTCGGTGGAGAGGACCACCAGCAACCTCGTTGAGGCCGGAAGAAGCCCGTTTTAGCGGACAGTGGTGCAATGACCTATCGATGCAAAGGTGTTCAATTCTCCGCCCAAACTCAAGGGGGAGTCTTAAAAATCAGCTCAAAGGAGAGGTAAATATGACCGAAAATGCGGAAAAAACTGCTTATGAGATCGCTTTAGAGCAATTTGATAACGCAGTGCAGTATCTCGATATCAAAGCCGGCATCCGTGATATGCTGCGTGTTCCCAAGCGAGAGCTAATAGTCAATTTTCCGGTGAAAATGGATGACGATTCGGTAAAGATTTTCACCGGCTACAGGGTGCACCACAGCACGGTGCGGGGGCCTACCAAGGGAGGCATCCGCTATCATCCCGACGTCACTCTGGATGAGGTGCGGGCCCTGGCTATGTGGATGACCTGGAAATGCGCGGTGGTGGGGCTGCCCTTTGGGGGAGCTAAAGGGGGCGTAGTCTGCAACCCCAAAGAGTTGTCCTTGCAAGAATTGGAGAATCTGACCCGCCGTTACGCCACCGAGATTTCCCTATTGATGAACCCCGAAGGAGATATCCCCGCTCCCGACGTGAATACCAACCCCCAGATTATGGCCTGGATCATGGATACCTACAGCATGCATCGAGGCTATTCCACCCCGGCAGTTATCACCGGCAAACCCATTGAAATTGGCGGGTCTCTGGGCCGTTTTGAGGCCACGGGGCGAGGGGTGATGTTCACCACTCGCCAGGCGCTCAGACACCTGAATATGCCCCTCGAGGGAGCTACAGTAGCCGTACAGGGCTATGGCAACGTCGGCAACGTGAGCGCCTACCTCCTGCAAAGCAAAGGGTGCCAGATCATCGCCGCCAGCGACAGCCAGGGCGGCATTTACAACCCCAAAGGCTTTGACGCCCAAGATGTCCTGCACTTCAAGCAAGAGACGGGTTCGGTGGTAGGATACCCTGATACCGACACCATCACTAACGAGGAGCTCCTGGAACTAGAATGTGATGTTCTCGTCCCGGCGGCCCTGGAGAAAGTCATCACCGCCAGGAACGCTGACAAGGTTAAGGCCAGGATTGTGGCCGAAGGGGCCAACGGGCCAACCACCCCCGAGGCTGACAGAATACTGACCGATAAAGGGATATTTATCATCCCTGATATCCTGGCCAATGCCGGCGGAGTGACGGTCTCCTACTTCGAATGGGTGCAGGGACTCCAGTTCTTCTTCTGGAGTGAGCGCGATGTCAACGTCAAGCTGCGCGATATCATGGAAAATAGCTTCGACGATGTGTTGCGCATCGCCCAGGAGAAGAAAGTAGACATGCGCATCGCCGCTTACATCCTGGCTATCGATCGTTGCGCCCAGGCCACGCTGATCCGTGGTATCTACCCCTGATCCTGAACTGGGCCTCCAAATTCAGCAGTTCACCAAAATGTACTGAAGTTAAACAAACGTGCGCCTCTGCCGGCCTTAAGGCCGGCAGAGGCTTTGTGCCTTCCGCTAATAAGCAGGTTACGTCAAGATAATGTGGCAGTACTTACGGCCTGTTCTGGATTAAGCTCGAGGTGGGCAGTTGGAAGTCGGCTCCGAGAATAAGACGAATATCGACATCGCTTTTCAAATTAGGGCTGTGTCGGATGTTCTCTGCGGCGACCTTAAACGCCTCCGCCAGATGCTCGACGGTGTGGGTTTTCCCGGTGTAATCAATAATGATCGTCTGCTGATAGTCAAGGCGATCAGCGTTGCCAAAACCCTGCACCTGAAAACCACGTTGTTTAAGGAGATTGGCGACCTGTGGAGCCAGTTCTTCCTGGGGTGTACCGTTTTGAACCAGGATGGTGGCCGCTTCATCAACGACCTCCGCCGGGACTACCACAGGCACGACCGTTACCTGGATGGTGGCCGAGGGAGGAGCGAACATCTCATCGACCAGAGGACGGATTTTGTCGCGAATGGGGAGCAGAACGTCGGCCCCGGTGGGCGTGATGTGACGAACGGTCATCGCCTCATCGATGACGGCCGTTTTGATATTTTGTTCATCGACCTGAGAGGCCAGTTGGGCCAGGGCCAGAATATCGCTGGGTTGCATGTCGGTCTGAACGGCGTCGGCCAGCATGACCATCAATTCAGGGGCCTTGGGCAGGAGATTCAAACGCAGGGCCTGATCGCGGATGGCTAAAAGGACCTGCTGTTGACGTTTGGCCCGTTCAAAGTCGTTGCTGTGATGGCGGGTACGGGCATACTTGAGGGCCAGGTCCCCATCCATGTGCTGAAGACCGGCAGGGATGTAGAGGG
This sequence comes from Anaerolineae bacterium, assembly GCA_034417895.1. Lineage (GTDB taxonomy): Bacteria > Chloroflexota > Anaerolineae > CAZYHC01 > CAZYHC01 > DAOULT01. Next base: position 10,329 of record DAOULT010000147.1, on the reverse strand, counting down.
GATCGTGACCATAATTTTCATTTGGATACTCTTCATCGTTGATAGGTTCTTCGACCTCGATGTCGATGCCCCCTATAGTATCCACGATCTTCCTGAAGCCGTCAAAGTCGATGCGCACGTAGTAATGGATTGTGACCCCCAGATTATGTTGCATTGTCTTCTTGGCCAGGGCTGGTCCCCCACCGGGATACTTTTTCAGATCGCCAGTGTAATTGGCGGTGTTGATCCGATTTTCCTCGTAGCCGGGGATAGTGACCCACAAATCACGTGGAATGGAAAGCATCCCCGCCATTTTGTTAGCCGGATCGAGGGTGGCCAGGATCATGGTATCAGTCCGCCAGGGTCCCTCCTCCGCTGGCCGCTTATCGATGCCTAGCAGAAGGACATTCACTCGCTCCTTCTCCTCCCAGTTAGGTACTTCCTCCAGAACTATTCTATCCTGCCCCCCGCCCTTGCCAGGCACCGGCAGGTAAAGATTAGGCAGAGAGGGTAACTGGGCGCGGGCTACAATCCCCTTCACTGTGAAGTAAAACAGGAAGGCGGAATAGCCCCCCCCTGCCAGAATGACGGCAAAAAGGATACTTAATAGAAGTTGAGTTAAAAGGGGAAGACCACGCCTTATAACCCTGGGCCCCTGCATAAAAAATCACCTCCTGAGATTTTGACCCGAGGGGTGTTTCAACATGTCCATTATAGCACATTTACCGCCCGAAGGCAAAAAGCAAACACGGATTCAGGTCGCAGATTTCACGGATTAGTGATCTCAAGATCGGCCTGTACTTCCTCTTCGGAGTACGCAGCGTTGAGACGGCTCATTTTTTCCATAAGCCGGTCGAAGCGTTCTAACATCTTAGCTTCTTGTAGCTTCTGGAATTCGAGGAAATCTTCATAGGGGATCATGGCTACTTCGGGCCGACTGGCGCGTGTGAGAATATAAGGGATTTTACGCCCAGCTACCTCTTCAAAGATAGCCCGAAAGTTGCGTTGCAAAGCTGTCACCCCAATTACTTTATTCACGGTCCTGGTCCTCCACCCAAAATATATACTGCACAATATACTATACTACATATTATAATCTAAAAAGGCCAGTCTGTCAAACACTTGGCAAAAAAAAGGATCGAGGTTATAATGAGCGGCGAAGAGGGGTTGAGCTATTGAGCGAAAGTATCCGTTCTCAGGGGCTTTGAGATGAAGTTGGCCCTGATCACCATCGGCATCACCTCCATCGTCAGCCAGGTGCTCCTCACGCGCGAGCTGGCGGCTGTGTTCTACGGCCACGAGTTGTGCCTGGGGTTGATCCTGGCGGCCTGGCTTTGGTGGGTAGCCGTCGGGGCCTGGGGCCTGGGCCGGTTGGCCGACCGCTACGAGCATAACAGGCATCACCAAACCGGGGTCTTCGCCGCCGGTCTGGTTTTGTCCGCCTTTATCCTTCCCCTCCAGATGGCCGTGACACGGGCCTTAAGGCTCATCCTGAACGTCACGCCGGGGATGGTCATCGGTTTTGGGGCTATGGCCCGTTCCATTTTCTTCATCCTGGCTCCCCTCTGCCTGCTGTTGGGGTTGCAGTTCACCCTGGGCAGCCGTCTGCTGGCCCGACGAGGGGGGACAGTGGGCCGCGCCTACGTCTACGAAGCCTGGGGAGCAGCCCTGGGCGGGGCGCTTTTCAGCTTTGTGCTGGTCCATTTTCTCGATCCTTTCCAGATAGCTCTGGGCCTGGGAGCGATAGAACTGGCGGCCGCAGGGTGGGTACTGTGGAGAGACAAAATCCATCACGAACGGACGCACGAAACGAAGGCCGCGAAGTTCCTGCCCCCGCTCCTCTGGCCGGGCGCGTTGCTGCTCCTCATCGCCGCCCTGCCCCTGGGAGCGAACTGGCACCGGGCCACCCTGGCCTGGCAACTTAAGGACATCCTCTTCAGCCGTGATTCCATCTATGGTCGGTTGACGGTCGTGGGCCGGGACGGCCAGCGGGTCTTCTACGAAAACGGGCTGTGGATGTTCGAGACCCAGGGCACTTCTCCAGAAGAGGTCGTCCATTTCCCTCTCCTGGAGCACCCGGCTCCCAGGAGCGTGCTTCTCATCGGCGGTGGGGCGGGAGGGAACCTGCGCGAAGCGTTCAAATATCCTGTGGATCAGGTGCATTATGTCGAGCTGGACCCCCTGGTCATTGAAGCGGCCAGGCGCTACCTGCCCCCGGAGGACAAAGCTGTCCTCGACGATCCCCGCCTGCGGACGGCCTACATGGATGGCCGCCTCTACGTCAAGGAAAGCAAACAGCGCTTTGACGTGATCATTCTCGACCTGCCGGAACCCTCGACGGGGCAGTTAAATCGTTTCTACACCCAGGAGTTCTTTGCGGAGGTGAAAGGCATCCTCAACGGAGGGGGTATTTTCTCCCTGGGCCTGCCTTCGGCCGAGAACTACCTCAACCCCGAATTCCGAGCGCGCAACGGGGCGGTCTATCACACCTTGCGCTCCGTCTTCCCTTCAGTTCTCGCCCTGCCTGGAGACACCAACTTCTTTCTGGCCTCGGACGCCCCTTTGCTCGAAGAGGCAACCGCCCTGGCCGACCGTCTGGCCGAACGGGGGATCGACACCCGCCTGGTCAACGCCGTCTACATCGAGTACATCTTCACGGCCGGCCGCTTCGAGCGCCTTCGCCGCGAACTGGGCGGCATGGATGAAATGGTCAGGCTGAACACAGACCTTTCGCCCATCTGTTATTACTACGATATGGCTCTGTGGCTCTCTCGCTTCTATTCTGGACTGAGCAGGTTTTTCTACGCCGCGTCCCTTCTGCGGCTGTGGTGGCTGCTCATCCCCCTGGGACCGATAGTGTTATTGCTGCGCTGGAAACGCGGTTATGTCGTGCCGACCATCGTGGCCTTTACGGGCCTGGCCGAGATGTCGATGGAAATCGCCCTGCTGCTGGCTTTTCAGGCTTTTCGGGGCTACGTCTACCAGGCGGTGAGCCTCATTTACGCCGCCTTCATGGTAGGCACAGCCCTGGGAGGGGCCATCTCGAACAGGCTGGTCGGAGCCCCTTCTCCTTCTCCGCGCCGCCTGCTGGTAGTGGTGCAGGCCGCCATCTGCCTGTACGTCGCTTTGCTGCCCACCATCTTGAACCTGGTGGCCGATGGGCCTCTTCTGGATGTCATTTTCCTGGCCCTGATCTCTGTGGCCGGTCTCTTGGGAGGGATGGCTTTCCCGCTGGCTGCCGAGACGGTGACGGGCAGCACTGGCCGGGTGGCCGGTCTGATCTACGGCGCCGACTTGGTGGGCGCCTGTCTGGGAGCGATCCTGACCAGCCTCCTTTTCGTGCCGGTGCTCGGTCTCCCTCAGACCTGCTATGCCATAGCCCTGGTGAGCGTGGCCGGGCTGGTGGCCCTGGTGTGACATTATAGCCTGGCGCAGGGCAGGCCAGATCACCCCCATTCTGTCGTTATGGCAACCTTAAAATTTTGATAGAGATGGCCCTGATTTCAGAAATAATAGTTGACAAAATCACTCAACTATGCTATAATGATCATGCAGGCTGTTGCCGGTTAGGAGGAACTTGCGTGCGGCTTTCCACCAGAGGCAGATATGCTCTACGGGCCATGATTGATCTGGCCCTACACGCTGACGAAGGCCCGGTGCTCAGGAGCGACATCGCTGAGCGACAGGAAATCTCGGCTCACTACCTTGAGCAGTTATTCGTGAAACTCAGGAAGGCAGGGCTTCTCGAGAGCGTCAAGGGGCCGGGCGGTGGCTACATCCTGGCTAAAAGCGCCGATCAAATAAGGGCTGGAGACATCATCAGGGCAGTAGAAGGGCCCATCGCCCTGGTACACTGTGTCGCTCCTCAGCAAGAGGCTGCCTGTCACCGTGTTGATAGGTGTATAACTCACCTGCTTTGGAAAAGGCTCTCGGACAGAGTGGCGGAGGTCCTGGATTCCGTTACTTTGAAAGAGCTGTGTGATCAGGGCGTGAACTAAAGGTAAGACCTGCCTTGCCAGGCTCAGGCAGAGCACGAAGTCGAAGAAAAGCGTCGGTATGGTCGAAGTCAACGCCGCTCTTCTCGAAGCTGACCGTCAGGCAATAGTCAAGTGAGAGGTGGGTTGGCAATCCCCCCCACATAATATGAGGAGGTTACGTAAAATGAATAACACAGGACGATACGTCTGGATTGCGTTAAGGATAGGAATGGGATGGCTTTTCCTGTGGCCTTTCCTGGATAAACTGTTTGGACTCGGTTTCACTACCAGTCCAGAGGATGCCTGGATTGCGGGAGGCTCTCCAACTTTAGGGTATCTCAAGTTCGGCACCTCCGGGCCATTGGCTCCTCTCTTCCAGAGTCTCGCGGGAAACCCGGTGGTAGACTGGCTGTTCATGCTGGGCCTTTTGTTCATAGGTCTGGCATTGCTGTCAGGCATCGCGGTAAACATCGCCAGTTACTCTGGGGCTGTGCTGGTGTTATCGATGTGGCTCTCGTATCTGCCTCCAGAGCATAATCCGATCCTGGACGAGCACATTATCTACCTGATCATCCTGATAGGTCTGGCCAGAGTAAAGGCCGGGCAATGGGTTGGTTTGGGCAAATGGTGGCCCCAACTGGCGAAGGATTATCGAGTCCTGCAATAAGTTTCCAATAGGCGGCGGGGGCTCCCTGGAGCTTGCGTATCCACGGCTGGTGGTGAAGGAGCCTCCCGCCGCCCAGTTTTCTCCAAGAAACCCCGCCTCCCCTCCTGACCTCCTTCGCCCTATTCACCCCCCTATTAACCCTTGACTTAGATCTCCATGCACAGTATAATATGAACAGGTCATTTCGTCGCAACATTGTTTCTCCCCTCCTGGTCCAAATATTCAAAGTCATCAGCCCATTAGGTTGGAGGCTTTTCTTTTTAATCCAGGTGGTAACCATGGTACAATCGCAAGACCTGTCCATTACCGGGCGAGAAAGAGAACAACAATTTTTCACGACCCATTTGCAAGAGGTCGAGAAGGGACAGAATACCTTTCTCCTGCTGGTCGGTGAGGGAGGGAGTGGCAAATCCTGTCTGTTACAGCATTTCGCCGCCGAAGCGGAGCAAAGGCACTGGCAAACCCTGGTCGGCCAGTGCGACGAGAGAGCCAGAGAGAACCCCTATCAGCCCTTTTTCACCACCCTGGGGCTGTGCTTCGACAAAAACGGCCAGATCATCAACGACCGAAGCGTCACCAGCATCGTCGATCAAATCCCCATGGAAGACGTGATCTCCGCCATGACCAATATCCCGGCCCTGGGGGCGGTGATTGCCCTGGGGATCATCGGCAAGAATATCTTCGAACAACGGCGGCGACCGGCGGCGGCCGAGGAAATTCTTAACCGTAACTTCGAGTTCATCCGTCGGGTTTTGGAGGAAATATATCGCAAGAACAACACCCCCCTTCTGCTGTCCTTCGACGATTTGCAATACGCCAGCGCCACCACCTACGCCCTGTTAGAGTATATACTGACCGAAGCTTCCGAGATGAGAATTTTCATCGTCGGTTCCTGGCGCACTAACCCCTCGCTTCGTGGAAGGCGGCAATCACCAGGTAATGCTCTCAGGGGCGGCGAAGTCACAGTTTCGATCCCTTCTGAGTTGCGTTCTTTAGGGACCGTCTTGACCCTGAACCCCTTCTCTATGGCCGAAACTCAGAGATTGGTCGGTCTTCTGTGCGCCGACGCCTCGCTCCCTGCCAGGTTAAGCCGTGACATCTATAAGTTAAGCCACGGTCTACCGGGACTCATTGTGGAGAGCGTGGAACTTATTCAGGCCGAAGGCCAACACGTCTTTGAGCCAGGGCTTCAGTCTGCTGACCAGGCCCTCTCGGACGATCTCTCTGCCGGGCTGGACATCCTGGTGGGGCGTTCCCTCCGTTCCCTTCCCGCCGAAGCCCGTGCCATCCTGGAATGCGCCGCCGCCGTCGGCCAGCATTTCCCGGCCCTGGCCCTGGTCTCTTCTCCCATGCAGGATTACCTGGGAATGAACGAGCGGAAAATACTGAAAACCCTGGTCGATCTGGCCGAGGCGGGGCAGGTGCTTTCTTTTAGCGACGGAGATATTTTGCAGTTTACCTCCCACTACCTGTACACTTATCTGGGCCGCAAGGTGTCGCCCCTGTTAGCCAGGAGGGACCACCTGAGAATTGCTCAAAGCCTGGAAGAGGTCGAAGGCGCAACCACGCCGGGCGAGCTGGCCCGCCACTTCTTCCTGGGCGGCGATTATGAGAAAGCGCTGACCTACTCCTTGCGCGCCGCCGAAGCCCTGATCAGAGACTCAGCCCATCCCGAAGCCCTGGAAAGCTACAGGCTGGCCTTACAAGCCCTGGACCACCTGCCTGAGTCAGAGGAGCCTAGACTCGATATTCTGGCAGCTATGAGCTTCATCCTGGAACAGACAGGCCGCTGGGAAGAAGCCATCACTTACCTGGAGGAAGCTCTACCCCTCAGCCAGAATGAGACCAGGGGGGCCGAAATCCAGGGCGGTCTTGGGTGGCTGCGTTTCAGGAGAGGCGAGATTCAGGCCGCGTTGGAACATCTGGCTATAAGCGCCGAGATCTACGAGCGCCTGGGAGATAGGCGCGGCCAGGCTCAAATCGATTATTACCGGGGGGTGATTTACTCTCAACAGAAGGAGTGGCAGCAGGCTATAGCCTGTTTTGATGCCCACATCCAGGCCAGCCTGGAGATGGATTTTGAGGAAGGACTGGCCCTGGTCTACCTGGAGCTGGGAAACCTCTACCGCCTGCAACGTTCCTGGGAACAGGCCGAAGAATATCTGAAAAAAGGGCTGAAAAAGGCCGAAGAAGATAACGAGCTTTACGCTCTGGGGCAGGGTTATCACTATTTGGGGGTGTGCTATGGCCGACAAGCCAGGCCGGAAGCCATCGAGTTTCTGACCAAGGCTCTGGACATCGCCCGCGACAGGCTGGAGCAGCCTCATCAAGAAGCCATAATCAATAACACTCTGGCCGAAACCTACGTCCGCTTTAATCGTTGGGAAGAGGCGGTGGAGGCGTTTAAGGCTTCGGAACAACTCAAACTCCAGTTGGGCGACCGGGCCGGACTGGCTATGACCTACGGTGGTCTGGGGCGGCTCTATCATCGCCAATGGCGTTTCGATCTGGCCGCCGAATATTACCAGAAAGACCTGGAGGCGCTGGAAGAGGAAAGGCAGGCTAACATCGCCTGGATCCAGCAGATCACCAACTCGCTGGCCGAGGTTCATCGTCTGGCTGGCCGTCTCGACCAGGCCGAAAGGAGCTTCCGCCAGGCCCTGACCCTGGCCGAGTCTATCCCCGACGAAGGCGAGCGGGAACGAAGCCGAGGCTACAGTTACCTGGGCCTGACCAGGCTGTCCCTGGATCGAAATGACCTGCAAGCGGCCGGCGAGCATATTCAGCAGGCCGAAAAACTGTTGAAGCACTCGTGGATGGAACCCGAAACGAAGCGGGTGCGGGCCAGATTGGAACGGCTCTCCCAGAACTGGGACGAGGCCCTTGTCTTTCTCACCGAGAGCCTGGAGGCTTTCGAGCGCAGCGGCGAGGACTACGACCGCCTGCAAGCCTATTACGAGATGGCCCTTCTGTGCCAGGCGCGAGGCGATCAGCAGGCCGCCCAGGACTGGTTTGAGAAAACCTTGCAGATAACGGATAATTTGAACAATACAGTGATGCGTGAGATGGTTATGCGTGCCCAGGTGCCTGACGACAGCGAACGTTCGCTGTTGGAAGTGGATATGACCGCCGACCCTTCGGGTTTCTAAAACCCAAAGGGTCTGCGGTGCCAGGCACCTGATACGCTACATATCTAGAGGAGGGTATGTTTATGGAAATCAAGGACGCTATTCGTTATCGTTATCCCTACCCCATCGCCCTGACCTATCACAACACCGGTAGTACCCGGGAGACCGTTGGTCTTCACGACCAGATCCTGAGACTGTTCGAGGTGATCCTCAAGTACCTGGCTACGATAGTCATTTCGCAATACATCCAGGATGAGGGCCGGGATAACCGGGTTAACCGAGCGTTAAGAGGTCTGACCAGACCCTCTCTTGGTCAGTGGAATGGCTTTGTAAGAGAGGTGCTGCGCTATTACGACCGTTCGGGGCAGAAAGACCGCCTGCTGATCCCGGAAATGTATGAAGTTTATTTCCAGAAAAGCAAGGATCGACCGGCCTTAAGCGGGGCGTACAACACTATTCAGAACTTTCTGGAGGATAGAAGCGATAGTCAAAAGACCTCCATATCTGTGCGCGAATTCTGCGATAGGATGATAACCTATCGCAACAAAACCACCGGTCACGGGGCGGTCACCATCGATCATTGCCGCCTCATGAACGAGCCGCTGCTCATCGCTCTGGAAGAGATGCTGATCGCCCTGAGCTTTTTGGAGGAGCACCGCCTGGTATACGTAGAGGACGTAAGACTCAGGCGCGGCAAATACAGCCACGAAATGATGAGCTTCATGGGTTCTGTGCCTCCCTCACGCATGAGATCGGCCTACGTGGCCGAAAACCCCACCGACTACAAAGTCGAGGAGCAATTGTATCTGTGCGCCAGGGGAGAAGATACCCCGGTTTTGAGCCTGCATCCCCTGATGATCGCCCATCAAGGCGACATCCTGTTCCTCAACGAGAGCGAACGGGAGAAGGACATCGAGTATCTGAGCTATCAGACGGGCCAGATCAAGAGACCAGACCGTCTGCTGGAAGATTTCAGAGAAATCCTGGGGCCGATCCTGGAGGAGGAAGGGGGCGAAGTCGAACTCGAAAAGCCTGCCGAAGAGGTGTTGCCAGAAGCGCAAGCGGTGGAGATCAGCCCAGACCTTTCTCCTTATCAGGCCGGGCTGGTGGCCTACAGAGCCAGGGCCTGGGAGCAGGCTATCGACTTCTTGGCGCAGGTGGCGGAAGACGATCCCCAATACCAGGACGCCCAGGAAAGGCTTCAGATAGCGCGCCAGCGTAAAGAGAACGCCGAACTCTACGCCCAGATGAGGGCTTACATGGCAGACCGGAAATGGGATGAAGCCCTGACCACCCTCGACGCTCTGGAGAAGAAGACGACCAAAGGGGCCTCCATTTCGATCACGGCCGAAGCAGCCAGGCTAAGGAGTATGGAGACTCTGTACGTGGAGACTCAAAAGGCCCTGGCTAACCAGCAGTGGGACCGGACTTTGGAGCTTGCCAAACGGCTCTATGGGCTTAATCCCAATTATAGAGACGTGAGGACCATTCTCAGGCGGCAGGAAAGGCTGGCAGAATGGTACACCCAGGCGGTGGAGACCATGACCGAACGCAAATGGGCGGTCGCTCTTACCAATTTGAGACAGCTCGAAAGCGCCGAGCCAGGTTACAAAGACATTGGGGCGCTGCTAACCAAGGCCCAGGAAGGACTTGATAAAGAGGCGCACCTGGTGGAGCTATATAATCAGGTGAGAGCTTTAATCGCCCTGGAGAACTGGACCGAAGTCTTGAAGGTGCTGGAAGAGATCGAAGGGCAAGAGCCGGGCTACCGTGATACCAGACAACTGCTAGCCGAGACAAAAGACAGACTGGCTCAACCTTGCTGGCGGTGTGGCTACCTGATCCCGCCGGAGCGCAGGTTTTGCGGCCAGTGTGGCGCTCCTCGCCCCGAACCTGGAAAGCCGAAACCCAAATCAAAGAAACCAGCACGGCGCAGACCAGCTAAACCTGCCCCTCCAGCCGGCGCCAAAGCGGGGTGGACCTGCTGGCAGTGTGGCTATCAGGTTCCGGCCCGGCGTAAGTTTTGCGGCCGGTGTGGCGCTCCCCGGCAGAAGCCGGAGACCTTGATCTGCCCCCACTGTGGGCAGGAATACACTCCTGGCCGGAAGTTTTGTAGCAGTTGTGGCAATAAACTAACATGATGAAGGAGGAGGAGACAATGAAATGCCCTAAATGTGGCGCAGATGTGCCAGCCGGAGAGAGTTTCTGTGGAGAATGTGGAGCCAGGGTGATCGCCGAGCGCACCTGCCCCAAGTGTGGGGCAGCGCTGGTAGAGGGTGAAAGTTTCTGCGGCCAATGCGGAGCGGAGGTCGTGGCCGCCCCATCTCCCCCCAAAGCTCGCTTTCCCGTAGTGCCTGTGATTATCGGGGGCGGAATAGTGCTCGTGGCCGTTTACCTGCTCCTCTCCTACGTCGTTGGGATCGTGCCTCCGCCCGTGGCCTTAGCCCCTACCTCCACCGCTACGCCCCTTCCCACCAACACGCCTACTCCCACACCCACCGATACGCCTACCGCCATCCCGACCGATACGCCTGACGTGGAGGCTACTATAACCGCTATTGCTCATGCAGTCCAGGCC
>DAOULT010000146.1:0-22925 GCA_034417895.1 Anaerolineae bacterium | reverse complement strand
CGAGGATGACCTCGACCTGCTGCTGGACATCTGCGACAACATCGGGGGCAAGAGTTTCTGTCCCTTGGGCGACGCCGCGCTGGGCCCCATCCGTTCCAGCCTCAGACACTTCCGCGACGAGTACCTGCACCACATCCGCCACAAGCGCTGTCTGGTGAGCCGGGAGGCGGCGGCCTGATGTCAAATTCCATGTCAAGCTCTACGTCAAATCACGGGAGATTGGGAGAGGCTTGAAAGGACGAGAGTGATGAAAAGAATAGCAGAAGGGATATATGAGAAAGGTGTCATAAGATTGACAAGCCCATCGGGTCTTCAGGATAAAGCCCTTGTGAAAGTCGTGCTGCTGTACTCTGAGAGCGATGATGAGATATTCCCCAATGCTGCCGTCCAGGTGAAAGTTATCCAGGACTTGCGAGAATCCGGCCTTAGATTGACTACGCCTCTGTACGTCACCGTAGAGCCGGGAGAGAATGTCGTCGTCAGTAACGCCGACCTGGACATCTTCGGCTACGGCGAGACGGAGGACGAGGCCCTGAGAGATTTTTGCCAGTGTGTGAGCGAGACTTATCTCGAGCTGAAAGAAGAGCAAGACAATCTGGGACCTCACATGGAGCGAATCTGGAATTATCTTGCGAGAGTTATAGTTGAGGCCGATTCGGGAGCTGGGAAAAGCCTGAAGAGGGATTGAAGTAAAGGAGATCAACTGTGCAGTCTTTGATCACGATAGAGCGCGATGATCTGGAAGCGCAGAAAGAAAAGCATATCCTGGTAGCCATCGGCGAAGACGACTGAGAAAAAGTCAAAACCGTTGACGATCTTGTAGCCTGGCTCGAAGCCCACCGCGATAGCATTCAAATCAGGCGAGGAAGCTCTTTCCTGACTTATCTCGATTTTCCTCAAGAGAGGATCATTATTACGTTGCGATACGAGGATGGGGAAGAGATATTAGCCACCTTCGATGAGGCGAACGTCGCCGCCGTCGGCCACACAGAAAAAGAGGCGGTGAATAACCTGAAAGCTGCCATTGAAGATGAATACCGCCATCTGAAAAAGAGAGAAAGCGTCTTGAGCGAGAGGCTGTTGGCTGTATTGCAACGTTTGAAACGGCTGGGAATAGGCGCAGAGAAAGGTATCATCTGAGGACTGATCCATGAACCAACTGGTAACCTTAACCATAGATGGTCGGGAAGTGAGTGTGCCGCCGGGCACCACCGTCCTGGAAGCGGCCCAAAAGTTGGGCATCGAGATTCCCACCTTCTGCTATTACGTCAAGCTGAGCCGCCTGGGGTCGTGCCGCATGTGCCTGGTGGAGATCGAGAGGATGCGCGGCCTCCAGACGGCCTGCACCACCCCCGTGCGCCCGGAGATGGTCGTCCACACCAATACCGAAGCGGTCATCAAAGCTCGCCGCGCCAACCTGGAATTTCTGCTCACCAACCACCCCCTGGACTGCCCGGTGTGCGACAAGGGCGGGGAATGTCAGCTACAGGACTACGTTTTCAAGTATGGACCGAGCGTCAGCCGCTACGTGGAGGAGAAGCGCCATAAACGTAAAGCCCGACCGCTCAGCCCTTTCATCGTCTACGACGAAGAACGCTGTATCCTCTGTCGGCGCTGCGTGCGTTTTCTGGACGAATGGGCCGACGACCCTCAACTGGGCGTTTTCGAGCGGGGCTGTATGAGCTACATAGACACCTTCCCCGGCCAGCCGCTCGATTCTAAGTTTTCGGGCAACGTGGTCGATCTCTGTCCGGTAGGAGCTCTCACCAGCCGCATTTTTCGTTTCCGTGCTCGCGCCTGGGAGTTAGAGAACGTGCCCAGCGTGTGCCCTTATTGTGGGGTGGGCTGCAACATCTACCTGGGCGTCAAGATGGGCCAGCTCCGGCGCATCACCCCCCGCGAAAACCCAAACGTCAACGAGGAGTGGTTGTGCGACAAGGGACGCTTCGCCCATCAGTTCGTCGAAAGTCCCAATCGGCTGACCACCCCTCTGGTCAGGAAGAACGGCGAACTAACTCCCGTTTCCTGGGAAGAGGCGTTAACCACCATAACGAAGCGTCTGACAGCCATCATCGAGGAGAATGGGGCGGACAGCGTGGGTGGGATCGGCTCGGTCAAGGCCACCAACGAAGCCAATTACCTCTTTCAGCGTTTCATGCGGGCGGTGGTGGGCACCAACAACGTCGATCACATCAGCCGTATGCCTGAAGAGGCCAGACTGATGCCCTCTCTGACCGAAATCGAGGAGGTCAACGCCATCTTCCTCATCGGGGTCAACCCTTCCGAAAGGGCGCCTATTGCCGAGTTGTTCATCACCGAAGCAGCCAGACGCTACGGAGCGCAGGTGATCGTGGCCGATCCTCGCCGCATCAAACTGGCCCGCAGCGCCCTGTGGCTGCCTTGCCGGCCGGGGGCCGAGGTGGCTCTGCTTAACGGTCTGGCCCGGGCCATCATCGCCTACAAGTTGGAAGGGACGGGCCATACCTTCGAGGAGGCCGAGAAGCGGGGTAAAGAGGCTCCACCCTCCCGCTTCGAGTACCTGGCGCTCCAGGTTAGAGAGTATACGCCCGATAAAGTGGAAGAGTTGACCGACGTGCCCACCGCAGCCCTGTATCGGGCTACCCGCACACTGGCGAACTCCTGGTCTACCCTCATCTTCTACGGCCAGGCCCTGACCGAGGGAGCCAGATGGGCGGCCCTGAACAACCTGGCCCTCCTGGTCGGAGGCTCTGAGCCAGGCTACATGGTCGGCGACAACAACGCGCCGGGAGCTTTGGACATGGGGGTGGTCCCTCACCTGTATCCGGGCCGTCAGAGCGTGGAGGATGAGAGGGTCAGAGAGCAACTGAGCCAGCGGTGGAGAACGACACTCCGGCCTGACAGGGGCCTGACTGTAAAGGAAATGATGGCTGCCGCGGCGGAAGGGGCGCTGAAGGCTCTCTACGTCATGGGCTCCAACCCGGCTGCCGTTTACCCGGCCGGGGAAGATTGCCTGCAAAGACTCGGACTTCTGATCGTGCAGGACCTCTTTCTCAACGAGACGGCCAAACTGGCCGACGTGGTTCTGCCGGCGGCCAGTTTCGCCGAGGTGGATGGCACCTATACCAACATGACCGGCTTGGTGCAGAGGATCCGGCCCGCTCTCGAACCCCCCGGCCAGGCTCGCCCCGACCCCCAGATCATCGCTGCCCTGGCCGAAGCCATGGGCCAGAGCTTCAGTCGTGTTTTGCCGCAGGCCGTGATGGACGAGATTGCCGCCGTCGCGCCTTTGTACGGCCACATAAGCTACGAAGTTCTGGGCGAGAACGGCCTCCGAATACACCTGCCCGCCCCCCCGGCCTGGACCTTCATGGCCGCGCCCTACAAGCCCCCGGCCGCGAACGAGGACTATCCTTTTATCCTGATCACTGGCCGCCTCCTCTACGACCGGGGCACGCTATTAACCCTTTCGCCTGCGGTGGAGGGCTTCGTCCCCAGACCTTTCGTCGAGATCAACGCCGCCGACGCCCAGGCTTTGGACATAGCCCCCGGCGAAATGGTTACGGTGTCCTCTGCGGCAGGCAGCATGGAGCTGGAGGCCAGGGTGAGCCAGGCCATCCGTCCTGGCTGCGTCTTCGTCCCCCTCCACCTCAGCGAGACGCCGGTGGAAAGTCTGCTGGGCGAAGAGGCTGTTATCTGGGTCAAAATCTCAAAATAAAGGGAGAACAAGTGGACTGGATAGACATCTGGCTCATTCCGATCATCAAATGTGTGGCCGTGCTGGCTATCATTCTGGGAGGGGCGGCCTACATGACGCTCTTTGAGCGCAAAATATGCAGCCGCTTTCAGGTGCGCTATGGCCCCAACCGGGCGGGGAAATTTGGCTGGCTCCAGCCCTGGGCCGACGCCGTAAAAGCCTTCTTCAAAGAGGAGATCATCCCTGACTCTGTGGACAGGGTGCTCTACCTCATCGCTCCCGGCATCTCCCTGGCGATGGTGATCATCACTTTCGGGGTGGTGCCTATCGGTAGCCCCATCCACGTATTTGGCCGCCAGATCGGCCTGTACGTGGCCGACGTAAACGTCGGGGTGCTCTACCTGCTGGCCGCCGCCGGGCTGAGCACCTATGGCGTGGTGCTGGCCGGCTGGTCGTCCAACAACAAATATTCGCTGCTGGGAGCGCTGCGCACTACGGCCCAGATGATCAGCTACGAACTGCCGATGGGCCTCACCCTGGTCAGCCTGATCCTGATCGTGGGCAGCTTGAGCCTGGTCAGGATCGTGGAGTACCAGGCGGCTGTGCCGCTCATCGTTCTCCAGCCGATTGGCTTTCTCATTTATCTTATCTGCGGCATGGCCGAAAACAACCGCTCGCCCTTCGACCTGCCCGAAACCGAAAACGAGCTGGTCTCCGGCTTCGCCACCGAGTACGGGGGCATCAAGTTCGCCCTGTTCTTCATCGCCGAGTACGCCAACATGGTGGTGGTAGGCACGGTCGTCGCCACCCTTTTCCTGGGCGGCTGGCAATGGCCTGCTTTTCTGGCCGACATCCATCCCATCGTCTCCATTCTGGTGCTGGCCGTCAAGGTGCTCTTTATGGAGTTCCTGTTTGTCTGGATCCGGGCCAGCCTGCCCCGCGTGCGCTACGATAAGTTGATGCGCTTTAGCTGGAAATTCCTGTTTCCCTTGTCTCTTCTCAACCTGGCAGCCACGGCGGTCGTGGTCGCTCTGGTCAGTTAGCTTATCACAACAGGAGCACTTTTATGATAATCGAGGAAGCGGTCACAGGTCTGATCGAGCTTGGCAAAGCCATGCGGGTAACCCTGGGGTATTTTTTCACCAAACCCATCACCGTCCAATACCCGGAGGAAAAGGTCAAAATCTACCCTCGTTTTCGAGGGCGGCACGAGTTGCAGCGTTACGAAAACGGCCTGGAGAAATGTGTGGGTTGTGGCCTGTGCGCCGCTTACTGTCCGTCCGGGTGCATCTACGTGGAAGCCGCCGAGAACACCGAAGAGGAACGCTATTCCGAGGGAGAGCGTTACGCCAGAGTCTACGAGATCAACCTGAGCCGCTGCATCTTCTGTGGCTATTGTGAGGAAGCCTGTCCCACAGGGGCCATCAAGCTCAAACACGAGTTTGCCCTGGCCGACTACGAGCGCCGAGATTTCATATATGACAAACAAAGGCTGCTCGAAGCGGCCTCCCCGCACGTCATCGTACTGGAGGATTAGCTTTTATGGAACTGGTCTTGTTCATCATATTAGCTATCATAGCGATAGTGGCCGCCGTCGGGGTGGTCGTCAGTCGGAGCGCGGCTCATAGCGCCCTGTTCCTGCTCGTCAATTTTTGCGCTCTGGCCGGACTCTACATCCTGCTCAACGCCCAGTTCATCGCCGTGGCCCAGGTCATCGTTTACGCCGGGGCCATCGTGGTGCTCTTTCTGTTCGTGGTCATGCTGCTTGGGGCAGAGTGGAGAGAGGGGCGGGAGCCCAGGCCCTATCAACGCTACGTGGCCCTCGTCCTGGCCCTGGTTCTTCTGATAGAGGTGGGTTATATTCTGGCCGGCGATTTTCTGACCGGCCCGCAGGGACCTTACACCCAGGAACTTATCGCCCGTGAAGGCCACGTCCAGGTCATTGGCCGCCTGCTGTTCACCGATTTCCTGTTGCCCTTCGAACTGGCTTCGGTGGTGCTGCTGGTGGCTATCGTGGGGGCGGTGGTGCTGGCTAAAAAGAAGCTGTAAACTATTCAAAGGCTATTTTGCTTGAGCGAAGTAATCTGGCAACTCTCTCGTAGATGTCCCGTCTGGAACCTTCTTTACGAATACCAGTTGCCACAACCCAGGCAACGTCGGATTGCTGAACATAACGATAGATAATTCGGTACCTTCCCAAGCGAACACTTCTGTATCGTTTTAATATACCTGACAAGGATTTGCCGCAGTGAGGATCGATAGAGATCATTTCTAGCTTCTTTACAAAACCGCCAAGAACATCTTTGGGCAGTTGGGGGACATCTTCCTCTCTGCATCTGGCAGTGATTATGACCTGGGCCATCTAGAACCCCAGTTCTGTTTTGAGCTCTTCGAGAGTAACGCCTCTGCCCTGGGCGATGTCCTCCTCGCTGCGACGAATCTTGTCCATCATCTCGTCGTCGGCCAGGATTTCCTGGGTCTCGAGCAACCCTTCCAGTCTGTCGATGAGTTCCTTAGCTTCCCGAAGCTGGCTATAGACCTGGCGCAGAGTATCCCGCCGGATGAGGGTTACGTCGGCTCTGTTGTCTTGCTCAATGGACACTGGCTGACCATTACGAACTTTTTCCAGGTAAGCCGACAGGTTCTTGTGCAAGTCACTGACCTGCACAACCTCGTCGCTAAATATAGTTTTCATGATTCTTTCACCTCGTTTAAAACCATTATAGCACGAATGGTACACGCTGTAAAGTACCGAATCATACATACGTAGAAGAGTGAGGCTTAAAAATGATTTTCTCAGAACGCAGCAAAGTAGCTCTGTTCGCCGTCGTCGCTCTGATGGGTCTGGTGCTCCCGTTGGGAGCGCAGGCCGTCGCCCCTGGTCAGGGTGGCAATCAGGGCCAGATAGCATTTGTGTCGGACTCAACCGGCAACTCGGAAATCTACATCATCAATGCCGACGGCAGCAATCGCCGACAGTTAACCAATAACACCACTGTCGATTGGCACCCAGCTTTATCTTCGACAGGAGAGCGGATCGTTTTCCAGTCTATGGTAAATAACGTGTTCAACGTTTTTGTCATGAACGTCGATGGCGGCGGCTTGACCCAGGTGACTAATTGGACGATGGCTGATACCGGGGGGATGGCCGGCGCCCAACACCCGGTGTGGTCGCCTGACGGCACCAGAATCGCGGTCAGCTCTGAGACCGTAAATGGGACTTACATATATCTGATGAACGCCGATGGCAGCAACCTGGTGCAGCTCGTAGAAGGCCGTGACCCCAGTTGGTCGCCCGACGGCACGCGGGTGGCTTACGATAAAAACGGCCACATATGGGTGGCTAACGTCGATGGCATGGCCGCCACCCAGTTGACTAGCGGCGAGATGGTCAATTTCTACCCCGCCTGGTCGCCCGACGGCGCTCGGATCGCTTTTACAAAGATGAGCGCCGAGGGCGGCGGCATCTTCATCATGAACGTCGATGGCAGCGGGGTGACCCCCTTCGCCGCCAACGTCGCCAATGGGCTTTGTTGGTCGCCCGATAGCCAGAAATTGGCTTTTGGCGTCGAGGGTTGGGTGGCAACTGTCAACCTCGACGGTTCAAATTTGCAATGGGTGGCTGAGGGCTACCAGCCGTCCTGGTCTAAAGCAGGCCAGGTAATGCTGCCCCCAACTCCAACCATGCTGCCCCCAACCCCGCTACCGCCTCCGACCCTGCTCCCCCCAACCCAACCGCCGCTCCCGACCATGCCGCCGTTGGTGCCAACCCTGCCAGCGGAGCCGACCCTGCCGCCCATACCGACCGCTCCTCCGCCGGCCGCCACGACGGGCAAAATTGCCTTCACCGTCTTCAACCTCCAGTACAACAAGTACGACATCTACATTGCCAACGCCGACGGGAGCAACCGACACATGGTGGCTGACCAGATGCGTCAGCCCGCTTTCGACCCCGGCGGTGGACGGCTGGCCGCCAACGGCGATAGACATAATCGTATGCACCTTTTCGTGATGAACGCCGACGGCAGCAATCAGGTAGAAGTCACTTTGCACATTGAGGACGGACAGCCTAGCTGGTCGCACGATGGGAATCGCCTGGTCTTCGCCTCCACCATGCACGCCGACCGCCGCTCGCGCCTCTACGTCCTGGACAAGATTCCCGGCAGCGAGAGAGAAAGACAGGATGGCCGGGTCTTGAACTACGGGGCCAAAGAGGTGGGCGGCAAACATCCCAACTGGATGCCCGATGGCCGCATTATGTACACCGGCTGCGACGAATGGGCTGGCGGGGGCAATTGCGGCCTGATGATCATTGCCGCTGAGGGCGGCATCGCTCAGCAGCTTACCCGTGACCAGAGCGACATGGCCCCGGACGTGTACGGCAACCGGGCGGTGTTCATGTCTCAGCGCGACGGCAACTGGGAGCTTTACGCCATGAACATCGACGGCAGCAACCTGAACCGCCTGACCAACAGCGGCGCGAACGACGGTCTGCCGGTCTGGTCGCCCGACGGCAACGCCATCGCCTTCATCTCCGACGAGGGCGGGGTATGGGCCATCTGGGCCATCAATCCCGACGGCAGCAATCGCCGCAAGCTGTTCGACCTGCAAGGCGGCTTCGGCCCCGACGACTACGACTGGACCAACGAACGCATCGACTGGGCCCCGTAGGAAGGACTGTTTTATGGAAATTGAAACCATTGATTATAACGGTTTAAATATCAGAGAAATATCCCGAAGAGGAAGAGAGATTTTCAAAACTATCTCAAAGGATTTGGAAGAAGAGCACTTCGGGAAAGCAATTGCCATCGAAGCGGGAAGCGGTGATTATTTCATCGCTGAGACCGGCATCGAAGCTACAAAGAAAGCCAGAGAGAAACATCCCGACAAGATTTTCTATCTGGCAAGGATCGGGTACAGGACATATGTATCCTTCAAGGGAAGACGGTGAAAGTTGATAAGCGGAACGATCACCAGGGCTGGCTCGCCGATTGTTGAGATCAGGCTGCTCGGCAGAAAAGCTCAGACGACAATTGAGGGTATCCTTGATACCGGTTTTGATGGTTACTTATGCCTGCCCATCATCGTTGCCGTGCCCCTGGGACTCGAACTTATCGATGTGGCGGACTCCGAACTTGCTGATGGAACAGTAGTTGAGGATGAGCCTGTTTTCGCTGGTCAGGTCGAATGGGGCGACAAAATCCTTGATGTTGAAATCCTGCTTACCAGGACCACGGAAGCGCTGATTGGAACAGCACTGCTGAGAGATACAGAAGTGCATCTTGATTTTACTTCTGGCACAGTGATTATAGAGAAATCTTCTAACCATTGAAAGAAAGGCGGCAATCTAAATGATCCCTTCGTCTTACTACCTGATTTTGAGCGCCGTACTTTTCACCATCGGAGTGGTAGGAGTTTTGGTGCGGCGCAACGCCATTGTGGTCTTCATGTGCATCGAGATGATGCTGAACGCCGTCAACCTGACCTTCATCGCCTTTTCGCGCTACCTGCACTCGATGGACGGCCAGATATTCGTCATCATGGTCATGACCGTGGCGGCCGCCGAGGTAGCGGTGGGGCTGGCTATCGTGATTTCCATCTTCCGTCAGAAAGAGACTACCGACGTCGATGACCTCAATCTAATGAAGTGGTAACTTTGCAGGAGGCTTGTCTTTAATGCTGGAACACTATTCGTGGTGGCTTCTCTTCTTTCCCCTGCTGGGGGTGGTCGTAAACGCCTTCTTCAGCCGCAGGCTGGGCAAAAAGCTGGTGAGTTGGGTGGCCTGTGGAGCGGTGGGCCTGTCCTTCGTGGTCGCTCTTTCTCTTTTGTGGGGCCTCACCCAGATGCCCATCCACATGCGCTCTATGTCTGACACCCTGTTTACCTGGATGGCGGTGGGCGATTTCAATGTCCAGGCTTCGCTGCTGATCGATCCTCTGTCCGCGCTAATGGCTACGGTAGTTACCGGGGTAAGCTTCATCATCCACATCTACTCTGTGGGCTACATGGCCGACGACGAACGCTACGGGCGTTATTTTACTTTTCTCAACCTCTTCGTCCTCTCCATGCTCCTCCTGGTGTTGGGCGATAACTTTCTGTTGATGTACGTGGGCTGGGAGGCGGTGGGGCTATGCTCCTACCTGCTCATCGGCTTCTGGTTCGAGAAACCCCGCGCCGCCGAAGCGGGCAAAAAAGCCTTTATCGTCAACCGCATAGGGGATTTTGGCTTTGCCCTGGGCGTGATGCTCATCTTCTTCACTTTCCGCACCCTGGACTTTCACGAAGTCTTCAGGACTGTTCCCATACATTTGGTTGGTCGTCATGTGGACGTTCTGGGGCTTACCGTTCCGCTGGCTACGGTCATCACCCTGCTGCTCTTCGCCGGGGCAACTGGCAAATCGGCTCAAATTCCGCTCTACGTCTGGCTGCCCGATGCCATGGAAGGCCCCACTCCCGTCTCGGCCCTCATCCACGCCGCCACGATGGTCACGGCTGGCGTTTACATGGTGGCTCGCACTCACGTCTTTTTCGAGCTTTCTCCCTTCTCGATGGGGCTGGTAGCCATCGTGGGCACGGCCACCGCTCTCTTCGCCGCCACCATAGCCCTGACCCAGAATGACATCAAGCGCGTGCTGGCCTATTCTACCATCAGCCAACTGGGCTATATGTTCCTGGCGGTCGGAGTGGGAGCTTACGCGGCCGGTATCTTCCACCTGACCACTCACGCTTTCTTCAAGGCTCTCCTGTTCCTGGGGGCGGGCAGCGTCATGCACGCCCTGGCCGGGGAGTTAGACATTCGCAGGATGGGCGGCCTGAAGGATAAGATCAAAACCACCTATCTGACCTTCATCGTGGGAGCGGCGGCCCTGGCTGGTATTCCCCTCTTTTCCGGGTTCTTCAGCAAAGATGAGATACTGTGGAGGGCCTTCAATCACTCGCTGATTCTGTGGCTGGTGGGCCTGCTCACCGCCTTGCTGACCGCTTTTTACATCTTCCGGGTGGTTTTCGTCGCCTTCTGGGGCCAGTCCAGAGTGGATGAAAAAATACACGTTCACGAGTCCCCGCCGGTCATGACCAGGCCGCTGGCTATCCTGGCTATCCTGTCCCTGGTCGGAGGGTACATCGGTCTGCCCTATCTATCCCAGGTGGACGCCTTCCTGGAGCCGGTATTTGCAGGAGCAGGGCATCCCCACACAACCGGCGGCGGCCTGGAGTGGATTTTGCTGGCTCTCTCTGCCGGGATGGCCCTTTTTGGCGTCGGCCTGGCTTATTACCTGTACGTCGCCAATCCCGCTCTGCCGGGGGCCATGGGCAAGTGGTTCAGTCCGGTCTACAAGCTGCTGTACAACAAGTATTACGTCGATGAGATATATATGTGGCTCATCGTCAATCCTCTCAGGAAGCTGGCCGCTTTCCTGGCAGATATCTTCGACAGGGTGGTCTTCGACGGGCTGGCTGAGAGTCAGGCCAACCTAGTCGGCGCCCTGAGCGCCACCTGGCGGGAACTGCAAACGGGGCTGGTGCGCAACTACGCCCTGGGGATTTTGATCGGGGTGGTATTTATTATTGGCTATATGATTTTGAGATGACGAAAAAGGAGCGCCAAACTTGAATCAACTCGGGTTTCCCCTTCTGTCGTTCATCGTCTTCGTGCCCCTGGCCGGGGCGGTGTGGGTCTGGTTTTTCGACGAGGAGAATCAGGCTGCTATCAAGGGCTATGCTCTATTCGTGGCCGGGGTCGATTTTCTGCTCTCCCTGGTGCTTTACTTCTCCTGGGCCAATTTTGAGGGAATGCAGTTTGTGGATCGATTCCCCTGGGTGAGCGAGCTGGGCATCAGCTTTTACCTGGGAGTGGACGGTATCAGCCTGTTTTTCGTCCTGCTGACCACTTTGCTGACCCCGCTGGCTATCCTGGCCTCCTGGAAATCCACCACCGAACGGGTTAAGGGTTATCTATTCTTCATGCTCATGCTGGAGACGGGAGCGCTGGGGGTTTTCCTGTCCCTCGACTTGGTGCTGTTCTACGTCTTCTGGGAGGCCATGCTGGTGCCCATGTACTTCCTGATCGGGCGCTGGGGCGGAGAACGACGGGCTTATGCAGCCTTCAAGTTTTTCCTCTACACCATGGCCGGCAGCGCCCTGATGCTGGTCGCCATTTTAGCCCTGGGTTACTTCAACCGCACCGAGATGGGAGAGTTTACTTTCGACCTTCTCTCGCTCTACAAGGCCAGCGTACCGGCTGGCTTTCGTCCCTGGCTCTTTGCCGCTTTTGCCCTGGCCTTTGCGGTCAAGGCCCCGGTCGTGCCCTTCCACACCTGGCTGCCCGACGCCTACGGCGAAGCTCCGGCCCCCGTGACCGTCATGCTGGCCGGGGTGCTTTCCAAGATGGCTATTTACGGCTTTCTGCGCTTCTGCGTGCTGCTCTTCCCGGACCTGGTATCCGACTTTGCCCCAGTGGTATCCGCCCTGGCCCTGGTGGGCATTGTATACGGCTCGTTGGTGGCTTTGGGTCAGAAGGACGTCAAGCAGTTGGTGGCCTATTCCAGCGTGGCTCACCTGTCGCTCATCGTGCTGGGCGTCTTTGCCCTGAACACCCAAACCCTGACCGGCAGCATCGTCCAGGTCGTCAATCACGGGGTCAACATCGCCGCCCTGTTTTTGCTGGTCGGGATGCTTTACGAGCGGCGGGGCAGCCTGCTCATCGAGGATTTCGGCGGCCTGTGGAAAGCGATGCCCCTTTTTGGCGTCTTTCTGCTGATCGCTATCATGGCCTCGGTGGGCCTGCCCGGCCTGAATGGTTTTGTCGGGGAGTTCACCATCCTGGTGGGGGTCTTCAGGGTCAACGTGACTTACGCCGCTGTTGCCACGCTGGGCATCGTTCTCTCGGCCTGGTACATGCTCCAGATGTTCCGGCGCATAATGGAGGGGCCGCTGGATAAGCCCCAAAACGAAAAAGTAAAGGACCTCTCGGCCCGCGAGGTGCTTATCCTGGCCCCCCTGCTGGTCTTCATCTTCCTGATAGGCGTCTTCCCCCACCTGCTCATCGACAGGATGGACGCCTCGGTGCAGACGTTGTTGAATCAAAGTCAGCCGACGGTGGTGGTGGAAAAGT
Organism: Anaerolineae bacterium; assembly: GCA_034417895.1. GTDB lineage: Bacteria > Chloroflexota > Anaerolineae > CAZYHC01 > CAZYHC01 > DAOULT01. The sequence continues at coordinate 10,136 of DAOULT010000146.1, read as the reverse complement.
GACAATGAAAGCGCGGAAAGAAATAGAAGAAACGCTGAAAAACTATAAGCCTTTCCTGAGAGAGAAGTTTAAGGTGAAAGAGATAGGGATTTTTGGCTCTTACGTCAGAGGTGAAGAATCCGAAAAAAGTGACGTGGATATTCTGGTGGAGTTTTCTGAGCCGATTGGATGGGAATTTGTTGATCTTAAGGAGTTTCTCGAGGAGATTTTGGGCCAGGAAGTGGACTTAGTTACAGTGGGAGCCTTGAGACCACAGCTAAAGGATAAGATATTGGGAGAAGTGGTTTATGCGTAAAAAGAGATCGTACAGGATATTTATCGAGGATATACAGGGAGCTATAGATAAAATTGAATGTTATATTGAAGATGTAACTTATGAGGCATTTGTGAAAAATGAAATGGTCATAGATGCAGTTTTAAGGAATCTCGAAGTTATTGGTGAAGCGTCAAGGAATATTCCAGAAGATGTGAGAGAAAAATATCCTGACATTTCGTGGAAAAGGATGATTGGATTAAGAAATATTGTAATTCATGAATACTTTGGGGTTGATTTGGGTATTATTTGGGAGATTATAACCAAGAATCTACCGGAAACGAAACCTATGATTGCAGAAATGCTGAAGGAATTTAAGGAGATTTAATCATTGATGAATATTGAGATACCCGCTCTTAACTTCGCCGCCATTATGCCGCAATCAATCGTGATCTTTACCGCTCTGGTGGTGCTGGTGGCCGAGCTGATTTCCCCGCCGGGCAGGAGGCGTCACCTGGCTTACCTCAGCCTGTTCGGGGTGTTCGTGGCCGCTGTGGCTTCGGTGATCGTGTGGGACGGCCGCGCCCCGGCCTTTCAGAAGATGGCGGTGGCCGATGGCTACGCCCTTTTCCTGAACGTGGTTTTCCTGGTCACGGCGGCGCTCTCTCTGCTGCTTTCCGCCCATTATCTGGAGCGGGAGGGCATCGACCAGGGAGAGTATTACGCCCTGCTGCTCTTTGCTACGGCGGGCATGATGATTATGGGGGCGGCCACCGACCTGATGACCGTCTTTCTGGGGCTGGAAATTCTGTCTATTCCTCTCTACGTTCTGGCCGGCTTCAACCGTGAGAAGCAGGAGTCCGGCGAGGCGGCGCTCAAATATTTTCTGCTAGGGGCCTTCGCCTCTGGTTTTCTGCTATATGGCATGGCCCTCGTCTACGGGGCGACGGGCACCACCAACCTGGCGGGCATCGTGGCCCAGGCAAGCGGCCAGGGCAATCCGCTGCTCGTCATCGGGGCGGGGCTGTTGATCGTCGGGTTCGGGTTCAAGGTGGCCCTGGTGCCCTTCCACATGTGGACGCCAGACGTTTACCAGGGAGCGCCCACCTCGGTCACGGCCTTCATGTCGGTGGGGGCCAAGGCGGCTGGTTTCGCTGCCCTGGGCCGGGTGCTGGTCTACGCTCTGGGCGGGCAGGCGCACGACTGGTCGCCGCTGCTGGCCGCGCTGGCCGTGCTGACCATGACCCTGGGCAACGTGGTGGCCGTCTCCCAGACCAATCTGAAACGGATGCTGGCCTACTCCAGCATCGCCCACGCCGGCTACATCATCATTGGGGTGGCGGCGGCCAATTCTTCAGGAGGGGCAGCGCTGCTCTTCTACCTGCTGGCTTACGCCTTTATGAACATCGGCGCTTTTGGCGTGGTCATTGCGGTGTGTGAAAGCAGACCCTTGGGGTTTCCAAAACCCCAAGGGTCTCTGGAGGATTACGCCGGGCTAAGCTCCCGTCATCCCTTCCTGGCAGCGGCCATGGCTATCTTTATGCTTTCGCTGGCCGGCGTTCCACCGCTGGCCGGTTTCTGGGGCAAGCTCTACGTCTTCAGCGCGGCGATGGAAGCGGGCCTGGCCGTCCTGGCCGTCGTAGGGGTGATCAACAGCGTGATCTCCGCCTACTTCTACCTGCGAGTTATCGTCTACATGTATCTGCGCCCTTCGAGCGGGAAAGCAAGCCCCACGGTCGTTCCTGGTGCTTTGGTGGCGGCTACCATCTTGGCCGTCCTGGGCACCGTCCTGTTGGGGCTGTGGCCTTCGCCCCTGGTCGGTCTGGCCCAACGGTCGATCATGGCTATGCTGGGCGGTTGAGATCAGGTCAGGGCCTTGGCTATCTCCCGCAGGGTCTCGGCCGAGGCGAAGGTGGTAAACACCCCCGACCCGAACAGAGTCATCGAGTTCCAGACCCCATCGATAGTCCTGACCCTCTCGGAGATGTAAGCGTAAATCTCGTTCCCACTCTCGCCGATTAGAGATAGCACCATGTCCACCGAGACTGAATGCAGGACGGTGAACGCGCCCCAGACATTTACCTGGTCGGTATCCTCTAACTGGTACAGATGTTGGAAAACCTCTCGTTCTTTACCGGGTTCGACATCCAGGTTCACGTTGGCAGTAACTTTTGCCCCGCCTGTGGTAGCTGCTTGCAGGACAGTTTCAACCGTTCCGGGACGCAACTTGCTGTTGAAACTGAACATGGCGCTGGTCTCTGTTACCCAGCGGATGGAACGAATCTCATCAATAACGAAATCGTCAAATCGCTCCGTATCCCTCACGGCGCAAACGAGATAGATGTCCCCGTTCTCCCGGATGATACCTCCATATAAAGGGATTACCGTCACAGCCGGATAGCTTTGCAATCTCCTGCTCACTTCACTCCAGATCAACTTTTCGCTCCCTGCCAGACAATCAATATACAGGAAAGTGACGGTATACCTCTGTTTCATTGCTTTACCTCCGTGTTAATCGATAATACCCTGGTAATGTCGAGTTGAGTAAGGATGAGGATGTCCGACCCACTCTTTGGATAGGCGCTAAAAAAGATCACGGATAGGAGGGGTGGGAGTGCTCGTCACCGCCGCCATGAATTCAAGCAGGCTGAAAGAGAGACAGATGATGATACAGCACAGAGCCAACATCCCCAACGCGATCAGGATAACTGTTCTGGTAGCCTTATTCTGCCGCTGGAACCATTCCATGTCGCTACGTTTCCTGCTCTAATTTAGCCCCGCACGAGCTACAGAACTTCCTGGTGGAGTCCATAGCCTGACCACAGCGGGGACAGGTTGTGACCATCGGCCGGCCACACAACTCAGACACCTGAAGGCGCAGCCGCTCTATCTCGGCGATGTTCCCATCCTCATCTCCCAGGGTGCGCAGATGGTGTTTCTTGAAAGCCAGATCGGTGGCTATCTGATAAAAACGGCTCCTTCGCCGGAAGGCTTCCCAGCCCTCTTTTCTTAGAGCCTGCCAGCAAGCTCTGAAACGTTCGATAGAAGAAGATACCTCCTGGTACTCGCCCGCCGTGATCAGCCCTTTCTCGACCTCTTCCTGCAACTCCTCCACGATCCAGGCTTTTTCCTTCTGCCAGACCAGGATGATGATCGCCAGGATGACCAGCGCCGCCCCCCAATCGCCCACCAGGCTGATCAGGCAGCAGAAGGGGGCGGCCGCGTTGTTGAGCGCGTGGAGAAAAACCGCTCCGGCCCAGGCCGCCGGGACGACCAGCAGCCGGGTGCTCCATTTGGGTGACAGGCGGGCCAGACCGATGCCGGCCCCGGTCACGCTGGTGAAAACGGCGTGAGAGAGGCCAAAAAGAGTGGGACGCAGAAGGATGATGAACATCATCCCTTCCCATCCTCCATTGGCGTAACCCCGCATAAAATAATCAAAGTCCTCGGTCATGGCGAAGCCGAAACCGATCATCCCCCCGTAGATGATGCCATCCAGGACGTTATCGAACTCCCGGCGGAAAAGGAACACCAATATGAGAAGAGCCAGGCCCTTGACGCTTTCCTCGACCACGGGGGCCACCAGGCTGGCCGTGCCCAGCATGCCCAGTTCCTTTCCGGCGAGAACGTACAGAGGAAGACCCAACACCGTATTGACGATAAGAGCAAACACGTTGGCCGGGATGGCTCCCCACAGAAAAGCAAAAGCCAGCAGCCAAAAAGGCTCCTTCTCGTAACGGTCCAGCCACCACAGAAAAACGACGTAGATGGCAGCCGGGATCACTGCTCCCAGAACCGAGGCCGAAAAAACACCCAGGTAGACAGACCAATCTATCTCTGTCACCAGCCTCCCCCACGCCAGCAGCACACACCTTTAACTCGTACCTCACCACAGTGATTATGATGGGGTCGTAGTAGCGACTTCAGTCGCTTTTTCCACTCCAACGACGACTGAAGTCGTGACTACAAGCTGTCAAAATCTGTGTGGCGGAATACTCGTTTAACTATACCCTGTCTGTATTTATTTGTCAAGAGCCTGCGATGCCAGGGTTGGGTAGCTAGGTAGTCGGGGTTAGATAATCCTCCAGATCGATGGCCCCGTATGCCACTTTCTTAAATCCGGCTCGCTCCTCTTCCGGGCGCAACTCGCCCGCCGGGGTGTACCAGGGCGTGGTGGCATCCAGGCCCATCTTGCTGGTGCGGGCCTTCTGGCCGGGGATAAACGTGGCCGAAGGGTCAAGAGAGCTGCCGGGCTGATCCTGCAAAACGACCAGGTCACGGTCGGCCTGGAAGCGGGTGGCGATGGCCCACTCTACATCCGCCACGTCGTGGATGTCGATATCCTCATCGACGATGACCACGTGCTTGAGAGAGGTATGGCCCCGAAAGGCGGCCTCGATGGCCCGGCGGCCATCGTCAGGGTGCTGTTTGGCGATCTGCACCACGGCGTGCAGCCAGGAGGTCCCGCCTGGGGTGATGAGCACCTCCTGACAGCGGCACACCCGGCTCACCTCGGCGTAGATGGTCGGCTCGCGGGGCATCCCCATAAGCAGCTTATGCTCCAGGCCGCCAGGCAGCAGGGCGTGATAAACAGGCTGGCGGCGGTGGGTGAGACAATCGATCTCGATGATGGGCTGTTCCCGCACATGGTCCCAGGTGCCCGTCAGATCGATGAAAGGCCCTTCCGTGGTGGTGCGGCGAGTGATCCTGCCTTCCAGCACAATCTCCGATCCAGCCGGCACCTCCAGGTCTTTGGTCACGCATCTGACCAGGGGAGTGGGGCGCAGGGCGTTGGCGATGGATAGCTCGTCCACGCCCTGGGGCGGTGACATGGCGGCGGCCAGCAGCACAGGCAGAGAATTGCCCAGACAGATGGCAATTTCCAGAGCGCCTGTGGTCTTCTTCAGAGAGGTATCTGTGCCCCGCCCTTCCACGATGCGGGCCGCAAAGCGGCGGGGGCCAAGACGCATCAGGCGGTGAAAGCACATATTGCGGCCATAATCGGGGTCCTTGACGATGGCTACCCCGGCGGTGACGTAAGGGCCGCCGTCGCCCGGCAGATGGGTCAGGATAGGGATGGCGTTTAAGTCAAAGTCGGTCTCGACCACCTCCTGGCAGGGAGCGGCCTCCACCACCTGCGGCGGGCGGGGATGCTCCAGGGCTTCGAGCATGGCCGGGAGAACCTGGCCCCTGTCCAGGCCCAGGGCCAAAGCGAAATAGGCCCGCTCGGAGCAGACGCCAGACACCACCCGATAGTCCGAGCCTTTCACCCTGCTGAAGAGCAGCGGACGGCCTTCCAGGGCGTGGATGACACGGGCCATCTCCAGATAGGGATCGACCACCCTGTCGATGGTGACCAAAAGGCCGGCTTCCTGGGTTTTAGTGATAAATGATCGCAAGCTCATTTTCTTAAATAAATATAAACGCTGTTAATTCTATCGTACCCAATGACTCATGTATTTTGTAGAGGGGAATGCGCCTGTGCGGCAGTCGAAACATCTAGGGGGCTCTTGGCCGTAGTAGGCTCCTATATCTCTAGCAATCTCACGTATCATGGCCTCTACCTCGTCATCTGAAGCGTCGGCCAATGGAAGTTCTTGCTTGATTTGAATATTTGGATCGGAACATATTTCCTGTTTTAGTTTTCGCGATGACAATGTCGATAACCAAACTTCTTCGTCATTGAAAGGTGAGACCCACCCATCGGCAAAGTCAGCTAAACGTGTTCCTTTGGTCACAATAAGGTTCACCAATACCGCAGTTTCACCGTGGAAACCGGCGTCGAGATAGATAGCCTTAGAGAGATAGACCATTTGCCACAAGTACCCGATAAGAGCTACAAAACCAAAGAACCTTACGTCGTCGCGTTGACAGAACGGAGGATAGGTGCATCCGACCTCAATAGGCCCTGATGGCAGGATGCGAATGAAGTGCGAAATCTCCTCAGCATCCTGACTCCTTCGAGGCTGCCATGTGCCCAGGAATTCTCGTGGCGTAGCTTTTTGGGGACTATAAAACATCTCGTTAAATGGTCTGGGAACAATGCGATACCACTCGGATCCACGCCCAATGCGCTGGTCCGGCTTTAATTTGGCCCTGAGTGAAACCGTATCTATCTCGCAGCCACTATCAACTGGGCAGAACACAAAAGAGACCCAAGATCGAGCCGCTACAGATTCTGTACCCCACGTTCCCGTCTTCGAGTGCTCCTCCACCAAGCGCTCACTCAACTTGTGATGACCAAAGTCTTCTGATTCGGGGTCGAGATAATTGTTGGCCTCCAGAAACTCGTCTGGTTGGGCAACTGCCGGTTGAGCCCGATTGATAATATCGAGAACCTCACTCTGACGATTCGCGATTATGCTGTTAGCACCATGACGAACGTAGATAACTCCCCGATAAATGTACTCTGGTTCGCCCTTAGTCCTTTCACCACCATACTGCTGATCTTTGATTGCGATAATGTAGGGTGCACGCGTACCCTCGACAGTAACAAGTCCAAGCACAACACCAGAGGTATTATAAGTGCGATAGCGAACGGAGATTTCAGGATCCAGCCGATTTCTAAGTATCTGATTCATGCGCGTTTGAGTCTGGTCGGCGTCGCGTAACGAAGAATCCCCCGGTAGTCCGATCGATTTCCAGGTTTTGTCTTCAACACCGATGATCAGATAGCTGGGTTCCACGTTATTAGCAAGGGCGGCGACATGCCGAATGAAGAAGGCATGATCGCCCTTTTTCTCCAAAGGCAGATCAGCCTTACCATCAACATCAGATCGTTCGGTTTGCTCTTCTCTAAGGCGTTGTAACAAAGCCTCAAACTCTTCCCGGGAAAGGCTCACTTTTCAACTCCTGATGACTTTAATCAGATGGGACAAACTGGCCGGATGACCGCTCTCTCTCGCTTTCCCTTAAGGCCAGGTCTCATTATATATCAGCAAATGGGATCCGTCAAACCGGCTTGGCCGATCAAGCCACCGGCCCGCATTAGACTTGACATTTAGGCCCAGAAAGTATAATATCTGGTAGACACCCAGAAAGACGACTCGGAAGGTGAGATGAGCGATCTTGGTGACAGGTTACGTCGGGCCCGGGAGAAGAAAGAGCTTACCCTGGCCCGCGTCGAGGAAGAGCTTAGAATACGAGAGAAGTTCCTGAAGGCTCTGGAAGAAGGACACTACGATATCCTGCCCGAAGAGGTGTACGCCAGAGGGTTTGTGCGTAACTACGCCGCTTATCTGGGCCTCGATCCTGAAGAGGCGCTTGCTCTTTATCTGGAAGACAAGGCCCCCTTTCAAGCGACCATTCCCCCGCCCAGGCCCATGTCGCCCTCTATGAAGCCGACGGTAGATGCTCCTCCGATGTCCGCCTCCTGGCTGAACCCTGTGTGGGCCATCGTTATCGCTGTGGCTATTATGGTCATTGCCTGCCTCATGGCCGGGGGGCTGTGGGCTGCCCGTCGCTACCTGCTTTCTGGAGAAAGCGTGGAAGCAAAAGCGGCCCCGACCCTCCCGGCCTATACCGTTATTGCGACCGAGGCCGGCCTCCCCTCGCCAACGCCGGGCATCTCCGTCCCCTTCATTCCCACCGACACCCCGACGCCCACCGCCACCCCGACGGTCACTCCCACGCCGATGCCCAAGGCTTACACCGGGGTCGAGATCGAGCTGGTCGTTAAGGAAAAAGCCTGGCTCCAGGTCACGGTCGATGGCGTCAAGCAATTCGATGGCATTCTGGAGGCCGGAGAGAGGCGCACCTTTAGCGGCCAGGAACGGGTGGCCGTGCGCTGCGGCAACGCTGGCGGGGTGGAAGTTATTGTCAATGGGCGCTCTGAGGGTCTCATGGGCGCGCCGGGAGAGGTAAAGGGGCGAGAGTGGATTAAAGAGATCGTCCCTGCGGGAGAAGGTGAGAGCTTACCCCCCGCAAATTTAACTCCTTCTCCGACGGCCACGCCCACCGCCACGCCCAGGGTGCACGTGGTGCAGGCTGGCGATAATCTATGGAAGATCTCCGTGCAGTACGGAGTGACCGTCGAGGCCATCAGGGAGGCTAACGGTCTGACCGAAGCCAGCGTACTCCACGCCGGGGACAGGCTGCTCATTCCAGCGCCCGTTCCCTCGCCGAACGCCACTCCACAAGGCTAGGCCCCCGGTGAAGCCCCGCTCTCGCCCTGGCCCGCTGCGTTTCTACCTGCTCTCGCTGGGCTGTCCCAAAAATGAGGTCGACGCCGAAGGCATGGCCCGACTGTTGCAGCAGGCCGGCCACCTCCTCAGCGATGACCCGGCCCAGGCCCAAGTGTTGATCGTCAACACCTGTGGGTTCATCGACCAGGCCCGCCAGGAATCTATAACCGCCCTGCGAACCCTATCCGCCGCCAAACGGCCCGATCAACTTCTGGTGGCCGCCGGTTGCCTGTCGCAACGCTACGGTCGCAAGCTGGCCCGCCTGGTGCCCGGTCTGGACGGCCTTATCGGCACTCGCCGCTGGGCGGAAATCGTGCCCCTGATACGCAGACTGACAAACCAGAGAACCCGGCAGCCACCTGCCCTGCTCGACGATCCACCGGCCGGAACGGTCGTCGATCTCCCCAGAAGCACGACCGGCCCCAGCGCTTACCTTAAGATCGCCGAGGGCTGTAGCGCCTCCTGCGCCTTTTGCGCCATCCCCGCCATCAAGGGCCAGGCCCGTAGTCGGCCAGCGGAGGCTATCGTGGCTGAAGCCCGCCAACTGGTGGCCCAGGGCAGCAGGGAAATCATTCTCATCGCCCAGGACACCACCGCCTACGGGCGTGAGTGGGGCCAGCACGACGGTCTGGCTGCCTTGATTGTAGCCATCCTGGAGGCCGCGCCCGGACTGGACTGGCTGCGCCTGATGTATGCTTATCCGCAGCACGTCAGCCTCCGCCTCATCGAGGTCATGGCCCGTTATCCCCAGGTCTGCCACTATCTGGACCTGCCGCTCCAGCACAGCCACCCCCACGTTCTACGTCGCATGAACCGTCCCGCCAACGTGGACGCCGTGCGGCAGTTGGTGTCCGAACTGCGCCGGGCCATGCCCGACATCGCCCTGCGCACTTCTTTCATCGTCGGCTATCCGGGCGAGACAGAAGAGGAGTTCCAGGCCCTGCTGGACTTCGTGCAGGAGATGGCCTTTGACAAGGTGGGGGTCTTCACCTATTCCCGCGAGCAGGGCACTCCGGCTGCGGCCCTGCCCGGCCAACTGCCGGCTGAGATCAAAGAGGAACGCTACCGCCGTCTGATGGAGCTTCAGCAGAGCCTCTCTCTGGCTAAAAACCAGGAGATGATCGGGCGCGTGCTGGACGTTCTGGTCGAGGGGTGCGGCGATGGTTTCAGCCTGGGGCGCTCCTATCGTGACGCCCCGGAAATCGACGGCCTGGTCATGGTCAGCGGCGAGCTGCCTGTCGGGGAGATCGTACCCGTGCGCATCACGGGCGCGTTGGAGTACGATTTGATAGGGGAAATCTAATAGCGGGGCAAATTGTAGGAGAAGCATATCAGGTGCCTGGCGCTTTGGAAGTTTCTATGAACTATCCAGAAACCAGGTTTTTGGCAAAAACCTGGTTTCTTCCACTGATAGGCGAGATCTAAGTCGATCCGCCATGGATCGTGTCAAGTCAAAAGAAAATGTTACCGAGCTATTCCACTCCTTTCTCCAGATTTAGTGGCTGGGCCAGGGTTTGGAACACGTCTTCGGTTTGCCCCGGCACAGCTCCAGGCAAAGTGAAGAGGTGATCAATCTTGCCGCAGTTGACGAGGGTTAGTCTGGTCTCGTAGAGCTTCCAGTTGCTCACGGCGCTCTGGGGTGATAGTCTCGGTGGCACAGAGCCGATCAAAGGGAGTGCGGGCCTGGTCGTAGCGGCGCT
>DAOULT010000145.1:0-52677 GCA_034417895.1 Anaerolineae bacterium | reverse complement strand
TGGCGCAGATACTTTAATCGCTCATCGATAGTCATCTTGTCTTCGGTGGTCATAGCTCCCTCCGGTAACATTATCATTTGGAGGAAGTATACCTCTTCGGTAACATTTTAGCTGAGTGAATACGTGGTATTGACTTTTGCTCTATGGTTTGTTATAATGTGGACAATTAACCTGGCGGGGTGATGGAGTGGTCGCCGCCCGGTAGGAGGCGCGGGGAGAGGATGGCATACCTCATTTACCATCCCTCGTCCCGGCCCAATTTTATGATAAGGTTGCGTTTCCTAGATAAATATGGAAAAAACGTCTAGCAACCCCGGTAGTGAACGAGGAGCCAACGGTCATCCTCCAGCCTCCTCAGCTACTCCTCTTCTGCGCATCGAGAACCTGAGCAAAGCCTTCCGTGGGCTCCTGGCTTTGCACGACTACCACTTAAGCCTGGAGGAAGGTTTGATTTGGGGAGTGATCGGGCCTAACGGGGCGGGCAAAACTACCCTGTTCAATCTCGTCACCGGAGTGCTGACCCTCTCGGAGGGCCAGATTTTCTTCCAGGGACGGGATATCACCAACCTGGCCTCCCATCAGATTGCCCGTCTGGGCGTGGTCAGAACTTTTCAGAACGTCCGTCTTTTCGGCCCTCTCTCGGTGCTGGAAAACATCAAGATCGGCCTTCAGATGCACGCCAAAGCCAGCCTGTGGGAGACTATCCTGAGCCTGCCTTCTTTCGGGCGCCAGGAGAGCAAGCTGGAGGAGGAAGCCTATCATCTCCTGGAGCTTTTTGGCCTGGAGACCTATCGTGATACTGCGGCCCATAGTTTACCCTTTGGTCTTCAGCGTCGGCTGGAGATTGCCAGCGCCCTGGCTACCCATCCCACTCTGCTCCTCCTGGACGAACCGGCGGCGGGCATGAATCCTAGCGAAACGGACGAGTTGATGGCCCTCATCGGTCGCGTCCGGGACGAGTTTGCGTTGACCATCATGCTCATTGAACACGACATGCGAGTGATCATGAGCATCTGTGACTATATCCAGACCCTCAACTACGGTGAAATCATCGCCCAGGGCACCCCGGCAGAGATTCAGAATAACTCCCAGGTGATCGAAGCCTATCTAGGAGGGGGCAATCAAAATCGAGGCGGCATCGTAAATGCTTGAGATCGAAAACCTCCAGGTTTATTACGGCAGTATCCAGGCTTTGAAAGGCATCTCTCTACGTGTGGATGAGGGAGAACTGGTCACCATCGTGGGTAGTAACGGAGCGGGCAAAACCACTACCCTGATGACCATCTCCGGCCTGCTTCCTCCCAGGGCAGGCCACGTCCGCTACCAGGGCCGGGACGTCGCCAGATTAGCCCCGCACCAGATCGTATCTCAGGGCATCTCGCATTGCCCCGAGGGACGGCTGATCTTCTCCCATCTGTCGGTGGCCGAAAACCTGGTGCTGGGCGCTTATAACCGCCGCGACCGAGAAGGGGTGGAGGGCGACCGGGAGTGGGTACATTCTCTGTTCCCTGTCCTTAAGGAACGGCATAAACAGTCAGCCGGGACCCTGTCCGGTGGAGAGCAGCAGATGTTAGCCATTGGTCGGGCGCTGATGAGCCGCCCCACGATGCTCCTCCTGGATGAGCCATCGCTGGGCCTGGCTCCCATGCTCGTCGAACTCATCTTTGAGGTGATCGCCAGGCTGCGCCAGGAAGGGGTAACCATCCTCCTGGTGGAACAAAACGCCTACCAGGCGCTACGCATCGCCGACCGGGCCTACGTGATGGAAACGGGTCAGATCAAGCTGGAAGGGCCAGCCCAGGAATTGGCCGAAAACGAGGAGGTCAAGCGGGTCTACCTGGGCGGCTGAGTTTCCCTGAATTTCTTCAAGGAGAAAGCCCAATGGAGCGGACGATAACCACCTATCACGGCCTGAAAATGACTGCCGAGGAGTACCTTCAACTCCCCGACGACGGCCATCGGTACGAATTGATCGAAGGAGTGTTGTACATGGCTCCCAGCCCGCTGCTTTTACATCAAAAGGTTTCTCTCGAACTGACTTTGCTGCTGGCCGATTTCGTGAAGGAGCACCACCTGGGCGAGTTGTACAACGCTCCGCTGGATGTGCATCTTAGCCCTGAAGACATCTACCAGCCAGACATCATTTTCGTTTCCAAAGAAAACGCCGCCATCCTGCAAGACTGGATTCGCGGGGCGCCGGACCTGGTGGTCGAAATCCTCTCTTCGGGCACGGCCCGACGCGATTTAGGCCCTAAAAAGAAGAACTACGCCCGGTACGGCGTCAGGGAATACTGGGTGGTAGACCCTGCCGAACAGCGTTTTGAATTCTACATACTGGAAAAGGGCGCTTTTGTAATAGCCAAACTCGAAGGCGAGGTGTACAGATCGCCGGTGGTGGAAGGATTTGAGCTGGACGTTGAGCGCTTCTGGGGGCTGGTTTTCAGTTCGTCAAATTAATCCTGGAGGAAGCCTTTGCCTTTTTCTTACATCGTGCAACAAATCGTCAACGGTATTAACCTGGGCAGCATCTACGCTCTGGTGGCTATCGGCCTGACCATCGTGTACGGCATTTTACGTCTTATTAACTTTGCGCACGGCGACCTGATGATGGTTGGCGCGTATCTGGCCCTGTTCCTGCTGCTCAACACTGCTTTGCCCTTCGGGGCCGCCATTCTCATCCCCATGATCGTGGTCGGCGCGGTGGGCATCCTGGTCGAAAGGCTGGCCTATCGTCCTCTGCGCGGCGCGCCAGAGGTAGCCATGCTCATCACTTCCCTGGCCGTCAGCTCCATCATCCAGAACACCTCTCTTATGACCATCACCGCCCAGCCGCGCGCTTTCCGTCTGCCCAATTCCCTGACCGAGCCTCACCTGGTGGCTAAAGTGCGCTTTTCCAATCTGGACATCCTGAGCGTCTCCCTGGCTATCATCCTGATGTTTCTCCTGACCCTGTTCGTAACCCGCACCAGGATAGGCATCGCCATGCGGGCCTGCGCCGAGAACCTGAAGGCCGCCCGCCTGATGGGCATCAACATCAACCAGGTCATCGCTGTGGCCTTTGCCATCGGCTCGGCCCTGGCGGCGGTGGCCGGTTTCATGTGGGGGGGACGGTTCAGCCAGATCGATCCTTTCATGGGGCTTCTACCCGGCCTGAAAGCATTTGTGGCCGCCGTTATCGGGGGCATCGGCAGTATCCCCGGGGCGATGCTAGGCGGGTATCTTTTAGGTTTCGCCGAAATCTTCTTCGTTGGGGCCCTGCCCCCCAAGTACTCCGGCTACCGCGATGCTTTCGTCTTCATTCTTCTGCTGCTGATTTTGCTGGTGCGCCCCTACGGCCTCCTGCCCACCACCACCGACAGGGAGGGTTAGCCTTGCTCAATAGAAAGTCCATGCCCTACTCAAACCTTCTCAACATCGCCATCTATCTGGTTCTCCTGATCGCTCTGCTGGCCCTGGCCGATAGACAACTAAACGACTATTACCTGCGCGTCCTGTCCGAAGCGGCCATCTACGTCATCCTGACGGTCAGTTTGAACCTGACCAACGGCTTCACGGGCGATTTCTCCCTGGGCCACGCCGCTTTTATGACCGTTGGGGCCTACGTCTCCGCCTGGCTGACCCTGCCCGTAGCTAAAAAGGGGATGATGATCCCCAAGCTGCCCCTGTGGCTGAAAGCCCTGACCCTGCCCGAAATACTGGGCAACTTTCTGGGTAGTAACGACTTAAGTCGTTACTACTTGGGTTCTGAGTGTGGCGTGGCGCTGGGTTTTCTGACCGCCATCGTCATCGGCGGCCTGGTGGCTACTCTGGTAGCCCTGTTAGTGGGCATCCCTGTCCTGCGCCTGCGGGGACACTACCTGGCGGTGGCTACCCTGGGGCTGATGTTCATCGTGCGCACCCTGGCCGTCAAACTGGTGGATATCACCCGCGGGGGCAAAGGCATCAACGGTCTGCCCCGTTACACCAACATCTGGTGGACCTGTGGCTGGGCGCTGCTCACCATTTACGTAATCTGGCGGCTGGTCCATTCCCCTTACGGACGGGCGATGATGGCTATCCGCGAGGACGAACTGGCCGCCGCCGCCCGTGGCATAAACGTCACCCGCCACCGCCTGTTGTCCTTCATGGTGGGCGCTTTTTTCGCCGGGGTGGGCGGGGCCTTGCTGGCCCATCAGAACACGACCATCACTCCCCACGTCTATTACATAGATGTCACCTTCAGAGTGGTGGTTATGCTGGTGGTAGGAGGGATGGGCAGCATCAGCGGCTCGGTTATCGGGTCGGTGCTTTTCAGCCTGGCTAAGGAGTACCTGCGCAAGCTGGAAACCCACTCTGCCCTGACGGCCCTGTTCGGCCACGAGGTATACGGTCTCAGCCAGATCATCATTGCCATTGCCATCAGCCTGGTGATGATCTTCCGCCGCGAAGGTCTGCTGGGCAGTCGAGAGATTCACCTGCCCCGTCTTTTTAAGGAAACCCCGTCCCGGCCAGCCGAAACAAAGGTCTGATGAGAGAGGAGAAAGGAACAACAACGAACACCAGAAAAGCAACGAACAGGAGTTCATTGGTTCGTTGCTTCCTGTCGTTCGCTGTTTAAGGCGGTGTCTGAGTTGCGAAAAATCTGCGTTATCGGAGTAGGCTACGTGGGCCTGGTGACGGGCACCTGTTTCGCCGATTTGGGCAACCTGGTAACCTGCGTGGACGTGGACGAGACCAAAATCGAGAAGTTGAAGGGCGGCCAGATGCCCATCTTCGAGCCTGGCCTGGAGGAGATGGTGAGACGCAACGCCCAGGTTGGCCGCCTGCGGTTTACCACCTCTTACGAAGAAGGAGTGGGAGACACCGAGTTTGTTTTCATCGCGGTGGGCACTCCCTCCGGAGCGGAGGGGGAGGCCGACCTGAAATACGTCCGCGCTGCGGCGGAAGGCATCGCCCAGACCATGACCGCTCCGCTCGTCATCGTCAACAAGAGCACCGTGCCCATCGGCACCGGCGACTGGGTGGCCGAAATCGTGGAGAGAGACAAGCCGCCAGGGATCGACTTCGCCGTGGTCTCCAACCCGGAGTTTCTGCGGGAAGGTTCGGCGATCCACGATTTTATAAGCCCCGACCGCATCGTCCTGGGCTCCCTCAACCGCGAGGCGGCGGAGCAGGTGGCCCAACTGTATCTCTCCCTGCGCGCCCCCATCGTCATCACCGACCTGCGCACCGCCGAGATGATCAAATACGCCTCCAACGCCTATCTGGCTAACCGTATCTCTTTTATTAATGAGATCGCTTCCATCTGTGAAGCCCTGGGCGCGGACGTCAAAGAGGTGGCGGCTGGCATGGGCTACGATAAACGCATCGGCTCCTCTTTCCTGGACGCCGGGGTGGGCTACGGCGGCAGTTGCTTCCCCAAAGACGTGCGCGCCCTGGAGCACATGGCCGCCGCGCACGGCTGCCACCCCCAACTGCTGAGGGCGGTGATGGAGATCAACCGCGACCAACGCCTGCGAGTGGTGCAGAAACTCAGGGATATCCTGGACACCCTGCACGAGAAAACTATTGGTATCCTGGGGCTATCCTTCAAACCCAACACCGACGACATGCGTGGGGCGCCCTCGGTGGAAGTCATCCACCTCTTGCAGCACGAAGGGGCCAGGATCAAGGCTTACGATCCAGTAGCCATGGAAGTGGCTAAAACCATTCTGGACGAGGTGGTCTATTGCCGCACTCCTTACGAGGTGGCTCAGGACAGCGATGCGCTGGTGATCATCACCGAATGGAACGAGTTCAAACACCTGGACCTGCGCGGGATCAAAAAAGCCATGCGCCAGCCGATTATCGTCGATGGCCGCAACATCTACGACGTGGAAACGATGAAGGATCTGGGATTTGTCTATCGCGGCCTCGGCAGAGGATATTAGCCCGGCAATGAAAGCGCAAGGGGCTCCCTCATCCCCAATCCCTAAGCTCTGCGTGGGGGTGGACATCGTCGAGATCGAGCGTATCAGAAAGACGGTGGCCCGCTGGGGCGAACGCTTCAGGCGGCGCGTTTACACCGTGGCAGAGCTAGAGTATTGTAAAGGGAGGATTGAATCCCTGGCTGTCAGCTTCGCCGCCAAAGAAGCAGTGAGCAAGGCTTTGGGCACGGGTATGAGAGAAGTGTCCTGGCGAGAGATCGAAATCCTGCCCGATCGGCGTGGTAAGCCTGTGGTATACCTGCACGGACGGGCCAAAGCCAGAGCCGAAAAACTGGGGTTGGATTACTTTGCTCTCAGTCTCTCTCACTCCCGTGACTACGCCGTAGCCTTTGTGGTAGCCATTTAACATCGAACCGAGGGAAACATCGAACGAGGAAATAGATAATGAAAAAACGACCAAAGTATAAAAAACGCCAGGTGATTCTCTGGCTTATAAGTCTGATCGTCGTTTTGAGCATGATCTTCTTCACCATTCTCAGCGTTCTGCCAGAACCCGCGCCGCCCACGCTCACGCCGCCCGTGTTCATTCCTACCAAAACGCCCCCCCCGACCGTCATTCCCGCCTCGTCGAGTCCAGGCCCTACCCCCCTGCCCGCTCCCCCTACTCCTGAGCCTGACTCCAGCCCTTAAGCCCTGCCACACGGATGATGCCTCACCGATCTGACGGATATCTGCTAGGCTTATAACCACAAAGAGCACGAAGGGCATATCAGGTGCCTGGCACTTTGGAAGCAGATACGACCGCCGACCCTTCGGGTTTCTAAAACCCAAAGGGTCGGCGGTCACACGCACCGATGAAACCAACTGCTTTCATACTAAATAACCAACTCGTTTGGCAGTATCTCTCTAGTCACAAATTCCTCAAAAGCTGCTTGGTTAGGCAGGCCTATTCCAACCGGATCTCCGTATGTATATAAAGTCACGTGAGTTGGAGGCACTTCAAGCTCCGTTCCAATTATTCTACCAAGTTTCCTATAGAACTGCTCAATGCCTGCAATTTCCACCATTAAGATAATACTCTCTGCGTGTATGACTTTGAAATCCCCTTGCAAATCGACCTTTTTCTTATCTTTAGAAATATGATACATTTTGTCCTTTTTTTCATAGGACCAGTCTGCTTCCTTCATTACTTGTTCTATCTGGTTTTCAATCGCAGGGTCACCTTTGATCGCTTCTTGTAACTTCTGTCCCAAATCTTTACCAATTACAGTAATATGCACCTCCTCTTTAGGCTCGAATACTTTGCCCAAAAACTCTATCTTTTCATCGGAAAGCCCAAAGTCTTCTTTGCTTAAAGGAATCAGTAGGGTTCCAATCTCGGTAAACCCAATCCTAGTTAAGTTCATTTTGAGACACTCCTTCCAGCAAGTGATTCATTTATACATCAGCAAGCAAAAAGATTATACCATCACCGAAGATAAAGCGCAAGAAGCAGGAGCAGGGAGGTAAAGTTTGTATGACGAAGGCGCGGCCTGGCTTTATTTTTTCCCAGAAATTTGATATAATATCTTCAGAGCATCTGGTCTGTAAGGGATAATATCGCCATGAAAAAAGTCGTCAGCGTCAGCTTAGGAAGCTCCACCCGCGATCACAAGGTGATGGTGGAGCTATTAGGCCAGCAGGTGCACATCGAGCGGATCGGGACCGATGGCAACGTCCAGAAGGCCATCCAGCTTTACAACGAACTGGACGGCCAGGTCGATGCTTTGGGGATGGGGGGTACAGACCTGGCTTTACGGGTCGGGGACCGCGCCTATCCTCTCTATCAGGCGGTGAAATTGGTGGCCGGAGTACGGCGCACTCCGGTGGTCGATGGCGGAGGGCTTAAACACACCCTGGAACGAAGGGTAATGCAATACGTAGAGGAGCACATCGGGGACGAGATAGCCCCCAAGACCGCGCTGCTCACCTCTTTCGCCGACCGCTTTGGGATGGCCCTTTCTTTCCATCAAGCCGGCTACGAGGTAGTTTACGGTGATTTAATGTTCGGCCTGGGGCTGCCCCTTCCCGTGCGTGGTTTGCGTCAGGGGATGATCCTGGCCTGCATCCTGTTGCCCATCCTGGGCCGCTTACCGCTGCACCTCCTCTATCCCACGGGCCGGAAGCAGCAACTCAACGTGCCCAGGTGGGAGAAGTATTATCAGGCGGCTTCGGTCATCGCCGGCGATTTTCTGTACATCAAACGGCACATGCCCTTGCGTCTGGAGGGCAAGGTGATCGTGACCAACACTACCACCGCCGCTGATGTGAAGCTTCTGACCAGGCGAGGGGTGCGTTACCTGGTCACCACCACTCCCCGGCTGGAGGGCCGTTCCTTTGGCACCAACGTGATGGAAGCCGCGCTGGTAGCCATCGCCGGCAAGGGCCGCCCCCTGACCGCCGGGGAGATCGAGGCCCTGCTGGAAAAGCTGGCTATGAAGCCTGCCATTGAGAAACTGAATCAGGGGTAAAGGCAAACGATGATGGACGCCGTGCTCATGGCTGGAGGCACACTCATTAAGAATAACGAACTGTCGGAACACGCCGGGGTGGATAAGAAATCTTTGATCAAGATCGCCGGCCGGGAGATGATCTACTACGTATTTGAGGCTCTCGCTGGCTGCCAGCACATAGATCGCATCGTGCTGGTAGGGCTGGGAGCAGAGGACGGGCTGGATTTCGGGCGGCCAGTGGAGTACGTCGAGGCCCACGGCGACATCCTGGACAACTCCCTGGCCGGCCTCAACCGGCTGCTGAGCCTCAACCCCACTGCCGAGCGGGTCATTTTCAGTTCCACCGACATTCCCCTTCTCACTACAGAGGTGGTCGATTACTTCATTAAGGTCTGTCTGGAGATAGAGGCTGACGTATATTACTCTGTGGTGGAGAAATCAGTCATGGAAGCGCGTTTTCCCCACTCCGGTCGCACCTTTGTGCGTCTGCGTGACGGCCTCTTCGCTGGCGGCGATCTGTTTATGATCAGGGCCAAGACCGTCCAGGCCAATCTTCCTCTCGCCCGACGCCTCATAGATGCTCGGAAAAGCGCCTGGCAACTGGTCAGAATCATCGGGCCCAGGATGATCCTCAAATTCCTCATCGGGCAGCTCACCATCGCTGAAAGCGAAAAACTGGTCAGCCGGGCCCTGAATTGCAGGGTAAAGGCTATCGTCTCGCCTTACGCTGAGATCGGTATGGATGTGGATAAGGTCTCCCATTTACAAAGGGTGCAGAGTATTCTGGCAGGGGAAAAAGTAGCCTGAAGGGGGAAGCCAATTAAACATGGACGCAGAAAAACATCGATACCCAGGCAGACGAAAAAGAGTTTCCAGGCGATTGAAAGGGGCAGGCTACCGGGTCGTGGACTGGGACAGGAGGTTGAGCGCTCGTCTCACCCTGTCGCAGCAAGCCCGCTTACGGCGCAAAGGGGCTACCCTGGGCGCTCATCTGGGGGACAGCCTGTTATGGTTGGGGCTGGGCCTGGTGGCTCTGGCGCTGGGCAACGCGGCGGTCAGGCAGGTGGTCATCGTAACCGCCCTGGCCGTGATTCTATCCGCCGGCTCGGTGACGATAGTTAAACCTTTCCTGCGACGCCAACGCCCTCGCGCCGACATGAAGGGCTTTTTCTGGGACCGCTTTGATCGCTATTCCTTTCCCTCCGGCCACGCGGCGCGGACCGCCTCCATTGCCATCGTGATGGGGCTTAATTACCCTCGTTATGCCCCTCCTTTTGTTCTCCTGCCCTTCATCGTCGGCCTTTGCCGCATAGCCCTGGGCATTCACTATCTGTCGGACATTCTGGTCGGCCTGCTCATCGGCTTTCTTTTCTCCTGGGCGGTCGTATCCATTCTCTGACAACAGGCCCAAAATCCGCCTCAGCCTGGCTCGCCCATTATTGTATCTTGACCACCGTTTTGGCCTTGCTCCAGAGCTTCTCCAATTGATAATACTCCCGCACGGCAGGGGCGAAGATGTGGACGATCACCCCGCCATAATCCATGAGCACCCATCCCGAAGAGGGCGCTCCTTCCACGTGTAAAGGCCGGATATGGGCTGCTTTTAGATTATTTTCCACCTCTTCCCCGATAGCCTGCACCTGTCGCTCACTGCCGCCGCTACAGATCACAAAATAATCGGCTATCATGGAGACGGGACGGATATCCAGCAAGGTAACATCCGAGCCTTTTTTTTCGACGATGAGATCAAGTATTTTCCTGGCCAGTTCCGTGGATTCCAGTTTATCTCCTCCCTTCAGGAACAAATTTTTATAGCCCCCCCCGCCCTTAAGTGGTCGCTTCATCGCTCTGCGCGGAAACGGGGGCCTCGAATTGCTGGACACGCCCCCCCCCGCTTCTCTTGGCGGCGTACATGGCCCTATCAGCAGCATCGATCAGGGGCGAGGCCGCATCAGCATCGACGGGAAAAGTAGCCACTCCCAGACTGACCGCCACGCGGGGCAGAGAGTATTGCCTCAACTCTTTGGCTGTGTGGGTCACTATCTTTTCGTGTATCTGCCGGGCAGCTTTGAAGGCCTCTTCCTTGTGCAAACCAGGTAAGATGACGAAAAACTCGTCCCCTCCATAGCGGGCCACCACCCCGCCCCATTGCCGCACGCTTTTTTCCAGAGCGCGGGCAATGCTTTGCAGAGCCAAATCCCCTCGCTGGTGTCCATAAATGTCATTATAGGTCTTGAAGCGGTCCACCTCGACCATCACCAGAGAGAGGGGCCGGTCGACGTCTTTGGCCTGGTTCAACTCTCGACGCAAGCTTTCCTGAAAATAGCGGTGGTTGTAGAGACTGGTCAGACCATCGCGGTTAGCCAACTGCTGAACCCGCTTATGCAAGCGGATGTTCTCAATAGCCAGGATGGCCGAGCTGGCCAGGTCCATGAGCAGATCCAGGTCGGTTTCCTTAATAGGGTGAGTATCATCGTAATCGACTGCCAACACGCCAAGCGGTCTTTCAATCCCTTTCAGGGGGATCACCAGCAGAGGCTCTGGCCCCTGGCTGGTCGTCTCTGACCCCTGGGAACCGTCTACCACCAGGGGTTTATCTTTTTTGAGGATGGCCGCCAGGAGCTTAGAATCCAGGCGGATATTAGGGATGCCTCTGGAGCCCTGATCGAGAACGCCCACCTCTCGAATGCTGGTGAAGCTTTCCTCCACGTCGTCGCCTTCCCCGTCCACCAGGAAGAGAGCCGCCCGGCCAAAGCCAAGAACTTTGGTAGCCACCTCTACGATGTTACGCAAGGCGTCGCCGGATTGCAGATTGTGGACGGCCCTGTTCACCTCTTGCAAGACGGACAACTCCGTGATCTTCCGTTCCAGGTACTTCTCCCGATGCTCTTTGTCCCGCTGCCAGGTTCTTATCCAGCGGGCAAAATAGCCCAGAAGCAAGGCCGCCAGCAGAATCAAGGCGCAAGAGGTGAGAAACGAAGCGCTGAATTTGAAGGAACCATAATACACAAAGAGCACTATGCTATATTGAAGACAGTTCACTATTCCAATGGATAGCGTTTCTACGAAACCGAAACGAATAGCCACAGAGATGACAGATAATAAGTAAAAGATGGCGTATTCGCTCGTCAAACGGCCAGAGGACAATATGTACAGCGAGATAAAGACGGCGTCCACGAAAGAGGTCACGTAGCTGAAGTACAGACGGTAGCTACGCCCCAAGAAAAGATAGCCTATCGCCAGATTGTATAAAATGGCGGCCAAGATCACCGCCCAAACAAAAATTAAGCGGGTATCAGGGGGATAAATCACAGTCAAAAGGGCCATGGCGGCGATGGCTATCCAACGGCCTTTGAAGATACCCTTTTCTATCTGTCTGGTGCTCTTCTGGAAGTAATCCATTTCCTCAATCCGACAACATGGTAACGGCCTGTGGGGTAGAACAATACCCGTTTGTCAGGTAGAGATTGGCCGCTCAGGGTGCTTTCTACCACCATAGTAGGTGAAGGTGAGGAGGAGATGGGGAAGACCCCTCCCAGTACGACGATACGCTAAAACGGAGAGGGTATCAGCAATCGAGCCGGATGCGCTCTTACCGGTCCTATGTGACGCCAGGTCGATGAGGCCCTATCCATCTTTATTATAAACGCAAACGGGGGTTCATGTCAATAGGATTTTTGCTGAGAAGGGGATGGCGCTCAAATCGTCAGAAAAGGCAATTTCGAGAAGAGTTTTTCAACACCCTCTCGCACAATTGCTTTTGACGAAACCTTTACTTTGGTATATAATTCTTTTTGAGTAGTCTGGCGTATATTATACGGGATTTCGTGTTTCCCGTCAACAATTGGCTGGACGCCCTGGCGCCAGTTCCAACCCGAAGCGGGTTATGTGAAGAAAGGCGCACGTACCCCGCGTTCGCAAAACCAAAAATGAGGGCAGGAGCAGCACGGCCTATCCTGCCGTCGGGCCAGACGTGAAAAACGCTGGCGGTAAGTGGGTGGAGGTGGCCGTAGACAAAGCTCACGTGGACGGCAACCTGGTCACCGCCCCGGCCTGGCCTGCCCACCCCGAATGGCTAGCCAGGTTTCTGGAGGTGCTGGGCACGAAGATCGAGCCGTAGACCAGACGTTTTCCACCAAAATTCAGGAAGCGGCTGACCCTGTGACCCTCACGTCGTGGGTCGTGCCCAACGGGGCCGATCCCCAGGCTGCCATCGACGCTGAGGGCGCGGCCTTCAACGAAGTGTACCCGGACCTCAAGGTTGAGAGCCGAGTTCATTCCCTCTTGCTTAGAAGGAGATTCAGGCATGACAGAAACTTTGACCTTTCCCGATCATTTTCTGTGGGGAGCGGCTACGGCTGCTTATCAAATCGAAGGCGCGTGGAACGCTGACGGCAAAGGCGAGTCCATCTGGGATCGCTTCTGCCACACGCCCGGCAAAATTCACGCGGGCCATACAGGCGACGTGGCCTGCGACCATTACCATCGCTGGGCCGAAGACATCGCCCTGATGGGTAAGATAGGGCTGCAAGCGTATCGCTTCTCCACCTCGTGGCCGCGTGTCATCCCTGCCGGGCGAGGGGCAGTCAACCTGGCCGGATTGGACTTTTACGACCGCCTGGTGGACGCCCTGCTCGAAGCAAACATCCAGCCGTTCGTCACGCTCTACCACTGGGACCTGCCCCAGGCGCTGCAAGACGGCGGGGGGTGGGGTGAGCGCGAGGTGTGCAGTGACTTTGCCGACTACGCCGCCCTGATGGTTCGCCGCCTGGGCGACCGCGTGCGCCAATGGGCCACCTTCAACGAACCATGGGTGGTGGCCTTTGTCGGTTATGGCCGCGGCAGGCACGCCCCTGGTCTGCGGGATGAGAAACTGGCGCTCCAGGTGACGCATCATTTGCTCGTCGCGCACGGCCTGGCCGCGCAAGCGATGCGCGCCATCCAGCCGCAGGTCGAGGTGGGCATTGTTCTCAACATGAGTCCGCCGGAAGCGGCTGACGACTCGCCTGAGGACCGCGCCGCAGCCGAGCAAACCTGGCAGAAGAATGAAGGCTGGTTTCTGTCCCCACTCTTGCAGGCGCATTATCCGCCGGCTGTGTGGGAAGCTTATGGTAGCAAGGTGCCCGCCATTCGCCCCGGCGACCTGGCGCTGGTGGCGCAACGCCTGGATTTTCTGGGCGTCAACTTTTATATGCGGCACGTGGTAAAGGCCGGCGACCTGGTCTCGTCCGTGCCTGGCTCCGAGTATACCGAGATGGGCTGGGAAGTCCACGCCCCTGCGCTCAGGCGGCTGCTGGTTCGTCTGCGCCGGGATTATCCCGTCCCGCCATTGTACATCACCGAGAACGGCGCGGCGTTCGAGGACCAGGTCAGCCCGGATGGGCGTGTACACGACCCCCGGCGATTGAACTATCTGCACCAGCACCTTATCCAGGCGCGATTGGCGATAGACGACGGAGTGAACCTGCGAGGCTACTTCGCCTGGTCCTTGCTGGACAACTTTGAATGGGCCTTCGGCTACTCCAAACGCTTCGGTCTGGTCTACGTGGATTACGCCACTCAGCAGCGTCTCGTCAAGGACAGCGGCCAGTGGTATGCGCAGGTCATTGAGCGCAACGGCGTAGACCGGCCGGCTGATTAAAGAATTCGATGGAGAAAGTAAGTCCTATGCGCTACGGTTATTTTGACGACGACGCTGGCGAATACGTGATCCAACGACCCGACACTCCCCTGCCCTGGATCAACTATCTGGGGCAGGAGGACTATTTTGCCCTGATCTCCAACACGGGCAGCGGTTACTCGTTTTACCGCGACGCGCGGCTGCGTCGCCTGACCCGTTACCGCTACAACAACGCGCCCCCTGACGTGGGAGGGCGCGCCCTCTATCTGCGCCTGGACGACGGCGATTTTTGGTCGCCCACCTGGCAGCCGGTGCGCAAATCGCTGGACACTTATGAGTGCCGTCACGGTTTGGGGTACACGCGCCTGGCCTCCACCTATCGCGGCCTGGCCTGCGACGTGACCTATTTCGTCCCCCTGGGCCAGACGTTGGAGGTCTGGCGCCTCAGGCTGACCAACCTGAACCCTACGGCGGTCGATTTGCAACTCTTTTCGCTGGTCGAGTTTTGCCTGTGGGACGCCTGGGACGATCAGACCAATTTTCAGCGCAATTTCAACACCGGCGAAGTAGAAGTGGATGCTCCGGCGGGCGTGATCTATCACAAGACCGAGTACCGCGAACGGCGCGATCACTTCGCCTACTTTGCCTGCTCTGCGCCGCTCACAGGTTTTGATACGCAGCGCGAAGCGTTCTTAGGCCCATATGGCGGCTTCGAGTGCCCGGCGGCAGTGGTAGAAGGCCGCGCTCGGAACTCCATCGCCCACGGCTGGTCGCCCATCGGCGCTCACCAGGTGCAGGTCGCCCTTGAGCCGCACCAGAGCCGGGAGATCACCTTTCTGCTAGGCTACGCCGAAAATCCGCGCCACGACAAGTTTTCGCCTTCGGGCGCGCTGAACACGTCGCCAGTCCGCCCGGTCATCGCCCGCTATACCGACCCGGCGACGTTGGAGGCGGCCCTGGCCGAGCTACGCGCCTTCTGGGATAGGCTGCTCGGCGTTTGCCAGGTTCAGACCCCTGACGAGCACACCAACCGCATGGTCAACATCTGGAATCCCTACCAGGTGATGGCCACCTTCAACCTCTCGCGCAGCGCCTCGCTGTACGAGTCGGGCATCGGGCGGGGGATAGGCTTCCGCGACTCGAACCAGGACTTACTGGGCTTCGTGCACCTGGCCCCCCGGCGCGCCCGCCAGCGTTTGCTCGACCTGGCCGCCACCCAACTGCCCGGCGGGGGAGCGTACCACCA
This sequence comes from Anaerolineae bacterium, assembly GCA_034417895.1. Taxonomy (GTDB): domain Bacteria; phylum Chloroflexota; class Anaerolineae; order CAZYHC01; family CAZYHC01; genus DAOULT01. Next base: position 37,413 of record DAOULT010000145.1, on the reverse strand, counting down.
GTACCAACCCCTCACCAGGCGAGGCAACGACGCCATAGGCAGCGGCTTCAACGACGACCCGCTGTGGCTGGTGTTGGCTGTGGCGGCGTATATCAAAGAGACGGGCGATGGCTCGATCCTAGACGAACCCGTGCCTTACGATAACGCCCCAGGGAGCGAATCGCCGCTTTACGAGCACCTTCAGCGCGCTTTGCGCTACACGCTCGACCGCTTAGGGCCGCACGGTCTGCCCCAGATCGGTCACGCCGACTGGAACGATTGCCTTAACCTGAACTGCTTTTCGTCCGAGCCAGGCGAGTCGTTCCAGACTCACTCCGACCAGGGCGACACCACCAGGGCTGAGTCAGTCTTTATCGGCGGGTTGTTTGTGCTGGCCGGGCGCGAGATGGCCGGGATCGCTCGCCACGCCGGTCACACAGAGGAAGCCAAGACGTACCAGCGCCACGCCGACGAGATGGGGCGCGTGGTGCTGGAACACGGCTGGGATGGCGAGTGGTTCCTGCGGGCCTACGACCGCCAGGGGGCCAGGATAGGCTCGCAGGAATGTGAGGAGGGCCGCATCTTCATCGAGCCGCAGGGGATGTGCGTCATGGCCGGCATCGGGCTGGAAAGCGGCCACGCCCGCCGCGCCCTGGACGCCGTTTGCGAGCGCCTGGCTACCGAGCACGGCCTCATCCTGCATCAACCGGCCTACAGGCGCTATTACCTGAACCTGGGCGAGATCTCCAGTTATCCGCCCGGCTATAAGGAAAACGCGGGCATCTTCTGTCACACCAATCCGTGGGTGATGATCGCCGAAACGCGGCTGGGTAGAGCGGAGCGAGCCTTTGATTACTATACACGGATCAACCCTTCAGGGCGGGAAGCCATCAGCGAGATTCACCGCTGCGAGCCATACGTGTACGCCCAGATGATCGCCGGGCGCGACGCCCCCACCTGCGGCGAGGCCAAGAATTCGTGGCTGACCGGCACCGCGGCCTGGAACCTGGTCGCCATCACGCAATGGATCCTGGGCATCCGCCCCACCTTCGAGGGATTGCAGATTGCCCCCGTCATCCCCGGCCACTGGCCTGGGTTCACGGCCACCCGCCTCTTTCGAGGCGTGACCTACCACCTCTCTGTGGAACGGGCCGGCAAAGGGCACACCGTCTCTCTGACGGTGGATGGCCGGCCCATTGAGGGGAACATTGTCCCTCCGCCTGCCGGCCAAGCCGAGGTGACGGTCAAGGCCGTCCTGACCTGACCGTGAGGGATTCAGGAGGCCCCCCGCAGTTGGACTATCAGCGCCCCCAGTCCGGCCAGGGCTATTCCCCCGCCTTCCTGCCAGGTGAGTCGCTCTCCCAGGAACAGCCAGACCAGGATGGCGATCTGGACGAGCATGGTGTTGTTGATGATGCTGGACTCCATGGCCGAGAGGGTGCGCAGGGTGTGATTCCATAGTGTAAAGGCGAAGGCCGTATTTACTACGGCCAGCCAGCCAATGATGGCCCAGTTGATGAGGCTGAGGTGGGGTAGCCCCTGGGTTAAAATCCCGCTCCCTAGCAGCGCAACGGCGCCGACCCCCATGCTGACCACGGTCACGGTGAGGGGAGGTATATCTCCTTGTCGATTAATGTGCCGTCCCAGAATCGAGGAGCACGCATTGGCGAGAACTCCGACAACCGCCGCGCTCAACCCCACGGCCTGGCCGGCAGGGAGCGAGACAGGGTAGAAATAGACCACCGTGCCCACTGCGGACAGGCCGACGCCGCCCCATTGGAGAACAGTGGGCCGCTCTGCTAACAGGGGGATGCCTAGCAGGGCCACAACGACCGGCGAGAAGTTCAGAAGCAGGCTCACGGTCATAGAGGGCAGATAAGCCAGGCTCAGGAACACTGTCCCTTGCGTAACGGCGTAGAATAGGAAGCCGAGGACGATCAGCCGCGTCCACTCCCTTCCAGACAGGCCACGCAGGGAGGGTCGGCGGGTATGGCTCAAGGCGAAGGGAAGCAGGCACAGAAAAGCCAGACTGTACCGCAGTCCAGCGAAGGTTAAAGCGGGGATGTCCTCCAGGCCGATCTTGATGAGCACCCAGGACGTGGACCACAAAAAGGTGACGAGTAGAGCCTGAAGTACAGCGCTAAGATGCGGGGAGAGATTTTTCAACATTTTGGCCCCTCCAGGAAAAGTAAAAGGGATAGAGACACGTAAAAACGCGTCAACCTATCCCCTCTGGCCTTTTATTCCTCAAGGTGCCTGCCGCTCCTGCGGCTTTCTGTAGCGCTCGGTCCAGACCTGAAGCTGATCAGCGGAACCCTAGCTACCCTTCGGTTGAAGTATGCAATAATTATAGCATATCTCTGCTCCCGAGTCAAACCTGGCTAAAGCGCGCCGGCGAGAGAGCCGACATCATGGAAAAATCCGGCTCCCGGCCGGCGACGAGTTGGGCGATCAGCCTGCCGCTGATAGGCCCCAGACAGATGCCCGCCCCCTCGTGGCCCGTAACCACGTAGAAACCGGGCACCTCTGCCACCGCGCCGATGATGGGCAGATGATCCGGGCTGTAGGGTCTCAGGCCGGCGTAAGTGCGGATGGCGTTTACCCCTTTGAGAGCGGGGACGAAACGCACTGCACGGGCGGCAATGGCTTCGATTACCCTGGGACTGACGGTGCGGTCGAAGCCCACCCGCTCACGGCTGCTGCCCAGCAGAATGTTGCCGTTATGGGTGCTTTCTACCACCATAGCCACGGCCAGCCCGGCCTCCTCGCTTTCCACCGCAGAAACGTAACCGGCTTCCATCAAGGTGTTACGGACAGTGTTCAAAGGCAGGGGTTCAGTCACGATGACGTGCCCCTTGCGCGGTTCCACCGGGAGGCGCACCCCGACCATGTTCCCTATTTGGGGGCTCCAGGCTCCGGCGGCGTTGACCGCCATCCCGGTGGCGATGCGGCCCCGGCTGGTATGCACCGCCTGTACCGCTCCCTGGGCCGAAAGCTCGATGGCTTGCACGGTAGTAAAGAGGTGCAGGCTGGCCCCCATCTGCTGCGCCATGTGGGCCAGCCCCATGGTCAGCGATATGGGATAGACCTGGGCGTCTTCGGGAAACATCGCGCCGCCAGCCACGTCCCGGGCCAAGCCGGGTTCGGCTTCCAAGAGTTCCCTGGCATTTAGAAGATGACACTCGACGCCCTCGCCGCGCAAGTCCTGCACCTTTTGTTTGGCGGCTTCCAGACCTTGTTCGTGCTCAGCCACCAGGACGTTACACTTTTTCCTGTAGTGGAAATCGACCGGCAGTTCAGCGGCCAGGTTTTCGTGGAGCCTGGCGGCCAGCAGGCCCAGCTTTAACTCCGGGCCTGGCTTCTTGTCCCACAGCAAAATGACCCCTTCGCAGGCCCCCGAGGCGCCGGAAGCTATCGAACTTTTCTCCACCAGGTGCACTTTGAAACCCTCCCGGCAGAGATAATAAGCGCAGGAAACCCCCACAATCCCGCCCCCGATAACTACCACGTCAGCAACCGTCGTTTTCATGTTCAGCCCCTCGTCCTCCGAAAGATTTGGTAAGACCTCACCCTCACCGCTGGCCCCTCATTCCGACCGACGTTCACACCAGCAATAGGTGAATAGTGTCACTGTATTATATACAGATTTAAGTCATAATGTCAAGCTTTTCAATAACGATGCTTGACAAACTGCCCCAACTGTGGTATGTTAACCGAAGTAGAGGGGAAAGATTGAGACAAGCGTTGGATAGGTTGAAGAAAGTGAGGATCAGGGGTGGACAACGTTACATACAAAATTCCGCACGAGAGTGAGGACTACCCTGGGAACTCGCGATTTGTGGTGGGGCGCATCAAACAGATTATACAAGACGCAATTGACAACGGTTACAACACGATACTCATTAACACAAACCTAAAGCGAGGGCTTCCGCTCGAAAACATCAATAAGATCGCCGGCCCTTTTGTCGAAGCTTGGGCTCTTGAGCAATTTGAAACCATAGCAGATGAGGTTGGTAATCAGTACGAGTTAATTCACGTTGAAGCGGGCAAACGATTAGATCCATTTGACATTATTCTCCAGTTCAAGCGCAAACGTGATTCACAGGACTATGTTTCTGCCAATGTTGATGTGAAAGCTACGGCTGAGGACATCAAAACTTCTGGAAAAAGTCCCAATATAACCTCATATGCACGGGTTCGCTCCGAATATGTGGAAGATCCGGATTATATTTTCGTTATACTATCGCTCAAGCACAGGGTCTATTCTGAAAAAGATGAGGTCACTGGTATGACCAATGGGGTAATGGAAGTGGTATCATGCTCTGCTTATGACTTGAAATATCTCTCGGATGCTGATTTGAACTACAATCCAGCATTGGGAACCGGCCAACTACAAGTTCGAGATATACACTATGTCGAAACTGTTGAAAGAACAACATGGGAGTTTTGCCAAATGCTTGATCAGAAATTCATCCGCTCGCGGGGAGAGGATGCTTGGCTAGCTATGGCCACGAATATGGATGGATCAAAACGACAGATTAACAGCAAATTCATATTGTGAGGAGAGAGCGAGCGATCATGGAACTTGACCGTTTTTATTGTGGAGATGCACTAGAAATACTGCAGAGCTTCCCTGATCAGTATGTGCACCTGATATGCACCGATCCGCCATACAATCTGGGTAAGCATTACGGCAACAACATAGATAGAAGGGAATGGGATGAATATGAGAGGTTTACCAGAAATTGGTTAGATCAAGCTATCAGAATCTTGCGTAAAGATGGTAGTATCTACATCTTTATGGGTGTTAGATTTATTGCGCGTCTGTATACTATGCTGGAGGAGGAGTTTGGTCTATTATTCAATGGTTGGATAACGTGGCACTATACGCAAGGAATGGGCAGAACCAAGGGCTTCTCCCCAAGGCATGAGGACATTCTTTACTTTACAAAAAGCAGACGGTTTACGTTCAATCTTGATGATATTCGTATTCCACAGAAATATTATCGCAAGCGAAACAACATGAAAGGCGCGAATCCGGGCGATGTGTGGCGGTTTTCCCATGTTCATTATTGCAGTGCTGAAAGGGAAGAACACCCCACCCAAAAACCTGAAGCAGTCATGGAACGAATAATTCTCGCAAGTTCTAATCCCGGAAAAATCGTTTTAGATCCATTTGTCGGTAGTGGGACCACTTGCAAAGTTGCCAGAGACCTTGGTAGGCACTGGATAGGAATTGACGTCAATCCCAAATATATAGCTATGTCTGAGAACAGAATGCTTTCATCCAGAACCCTGTTTGATTCTATTGATCCCAGGATAGAGAGAGTCCCTTTGGACCTCCCTGAAGCAAAATGACTGCCGTATATATCTAGTCTCAATTTGGTCTTACAAGGAAACCCACCGTGACACGCACAAAAAAAGGATGCTATGGGCAAATAAGCCCTTCGTCCACGCTGCCCTGCCAGCGTAGGACGAAGGTTATTTCTCTGCAAGCTTTTCGCCTTGAGGCTGGTTTATCTTCCGGTAGTGCTACCGTCCTCACGACGGACAAACTGCCGCACCTGAGGGCTGGGGCCGAACTATTGGCCGGCCAGGGGGTGCGGTTTTGGTATTTTCTATCCCCCTTCAACTCGCCACCTTCCGCGCACGCCCTGAGTGAAACGCTACGGCAACTTCATGGCCGGTTTTTCCGAACAGGACAACCGTTATTATAACGATCGTTAAATCCCATCTGACCAGTTTGGAGGAGGAAGAGGAAGCGAGGGCGTCATGATCATTGTTGAGGTACTGTATCTTTTCTGCGCCGTCTTGCTGGCGGTGTACGGTTTCAACAGTCTGATGCTGACCCTGTTCTATCGACGAGTTCAGGGTCGCCGGATCGAGCCACCTCCACTGCCTGACCCGCCTCCCCGGGTCTGCGTCCAATTGCCAATTTACAATGAGCGACACGTGGCGGCCCGGCTTATCAAGGCCGTTGCTGCTCTAGACTATCCCCACGACCGTCTGCAAATCCAGGTCCTGGACGACTCCACCGATGAGACCCAACGCATCGTGCAGCGGGCTGTAGCGCGGTACCGCCGCCGTGGTCTGGACATCGTCCAATTACATCGCAAGCAGCGGCAAGGCTTCAAAGCCGGCGCGCTGGCCGAGGGGTTGGCCCAGGTCAATGCCGAGTTGATCGCCATATTTGACGCCGACTTCATACCCCCGCCCGATTTTCTGCGTCGCACCGTGTCCTATTTCTCCGACCCGCGCCTGGGCTGTGTGCAAACCCGGTGGGATCATCTGAACCGCGATTACTCCCCACTCACCAGAGCGCAGGCCATGGGGATTGACGCTCACTTCGTGATCGAACAGACGGCGCGTCACCGGGCGGGCTTTTTTATCAACTTCAATGGCACGGCTGGTCTGTGGCGACGGGCTTGTATCGAAGCAGTCGGGGGCTGGCAGGGCGATACCCTGACTGAGGACCTCGATCTCAGCTATCGCGCGCAGCTTAGGGGCTGGCGCTTCATGTACCTGCCCCAGGTGGCTGTGCCGGCCGAAATTCCGGCTCAGCTTGAGGCCCTCAAGCGTCAGCAGTTCCGGTGGGCCAAGGGCAGCATCCAAACCGCCATAAAACTGATGGGGCCTTTACTTCGTTCCACTCAGCCGTGGCCGATCAAGCTGGAAGGAGCCATTCATCTGACCGGCTATCTGGTCCATCCTCTGATGCTGCTCATGCTGCTGCTCACCCTACCTGTCAGCTTTATCTATCGTAGCTGGGTATTCGTGTTCCTGCCCTTCGTGGTGGTGGCGGCTATCGGCCCGCCCCTGCTCAACGTCGTGGCTCAGCTTGATAGAAAGAGAAGGTGGCGAGATACCCTGCCTACGTTGTTCTCGCTGCTCCTGTTGGGGACCGGTCTCTCGGCCAACTGTAGCCGGGCGGTGGCCGAAGCAGTGCTGGGCATCGGCTCCGAGTTCCGTCGCACTCCCAAGTTCGCCGTTCGGCGACGGAGCGACCGCTGGCAGGCCAGTACCTATGCCCTGCACTGCTCCCCGATGGTGTGGATAGAGCTGTTCCTGAGCGCCTTTGCCCTTTTCTCCCTGGCTATGAGCTGGCGCTGGCAGGGCTGGCGGGGGCTTTCCCCCTGGCTGATGCTCTACACGCTTGGCTTTGCCTATGTGGGGGGGCTGGGCCTGGCTCAGGCCTGGCACCGACAGCGTACCCGCCAGCTTGCCAGCCACCGCAGCGAGTTGCACATCCAGAGAGATGGATGATCGCTCCGCCGATCACATTTTCACCTGCTATAATCGCTTATGGCGACGTTCTCGTCGATGTATCGGTCCAGGTAAAGACCTTCCCCAAGAGCGGGCAAGACGCCATCGTCGATGATCTCCGCCTCCTGCCTGGTGGTTCGGCTGCGAACTGTGCCGCAGTCGCTGCCGCGCTGGGAGCCGTGGTAAAATTTATTGGCGTTACTGGTCGAGACCCCTTTGGCGCGATGCTGCTTCAGGACCTGGAGCAACACGGGGTGGATACCCGCGCCCTGCGACAGGTGGCTGGACCGACGGCCATGGTTATTACCATCATAGAGCGCACGGGCGAAAGAACTTTCCTCTCCTTCCGGGGGATGGCGGCTGTCGTTCCCTATGGGTCGCTTCCGACCTCAATTGTGCAGGCCGGTGACTGCTTACACATCTCCGCCTATACCTTTCAAACCGCTCACTCCAGGCGTACCGCCCTATCTCTCATGGCCGCCGCGCGCAAGGTTGGGGCCACAATTTCCCTCGACCCCTCCTTTCACTTCGCTCGTCGGGCGCTGGGCAGCTACCGCCAGGTGCTCGACGGCCTTGACTTTCTCTTTCCCAATGAAGAGGAAGCCTCCCTGATGGCTCGGACTCAGGACCCTGCTCAGGCCGCAAAACACCTGTGTGATCTGGGCGTCAAGACCGTCTTGCTGAAACTCGGGGCAGCAGGATGCCTGATTGCCACCGAGGCTGGAATGTGCCGGGTACCAACCTATTCCCCTGCTCGTGTGCTCGATACCACCGGCGCGGGCGACGCTTTCGCCGGCGGCTTTTTGGCGGCCACCCTGAAAGGCTGCCCGGCGGAGGAGGCAGCCTGCGTTGGGCATGCGGCGGCGGCCATGGTCATCGCTGAAGTAGGAGGGCACGCCGGCGCTCCAACTATTTCCCAATTGAGAACATTCGCCCAGGAGAAGGACGACGCCAGGTTGCTGGCTGCTTTAGCCCGCATGGAATGATGATAGAAGGAGGCAGTGAAGATGTTGTCTGACTACGTTCAGGTGAGTTCCGAGGTGCAGACTGCGCTTGACACCAAGGGGCCCGTCGTGGCCCTGGAGTCCACCATCATTGCCCACGGAATGCCCTATCCGGTCAACGTCGAGACGGCCTTAGAGGTCGAACGTATCGTGCGCGAGGAGGGCGCTGTGCCTGCCACGCTGGGCATCGTCGAGGGCCTTATCAAGTGTGGCCTTTCCGAAGAGGAGATTCGCTTCTTCGCCGCCAGCGCGGAGGTGCTGAAGGCCAACGAGCGAGATCTTCCTCTGGTAGTATCGAAAGGATGCCATGCCGCTACCACGGCGGGCGCCTCTCTGGCCATTGCCTCTGCGGTGGGCATCAGCGTCTTCGTTACCGGGGGCGTTGGCGGGGTGGGGCCACGGGCTGGAGAGACGTTTGACATCTCAGCCGACCTCCTGGCTATAGCCCAATACCCCTGCCTCACTGTCTGCGCCGGTACGAAGGCTTTCATGGACATTCCTGCCACCCTGGAGTATCTCGAAACCAACAGGCTGCCGGTAGCCAGCTATCAGTCAAACACTTTCCCCTTTTTCTACTCCCGTGACAGTGGGTGCGCGGTGGATTGGGTAGCCCAAAACGTGGAGGAGATAGCCGACGTCTTCCTCCACAAGTTGTCAATGGGATTAGGGGGGGGAGTGTTCGTCGGGGTGCCTGTGCCGCGAGAAGAGGCTCTGCCAGAGGAGATCACCCGGCGGGCCATTGAGGTGGCGCTGGAGCGCATCAGGCAAGAGAAAATCAGCGGCAAAGCCGTCACTCCCTATCTCTTGAGGGTCATCAACCAGGAGACGGACGGAAAGAGCCTGGCCGCCAACGTGGCCCTGATTAAGAACAACGCCAGGGTGGGGACGCAGTTAGCTGTGGCCCTGGCTCAGAGGTTGAATAGCAAGGCCTAGTCTTATAGAAGTCAGCCACAGCGAACGCTCGCTGTATTGACACCTGACCTCCAAGGTGGTATGATATTTCTACAACTACAGCGAACGTTCGTTGTCTTTGGGAGAAGCCACATTTTGTCAGCCAGAAGAGTGCTCAAGAGCGTCAAGGCGGCGGTAGCCATCGCGGGAGGCGCTATCGTCTTTTTGGGTTTATCAGGAGGAATACTGTTCACCCTCTCACCTTTTCTTTACAGAGAGCAGGCCCCGGAGCCGCTGCAAGCCGGTGTCATGGCAGCGGCCTGTCTCGTCTTGGGGCCGGGCCTGGGTTCGGCGCTGGTCTGGCAGGCGGTGAATTCTCTGCGTGGTCGCCCCGCCGCTCGTTTTCGTCTATGGCCTTCGTGGCTACTTTTCACCATTTTCATCCTGATCGTGGCTCTGGGTCAGGCTATTCTCTGGACGCAATTCGCCCCTATCCTGTTTATTCCCATCCTCCACGTACTGGCTATCACCATACCCATCGCCGCGTTGGTCGGTTTCGCCGGGGGGAAGATAACAACGAACGTAACAACGAACGTAGCAACGAACGTAGCAAGGAACGTAGCAAGGAACGTTCGTTGTTCGGCCTGCTGGCGGGAGGTCATTCTTCAGTTGAGCAGTGGAGCTTTTGTAGCCACGGCCCTGGCCCTGCCCTGGGAGGGAATTATGTTTCTCGCCATGGCGGTCGTCGTGCTTTCCTTCGTGGCTCTGGCGCCAGGCGGCCTGGCCTGGATAAGAGAGCTGCTCGCGCATCTCCGGTCTCCTACCTGGTTAGACGATCCGGCCAACGCCACCCGCTTTATACTTTCTCCTCCCGTCTTCATCTCCATGGGCCTAATGTTCGCCGTGATCGCTCCCATGATCGAGGAGCTTTGCAAAGCACTGGGCGTCGTCCTGATGAGCTATCGTCGTCCCAGCCGGGCGCAGGCTTTTCTATGGGGCGTGGCTGGCGGAGGCGGTTTTGCTCTGACCGAAGGGCTGCTCAGCACGGCCATGACCCTGGAGAGTTGGGGGCTGGTGGCTCTGATGCGGGTGGGGACAACTGTGATGCACTGTTTGGGCGGGGGGCTGATGGGTCTGGGCTGGTACTATCTCCTGGTGGCTCGTCGTCCCTGGCGGCTGCTGGGGACCTACGCCCTCAGCGTCGGTCTGCACGTCCTGTGGAATGTGGTGGCTGCCGGCCTGGTCCTGACCTCGCTGCTGACCCTCACCCCCGACCTCGACCTGGGCGTTCAGGGCCTGGTCAGGGTGGCGGCCCCGGCCCTGATGATTTTTCTGGCCCTGCAAACGCTGGTCACGGCCCTGGTCATGTACTATCTGAGCTACGTCATGGGGGCTAACCCTGAGTCGCTCGATGCCAAAAAAGTTGATTGAGCACTCTATCGGAGAGGCCGAAGACATGAGCGATTTCTTTCAAAAAGTCTACCGCCTGGTGTCTATGATCCCCCGCGGACGGGTATGCAACTACGGGCAGATTGCGGCCATGTTGGGCCATCCCCAGGCGGCGCGCACGGTAGGGTGGGCGCTCCACGCCCTGCCCGAAGGCTCAGACGTACCCTGGCATCGGGTGATCAACGTTCAGGGGCGGATCAGCACTTCCTGCCTGGAGCACAGCGCTGAGCTTCAGCGGCAACTTCTGGAAGAAGAGGGGGTCGTTTTCGGCCCGGATGATCGCACCGATATGGAGAAATATCGCTGGCAGGGACTGGATTGGATGGAATTAGAAGAGCTTTGGCAAGACGAAGGGGACGAATGAGGCAGTAGTAACGACTTTAGTCGTTGTTGAAGCGGAAGAAGCGACTGAAGTCGCTACTACGAACCCATCATAATCACTGTGATGAGGTAATAGCTAAATACCGGCCCTCTTCACCATCTGCCGCGCTATCTCTTGCTGACGGGCCACCGTTCTCTCCAGGTCGAAATCGATCAGTCGCCCGTTCTCTATCACCACCTGCCCATTAATAACCGACAGATCAACGTTGAGCGGCGTACAGAACAGGAGAGCAGACAGCCCATCGTGGGCCCCGGCGTACTCCAGGCGGTTCAGGTCGAGGGCGATAAAATCGGCTGCCTTGCCAGGAGCCAGAGAGCCGATGTCGTGGCGGCCCAGGACGGCTGCCCCGCCCAGGGTCGCCATCTCCAGCGTTTGTGGGGCGCTCAGGGCCTCCGCTCCTTTCGCCACCCGCTGCAAGAGCATAGCCATCCGCGCCTCGGCCAGCAGGTGAGACGAGTCGTTAGAGGCGCTGCCATCCACGGCCAGCCCCACCTTGACCCCTGCTTCCAGCATCTCTTTGATGGGGGCGATGCCCGACCCCAGGCGCATGTTGGAGGTAGGACAGTGAGCCACGCCGGTGCCCGTTTCGGCCAGCAGGGCGACCTCCTCCTGATTCAGATGGACGGCGTGGGCATACCACACGTCGTTCCCCAACCAGCCCAGACGTTCCATGTAAGCCAGCGGTCGGCAGCCAAACTTTTCCAGACAAAAACGCTCCTCGTCCAGGGTTTCGGCCAGGTGGGTATGAAGCATAAGCCCCCGCTCACGGGCCCAGGTGGCTGCCTGGCGCATCTCCGCCCCTGTCACCGAGAAGGGCGAACAAGGGGCAATGACGATCCGACACATGGCGTAAGGGTCGGGGTCGTGGTAGGCGTTCACCACCCGCTCGCAGTCGGCCACGATCTCTTCTTCGCTCTGCACCACCCGATCCGGCGGCAGCCCTCCCTTCGATTTGCCCAGCGACATGCTGCCCCGACAGGGCTGGAAACGGACGCCCAACTGGCGAGCAGCCCGTATCTCGTCATCCAGGGTCGAGTCGTTGGGAAAAAGGTACAGATGATCGGTGGTGGTGGTGCAGCCTGACAGGGCCAGTTCGGCCAGCCCCACCAGGGCGCTGGTGTAGACCGCTTCGGAAGTCAGCTCCGCCCAGACGTGGTACAGGGTGCTCAGCCAATCGAATAGCTTCGCGTCGGTGACCGGCGGGAGAGCGCGGGTCAAGGTCTGGTACAGGTGGTGATGAGTGTTGACCAGCCCCGGCAGGACAACCATACCCCCGGCCTCGATGATCCGCTCCGCCTCTTGAGGCAATTCGGCGCTGGCCCCCACCGCCTGGATAACGTTGTCGCGCACGAAGAGGCCGCCGCCTTCGAGGCGACGGCGCTTCTGGTCCATAGTGATGAGCAAATCGGCGTTTCTCAAAAGCAGCGTGGACATTTATTTCTACTCCAGTTGTGTATTTGTATGGCTAAGAACGACTAAAGTCGTTACTACACTTACGACGGGTAGTGATGACTTCAGTCGTCGGAATTCCCCTAGCAAAGGATACACTTACCAGCCCGGAATCGATGGACGAAACCGCCCAAAGATGATATAATAGAGACGACTGGCAATGACATCGCCCCGTCGCTTTGAAAGATCACCCGCAGGAGGCCAAGATGGACAGAGTAGTGGTGGCTTGTGTGCAACAACAAATGCGAGTTTACGAGAGTCAGGAGGATTATCGCGCCGAGATACGCCGCTTCATGCACGTGGCGGCCAGTAAAGGAGCGCGTCTGGTGGTGTTCCCGGAGCTGGCAGGAGTGATGGTCGCTCCTCCCCTCATTTCGGGTCTCAAGCTGGGTCTGCTGCGGGCCGCCGATCCTACCAGACGGCTTTCTGTGTTATCCAGGATGGTTGGCCGGGTGGCAGATTCGGCGGCCAGCGCTCTGGGCGGTTTCGGGGGCGCGTTGCTGGAGTTGCTGACCAGGCACAACGACGACCTGAAAAACGCCTATTTCGACATCTTTGGCCGGGCGGCCCGCGAATTCGACATCTACGTGGTCGGGGGCAGCCTCTATTTATTCAACGAGCGCGGGGATGCCATCCGCAATGTGTCTTACGTCTTCGGCCCTTACGGCCAGGTCATCGGGCGCCAGGAAAAGATCAATCTCTACGTCGAGGATGAACATCTCAGCACCCCGGGCGAGAGCTTCCAAATATTCACCACCGATTTTGGCCGCTTTGGGATCCTCATCGGCACGGAGGCTCTCTATCCCGAATCGGCCCGCGTCCTCACCTTCCAGGGAGCAGAGATGCTGCTCAATATTGCCGCCTGTCCGGGGCCAAGCCTTTTCCACAAAGTACGGGCCGCTATCCAGGCCAGAGTCCAGGAAAATCAGGTTTTTGGCTTGCAAAGCTGTCTGATAGGCAAGAATAGCCTGGCTCAGACCTTCAAAGACGAGTACATGGGGCGTTCCTCTCTGCTGGCGCCCGTGGAACTGACCCCCCGTCACTCCGGGGTGCTGGCCGAAGTGGGCGCCACCAACACGGAGGGTATTGTGGTCACCACCTGGGATTTTGCCCTCCTGCGCGAACTGTGGGAAGCCTCCGACATCCGCCCCCGGCGCGACATGAACGTCCGGGTCTATCGTCGTCACCTGCCCGGCCTCTACGCCCTGGGGCGCACCATCGACGAACTTGCTCTGTCCTCCTGGAACGACACGCCGCTTAGAGCGACTCCTCCCGCCGAGAACAGCAGCTAGCGGGTGCGTCGCCGCCATTCCTCCTTGAACTCCAGACTTTTCAGCCCTCCGTTGGACGACAGGTCCAGTTCCAGGAAATCCATTAACAGGCGATTAAACTTGCTTCTCTCCTCCAGCATGGGGAAATGACGGGCGCTGTCCAGGGCCATGGGCCTGACGTTAGCGTCCGTGTCCTCCAGCAATTGAGCCTGCGCCGGATCGATGACGTTATCCTTGCCACCGTAAACGACCAGCAGCGGGACGTTCACGCGTGCTATGTCGCGACGCAAGTCCAGCCTCATAACCGATTGGACGCTGGTTTCCACGGCGTCCCTGGCGGTCTTCTCCATTTCCTGTATCACCGACTGGTATTCGGGCGGTTTTCGGAAGAAACGGCCAAATACCGAGCCGCTATCGAGGGTCAGGGCCTTGATGCTGATCGCCTCGCCCGTTATGGGCAGGCTGACGGCCAGCAATCTCTCTACCCGTTCGGGGTAGAGAGCCGCAAACCTGACGGCCACGGTGCCTCCCAGAGCATGTCCCACCAGGGCAGTCCGCCAGATACCCAGCTCATCCAGAAAAGACTCCAGAAGATTGATGTAATCCTCCACGCTGTACCTGTCGCGTTTGTCCGAGTCGCCAAACCCCCACAGGTCCAAAGCATAGGTGCGGTATTTAACGGCCAGATCTTCCATGGTGGGCATCCAGTAACGCCACGAGCCTAACCAGCCGTGGACGAAAACGAGGGATTTACCTCGTCCAAAAGTCTCATAATGGATTAATCCACCATCAACGAGAATGGCGCTCATACCCTTATCCTTGGGGGAATTCTACATCAACGTTCAGGATTTTTCCCACTCGTTTAACCAGTTCATCAGGGGCAAAGGGTTTCAGGATGTATTCCGTAGCTCCCGCCTCCAGACCTTGTTGGATTTCTGTCTCCTGGCCTTTGGCCGAGAGGAAGACGATAGGGATGCTTGCCGTCTCAGGCATATCCCTTAACTTTTGGCAGGCCTCGTAGCCCGTCATTCTGGGCATCCGAACATCCATAAGGATCAAATCTGGCCCCTCATCACGGGCTACTTTCACGGCCTCCACGCCATTGGTGGCCTCCAGCACCTCATACCCACCATAACGGAGGCTGAAAACGATCAACTCGCGGATATCTCTTTCATCTTCGGCAACTAGAATTTTCATCCCTCTTTTTTCCTTTCACCTTCCTGTCAACTAGCTGCTAGAATTCGTTTGAGGTGGCCTCGCTCAAACTGGAGCACAGATAGCTCGCCAGGGGTTAAACCCTGGTTATTTACGAGACGCTGTACCAGCGGCCAGAATTTGCTCGATGCAGCCTATCAGTTGTTGCATGGCAAAGGGTTTGAGCAAAAGGCCATCCGCTCCCGCAGCCAGGAGCTTCTGGCGTTCGACCTCTTCATCGTCAACGTGGCCCGACATGACCAGGACCGGCACATTCTGGGTGCTGGCGTCCCTCTTGAGGCGCGAGAGGGCTTCATAGCCATCCATGCCCGGCATCTTCAAGTCCAGCAAGATCAAACGCGGTTTCTGGCGTCTGGCCGCTGCCATCGCCTCGTAACCGTCGGTAGCCACCTCCACCGTGAAATCGTACCTGCCGAGTGCTTCCTGGAGCAAATTCACGATGTCCATGTCGTCATCGACGACCAGCACCTTATCTGCCGATTCCAAAATAACCTCTTCCGCCGGCTCTTCTTCAGGCTTTGCCTCGTCCATCACAGGCAGAATGAAGGTGAAAGTACTACCTTTCCCTAATTCACTGTCCACCCAGATGCGTCCCCCGTGCATTTCCACGAACATCTTGACGATAGCCAGTCCCAACCCGGTCCCCCCACTGTCTTTCACTACCGGGTGATCGGCTCGCCAGAAACGATCAAATATCTTGCTCTGATCCTCCGCCGCAATGCCAATACCTGTATCGGTCACATCGACCCTGATGGTGCCATCCATGCTGGACAGAAAAACGGCTATCTTGCCCCCAGAGGGAGTATACTGGCAGGCGTTGCTGAGCAGATTGGTCAAAATCTGGGTGACGCGATCGTGGTCGCCGTTCACCTGACCCAGATCAGACGGTATATCCAAAGACAGTTCCAGGCCCTTGCCATCGAACTGTCCCTTCAGAGAGTTGACCACTTCTAAAACTATCTCCTCTATCCGCAAGGGCTTGAAGTCGAGCCTGATGCGACCGCTCTCAATGCGGGAGATGTCCAGCAAATCGTTGATGAGGGCAGTCAGGCGGTCAGCATTGGACTTTATGATGCCCAGGAACCTTTTCTGCTCCTCGTTGATCAAGCCTACTGCCCCGGCGTGCAATAGATCGGTATAGCCTTTGATGGAGGTCATAGGGGTACGCAACTCGTGAGAAACGGTGGACACGAATTCGCTCTTGGCCCGATCGGCCTCCACCTCTTTGGTAATATCGCGAAAGACGGTCACGATGCCCAGGAATTCCTCATCGCGGGTCATAACGGGGGCCAGGTGAGCGCTGACTACCTTGTTGTCCATCTCCAGGACGGTCTGGATAGCCTGGGGATCGAGGGCCTCCTCCAGCAGAGGATTGGCCGTCAGCGAGTCCATGGCGGCCAGAGCCTCGTTTCGTCCCCTCAGGGAAAAGGCTGTGAACAAGTTGCGCACATCCTGGCCGATGATCGACTCGCTGCGGGTACCCAGGATGCGCTCGGCGGCGGCGTTGACCAGCAAGATCCGGCCCCGGCTATCGTTAACGATCACCCCATCGGCAATACTCTCCAGAATGGCCTGGCTCTTGGAAGCTTCTTCCCGCTGGCTGCGCAACATCTCTCCCAACCGCTCAGCCTGATCGCTGACGAAACGATACAATTCGGCATTATTGATAGCGGTAGCTACCTGGGTGGCAGCGGTCGAGACCAGCTTCAGGTGCGCCTCGGTGAAGTGACCGACCCGACAATCCGAGATGATCAACACGCCATGCACGTCCTCTCCGACCATCAGTGGTACAGCCAGGACAGAGCGGACATTGGCCCTGCCGCCCGGCAATTGCAGCCAGCGTTCATCGCTGGTTACGTCCTCCACGATGAGCGACTGACGTTGCTCCAGCACCCAACCGGCCAGCCCTACCCCACGCCTGAAAGGGGTTACCTCTCCGCCTCTGGGCAAAGCGCGCCCCATGACGGCTCGCGAAACCAGGCTCCCAGACACAGGGTCGGTCAGCATAATCACCCCATGCTCAGCATCGGCGGCGGAAGTGACCATGTTTAACGTTCGGTCCAGAATCTTGTCCAGGTCGAGGCTGGCCGAAAGCTCCCTGGTAATGCTATAGAGCGATTCCAGCCTTTCTTTCTCTTCGGCCAATTCCTGAGTGCGCTCTACGACCCTCTCTTCCAATTGTTCCGAATAATTTCTGATTTCCCTATATAACCAGGCATTCTCGATGGCGATGGCGGCCTGGCTGGCCAGCAAAGAGAGGACTTGCAGGTGGTCTTCGGTGAAGGCGAAACGCTCGGTTTTGCTGTGCACGTCCAGGGTGCCGATGATCTTGTTCCGGGCAAACATGGGCGTGCTGATGATCGCCAGCAGCCCCTCCTCCTCGGCAGAAGGGTTGTAAAAGTAGGGGTCGTTGGGGAGGTTATTGGCGATTATGGGCGTGCCCATCTCTACTACCCGGCCAGCGATGCTTTCCCCGATCCGATCACGGGTACCCCTCACCACTTTCTCGCTCAGGCCGTAAGCGCCTTTGATGGTCAGTACCCCTTTGCTTTCATCCACCAGGAGAATAGCCCCGGCATCCGCCTCTAACAACTGGGCGGCGTTATGGGCGATCTGATTCAGGAGCGTTTCCAGGTCAAGCTGGGCCCCGATCTGCACTCCCAACTGATACAGGGTCGTAAGCTCGGCCACTCGTCTCTCGCTGGCGGCGTAGAGCCGGGCATTTTCAATAGCCACCGCAGCCTGGTTGGCGAAAAGGCTCAGCAGGCGCAGGTCGTTTTCGCTGAAAGCTCGCGCCACGTCGTGGTGGATGTTGATCACCCCCACGATGCGCTCCCCCCATTTGAGAGGCACCCCCAGCACGGAGGTCACAGTTTGCTCGGTAAACTTCTCCGATCTACCCTTCCAGGCGGGATAATCCTCCACGATCATCGGTTGCCCGCTAGCCAGAATCTTACCCGACAGCCCTTCCCCACGTTTGAGACGAAGCCCGGCCAGGTTCTGGTCGAGGTTGTAGCACAGGGTCAGTTCCAGTTCATCCCTGGTCTCATCGTAAGCATAGATGGCCCCCCCTTTAGCTCCCAATAGACTGGTAGCCCGCTCCACGATAGAGCGTAGAAGACGGGCCACGTCCAGTTGACTGGCTAGATCGAGAGAGGTCTCGTAAAGGGCTACCATCTCGTCGGCGCGGACCTTCGTCTCCTTGTAAAGCCGGGCGTTCTCGATAGCTACGGCAGCCTGATGCACAATGGACTGAATCAGGTCTATCGCCTCCGTGGTGGAGAGGTCTTCCCTGGTATGGCTGTCCAGAGTGACCACCCCGATAGTGGTGTCCTGGATAACCAGGGGCACCGCCAGCGTAGACTCTATATCAAATGAACGGAGCAACGAACGCTCGCTCTCCCATTCTCTAAAATTCTCTTCCGTGGCCTGACTGACAGCTACCGTCTGGCCGGTGGCGAAAGCCTGACCAACAAGAGATGAAGGGCCGGCCAGGTCAGGTGGTAGGGGCGCAGGATGCAGAAGATCGCTTTCTTCCTCTTCAAGCCCGTAGGCGGCCACGGCAGTCAGAGTGCGCTTATCTGGCAGCCAGATGGCGCAGTGATCAACCTCAGCCACGGCGGCCAGCTTCTCCACGATCAGATGCAGAGTTTGTTCCAGGTCCAGGGTAGAACCCAGAGTGCGCGACACGTCGTACATGGCTCTCAAGCGGACGAGGGCCTGGTCTGCTTCTGCGGTGGCCGCGGCCAGGTGACCGGCCAGGAATTCAGCTTCTTCCAACCGTTCCAGCAAGGTCTCCTCAATGGCCTGGGTGAACAAATCGGTCAGGATGATAGAAGCCTCGTCAAAGAAAAGGTTTATCTTCTGCCAGAAAGCGATAGCTACTCCCGCCTCGAGTGAGGTGCTCAAAGTACGACCGACGGCCCAGCGCAGTCGAGAGGATATTTCCAAAAGCTCCGGTAGATTACAACCTCTGCTGAGCCGTTGGGCCAACATCCAATCGCCTACAGAGGCCAGCGATTGTCCGTCCTCTTCGACGATGGCGGCCATGACACAATGATAGAAGGGCTTAAGCTCTTCGGCCAGGGCCTCAATCGTCAAGTCGGCATAGTGACTCAAAGCTTTATCCCGTACCGCTTTCAGCCAGAGCTTTGTTATCGTTTCTTCGTAATCGCCTAACCAGTTTCCCAAATCCATCTCTCACCTCGATAGCTCGGTAGCCAGGTGCCTGGGCCTCCGGTTATCCGGCGCAGTCAGCGAGCTACAATAATGGTCAAGTCGTCGTTGTCCTTGCCAAATCGCCGGGCAATCTCTTCGGCCAGAGCTTGAGGCTCCTCCAGGAACAGCGAACGTCCGTTGTCTCTGTTCCACTCCTCCAGGCTGTTCAGAATGAAGCGGCTGGAGATGCCATCAGAGTAGAGCACGAACAGATCGCCGGGGGTGTAGCGATATCTGAACTCCACCAGACGCGGCAAACGATAACCGACAATCCCGTTCTTCGAAATGGGCTTGATCGGTTCCACGCTATGCGCCTGCGCCCCGATGTTGCCCACCCCCACGAACGCCACCGTACAGTCGGCGAAATTGACCCCCATCAGCATCATCACCGCCCCGCGTGTACCTCTGAGATCCCGGTGACATTTGAGCACGATGTCGCCCAGGGCCAGAGCACTGTTTTTCTCGACACACTGCACCGCTTTCTGGGACGCCTGGGCTGCCGCCTGACCGCTTCCCAGGCCATCCACCAGGGCTATCAGTATTTTTTCCTTTCGCTCTATGATCAGATAGGCGTCGCCCGAAACGTCCCGACTCGGTTTGGGCCGATGGACGATACCATACTTCATCTGGTGCGGACCTGACTTCATTACTTTCTCCTATCCCCTTCGTAGCAGGCGTAACCGAACGCCACCAGCGTTAACTCAAGCTTACGTGAGTAGAGAGGTATGTCCATTCTACTTTGTGTGCCTGCTACATACTTGAACAAACCTGCTACCCACTCTATATATTATACTCCCTACGCCTTCCAATGGCCTTACAAAATGCCCTCCCGACCTTCCAAAAACCTTCCAAATGACATCGACGAGGACGGCGACTGCTTGCCTGCTACGCCAGATTCAACAGCGAACGCTCGTTGTTGAATTTGAAGGGGCCACATCTGACTCTATGGCTATTCACCTAATGGACACGATACGCCGTCCTACCAGACGCAAGGCGTGTTCGATGCCATTTTGTAAATCGCGGCGGGTGATCTGACCCGAAAGGTCTACCCCCAACTGCACAATAGTGTGGGCTACCTGCGGAGTAATACCCACCAGGATGGTCTGACACCCCAGCAGAGCGGCTGCCCGTGTGGCCCGCAGAAGGTGGTCCGCTATGGCTGTATCCACCATCGGCGCGCCGGTGATGTCGATGATGACCACCTCTGCTCCGCGCTCGGTTATGCCCCTCAGCAAGGTTTCCATAATTTGCTGAGCCCGTCGCGAATCGATGCCCCCCACCAGGGGCAAAACCAGGATGTCGTCGGTGACGGGTACGAGAGGGGTAGACAGTTCGCGAACGGCCTCCAGCAGCCGGGCCTGCTCTGCGCTGATGGCCTTTAGTTTCTCCAACGCCTGGTTCATCTGAGCGAAGAGCCGGGCGTTTTTGATGGACACGGCCGCCTGAGAAGCAAAAATGGATAGGAGCCGGATATCGTTCTGGTTAAAACCGCTGCCGTCCCGTTTGTTAGAAGGCTGGATCACACCCAGGCCGCGACCCTCAAGGCGCATGAGCACCATCATGGTAGACCACACTCCCAGGGCCTCGGCCAGAGGTTTCAGGCCCAGGGCCAGCACCAGGGGATTGTTCATTACGTCGTTGAGCACCAAATAGTCGCTCTCTTGCCACAGCTTCCAGATAGCCTCGTCCTCAAGGGGCACCCGATAAGCGCGGGCCATCTCGTCGCCTAACCCGTAGGCGGGAGTCTTACTCACCAGCGCCCGCTCTTTCTCGTCGTAGAGCAAGATGGCGCACATCTCCACATCTAAAAGTTGAGCAGCCTGCTCAGCCAACTTACCGTAGATATCCTCTCCCTCAGACATGGCCCCAAAGACCGAGGCTGCCTGCTGCAAGGCAGATAGCTCCAGGGTCCGCTGCGCCAGCTCTCGTTTTAACTGTAACAATGAACGTTCGTTGTTGGTTTCGTTATTCAACTCACTGCCTCTGCTTTCGGTTGCCATTTTTGTGCTTTCAGGCTAGCCGGATCGGGGTTTCAACCACTTCACGGCTCTCACTTTTGTGCCCTGGCCTGGCGTCGATACGATCTCGAAGTCATCCATCAGCCTTTGCACTGCGGGCAGACCGGCTCCCAGACCGCCGGAGGTGCTGTACCCGTCCTTCATGGCCCATTCGAGGTCTGGAATACCGGGGCCGTGGTCCAGGGCCACGATTTCGAGACCTGGCCCCTGCTCTCCGCTCAGGGAGGTTATGGTTATGACCCCTTGTCCGACGTACAACAATATATTGCGAGCCAACTCGGAGATCACCGTCTCGACCCGCGTTTGATCGGCCTGCTTGAAGCCCATCTGCCGAGCCAGCCTCTTACCGCTCTGCGAGGCCACGTAGACATCGGTCTCTTTACTGATTGTCACCTCGATACATTGTGTCATCGTTATTACGCCTCAACTCAGGTGCTATCGGCCAGGGGCAGGGTGAAGCTGAAGGTGCTTCCCACCTCCAACTCGCTTTCGACCCACACACTCCCCTGGTGCATCTCTATGATGGATTTCACAATCGACAAACCGAGACCCGTCCCCCCTTGTTCCCGCACCACAGGATGGTCAGCCCTGAAAAAACGGCTGAACAATTTGGCCTGATCCTCGGGCGAGATGCCGATGCCGGTATCGATCACCCTGGTCACGATGAACAGCGAACATCCGTTGTTGCTGGCGAATTGTTCAACAGAGATGATGATCTGGCCTCCCGAGGCGGTGTACCGATAAGCGTTGCTGACCAGATTAACTAAAACCTGGGTGACCCGGTCGCGATCAGCAAACACCAGGGGCAGGTTGTCAGGGATAGACAGAGACACACGCAGCCCTTTCTCCGCGATCTGTTTCTCCAGAGAGGCTATCACCTCGGAAACAATGTCCGGCAGCCGTAAAGGCTCAAAGTGGAGCTTGAGCCGACCGGCCTCGATGCGGGAGATCTCCAGAAGCTCGTTCACCAGATGGCTCAAACGTTCGGCGTTCGCTCTGATAATTCCCAGAAATCTACGTTGGTTGTCGTTCAGGTCTCCCACCATTCCGCCCATAAGCATATCGGTATACCCTTTGATGGAAGTCATCGGGGTACGCAATTCGTGGGAGACCACGGACACAAACTGGGTTTTGGCCTCGTTAGCTTCTATCAGTTCTTCGTTGACCTTCTGAAGATCGGCGAACAGGCGGGCATGTTCGATGGCAATAGCCGCCTGGTTGGCAAAAGCAGCGGCCAGGTGGGCATCTTCGTCTCGGTAGTAGCTCACCACCCCTTTGTCTATGCTAAGCAGACCAATGACCTTCTCGCCGCTGATGAGAGGGACCCCCATCCAGGAGCGGATGTATTCAGAGCCTTTCACAACTTCCCAACTGGGGGTCTGATGCACGTCAGCGATAATTAGAGGCTTTCTGCTTCGCAGCGGACGGGAGAGGTGTTCGTGGTCCTCGACCGTGAGGCCAATGTCCAGTTGGCTGGCGTCGGCGAAACCCCGGCCAGCGGTGACGCTTAAACGACGAACGTTCGCGGCATCCTCCTCCAGAAGCATGATGGCCGCGCTATCGTAATCAACCACCTGCTTCAGTTGGTCGAGGATGGTCTCCAGCACCTCGTTCAGATCCAGGGTAGACCCTACCGTTTTACTCATCTCCAACAGGGTATCGGCCACGTGGCGACGGTCCTGCTCCGACTTGTAGAGACGGGCATTCTCGATAGCAATGGCCACCGGCGCGGCAATAGCCACCAAACGGTCTATATCGAGCTGGCTGAATTGGCCTTCGAGCTTGTTCAAAAGCTGGATAACGCCAATGACGCGGTCTTTAACTTGCAGGGGCGCACACAGTATCGATTTGGTGACGAACCCCAACGACTGACTGACCTGGGCGTGGAAACGGGGGTCGCGCGACACATCAGGGACAATGAGCGGCTCACCAGTCTGAGCCACATAGCCAGCGATGCCTTGTCCAATCTTAAGACGGAACTCTTCCAGCGCCTTGTCCCGGCCATCCAGGGTCCAGGCAAAAGCCAGGTCGCCCGTCTCTTCATCGACCAGCAGCAGAGAACCCCGCTCCACCTTGAACCCTTCCCTGATCCTGTGCATGACCCGCTCAAATACGGTCTGGAGATCGAGGGTGGAGGTCACGGTGCGCGCTATTTCGACGTCGAACGTTTTTTGTTCGGTCAATTCCTCCACCCGCTGAGCCAACAGCAAACGCTCGGTGTCCCGCTCGATTATCTCCTGCAAGCGGGCATTCTCCAGGCTGGTAGCCACCTGATTAGCCACAGATTGCATCAAGCGCAGATCGTGGTCGTCGAGAGCGTGCAGGTGGTCGCTTTCGACGACCATCACGCCAACGACCCGCTCCCTGACCTTGAGGGGGACAGCCAACAACGAATGTTCGCCGCAACGATCGTTAGCTGTTTCTTCCCGTCCGGCCACCGTTTCGCCAGCGTCTTCCAGCCGCACATCGCCTATCAGCGCCGGCTGACCGCTGGCTGCTACCCCACCGACGATGCTCTCTCCTCCCACAACGAAGGTTTGCTGTTGGAGATGGAGGCCAGGAGGAGGCTTCTCACGAGCAGCGCAAGCGCCGCTCTTATAAACCAGCTCATCACCTTCGAGCAAAGCGATGCCGACGAAATAATAATCGAAGGTCTCTTTGATTATTTCCACCACCTGACGAGGCAGTTCATCTATATCACGAACGTCCGCCGCTGAGGCAATGGCGTTGCTCACCTGGTGAGTCACCCGGAGCTGTTCTTCCCATCGCAACATTCGTTGTTTGGCCTCTCCATACAGGCGCGCCAGCTCTTTTTCTTTCTTTTTTGCAGTTAACTCTGCCATTTTTCTCAAGGTCCGTTCTTATTCCCGTCCGCTGTTGGTTCGCCATTAGCCAGGGGCAGGGTGAAACTGAAAGTGCTGCCTTGATCCAGTTCGCTTTCAACCCATATCTCTCCGCCCTGCATCTCCACAAAAGACTTGACGATATTTAAGCCCAGACCAGTACCCCCGCTCTCCTGCACCAGAGGATGTTCGGCCCGGTAGAAAGGATCGAATATTTTTTCCTGATCCTCAGGAGAGATGCCGATGCCTGTATCGGCTACGTTCACCTGGAGGGCGCCGCCAACAGCGAAGGCTCGTTGTTGTTGCGCAGAGATGGTGATGCGCCCGCCTCGGGGCGTATACTGATAGGCATTGCTGATCAGGTTGACCAGAATCTGAGTGACGCGGTCGTGATCGCCTTTGACCGGAGGCAAGTCTTCCGGAACTTCCAGGGTTATGCTCAGATTTTTCTCCTGCACCTGTTCCGAGAGCGAGGTCACCACCTCTTCGATGACAGTCTTGATGGGGAGCGGCTTGAGGTCCAGTCTGATGCGTCCCATTTCGATACGCGAGATGTCCAAAATGTCGTTCACCAGAAGAGTCAGGCGGTCGGCGTTACTTTTGATGATTTGCAAGAAGTTTCGTTGGGCCTGGTTGATGTCTCCTACTGTCTCCAGGAAAAGCAAATCGGTATAGCCTTTGATGGAGGTCATCGGGGTGCGTAGCTCGTGGGAGACCGTAGAAATGAACTCGCTCTTCAGGCGCTCCACTTCCACCTCCCTGGTGATATCACGGAAAAGGGCTACCGCGCCTACAAACTCGTCTCCCATCATGGCCGGGGCGATGCGCACATTGATCACCAGCCCGGCGGTCTCTATTTGTTGCTCGAACATTTCCAATTTTTCGGCGGCCGGTATTCGTTCCTGAGCTTCGGTCATCCACTGGCTGACCAGAGCCAGGCTACGCGCGGCTGGCGGTGAATGGTCAGCGTAGGTGTGGGCCTGATGGATAGAGCGGTGCAGGGCCTGGACGCTCTTCAGGTTCAGAATGCGGCCCGCGGCTTCATTAAAGAGGATAATGTCGCCGCGGGAGTCGGTAACCAGCACCCCATCGGCAATGCCTTCCAGGATGGCCCGGCTTTTGGAGGCTTCGGCCTGGGTGGCCCGCAGCAGATCGCCCAGCCTTTCAGACGATTCTCTGATCAGGCGGTAGAGTTCGGCATTGTTGATGGCCGTCGCCAACTGGGTGGCGGCCGCCGAAACCAACTTCAAATGAGTCTGGGAGAAAAACCCCGGTTGGGGATGGAACAGGAGGAGCACGCCCAGGATGTCGTCGCCAGAGGTGAGAGGCACGGCCAGAGCGGCCCGACTTTGAGCCTCTTTACCGTCATCGACTATGTAACGTTCGTCCTGGCTCACGTCCTCGATGATGACCGCCTCCCGATGTTCGAGCACCCAACCGGCCAGCCCCACGCCACGCCGATAGGGAGTCATCTTTCCCCCACGTGGCAGGGCTTCTTTCCGCCCCAGGGCCGCCCGGTAGATGAGGTTATCCGTTTCGCGGTCAAGAAGCATGATCGAACCGTGCTCGACGCCCACCGCCTCGTTGACCAGAACCAGAGCCTGGGTCAGAACACGGTCCAGATCGAGGCTGGCCGAAAGCTCGCTGGTGATGCGGTACAGAGTCTCTACCCGATCTCGCTCCAGAGTAAGTTGACGGTTGGCAACGTCCAGCTCTTTGGTGCGCTCCTCAACCCTGCACTCCAACTCCTGAGAGAAACGACTGATCTCCTGATAAAGCTGAGCATTACGAATGGAGACTGCCGCCTGGTTGGTCAGGAAGGAAAGTGAGGAGATCTGGCGTTCAGGGAAGGAACGGGGCTGGGTACTGCCCACGAAAAGAGCCCCAATAGCCTGGCCTAAACTTTCGACAGGCACTCCAGCCACGGCTCGCATCCCCAGTTTTCGCATGGTGGGGCCCAGTCGAGGATCGTCCCTGACTTCGGGAATGATGATCGGCTTTCCGTTCTCGACGATGATGTCGGTCAGCTTGCCGGGACGCGGTTTGTCGGCGGGCAGAGGGAGGAGACTGTCAGGGACATCGGTAGCCATGTGCTGTACGTAATCTCCTGTGACTCGATCCAGGACAAAGATCAGGCCCAGCTCCGTGTGGGTCAGGCGCAGGGCGTTTTCCACAACCAGGGTCAGCACTTCGTCCAGGTCGAGGCTGGCGCTGACGGCCACCCCGAAATCATATAGCAGGCGCATCTCCTCGGCCCGTCTAAAGGTCTCCTGGAAGAGGTGGGCGCTCTCGATGGCGATGGCCGCCTGATCGACGAAAGCCTCCAGGGTGCGCACTTCTTCGTCGCTGACGTAGGCTTTGGCGCTCTTGTCGTAGCCGGCCTCCAGGGTGCCCAGCACGCGCTCCTTGATCTTAATGGGCATGAAGATTCTGAACAGTCGTTCGTGACCAAATTTATCCCAAATCTCTCTATTAAACCGCTCATCCCAGGTGTCGATAATCTCAGTCTGGCCGGTGCGCACGATATCGGTCAGGATATCGGGGAAGTCGAGGGGATACCTGGACATCGCCATCCAGTCCGGGTAGGCGTCGAATTCTCCCTGCCAGATGATGTGTTTCATCTCGACGACCTGTTTTTCCTCATCGACCAGGGAGATGGTGACGTACTCGAAGCCCATGATATCACTTATGGATTGCAGCACCGCTTTCAGGACGACGCCCAGGTCGAAGGAAAGAGAGGTGGTGCGGCCTATGCTGTGCAGGGCCATCAATTGCTGAGCGCGGCGCTCCACTTCTCCGAAGAGGCGGGCGTTTGCGATGGCGATGGCGGCCTGGTTAGCCAGCAGGGAGAGAATCTGAAGATGCTCTTCGGTAAAGGCGAAAAGCCTGGTTCTGCTGTGCACGTCCAGGGTGCCAATGATCTCATCGCCTGCAAACATGGGCGTGCTGATGATCGCCAGCCATTGCTCGCCACTGGCCGCCGGGTTGTAGAAACGGGGATCGTGGGGAAGGTCGTTGGCAATGATAGGCTGACTGGTCATCGCCACCCGCCCGGCGATGCTTTCTCCCAGGCGGTCACGGGTCCCCTTGACCACTTCTTCGCCCATGCCGGCCGAACCCTGGATGGTGAGATACTCACGGTTTTCGTCCAGAAGCAGGATGCAGCTTGAATCCCCTTTTAAGAGCTCCATAGCGTTGCGGCTGATCTGGTTCAAGAGCGTTTTCGGGTCGAGCTGGGCCCCGATCTGCACTCCGATCTGATGCAGAGCAGTTAACTCCTCGATACGGCGTTCGCTGGCGGAGTAGAGACGGGCGTTCTCGATAGCGATGGCCGCCTGGTTGGCAAACAGCCCCAGAAGCCGCATGTCCTCATCGCTGAAGGCCCGTTCCACACTCTCGAAGATGGTGATCACCCCCACGATGCGCCCGCCCCACCGCAGAGGCATCCCCAGCACTGAGCCAACGGGTTGACCGGCAAACTTCTCAGAGCGGCCTGCCCAGGTGCGATAGTCGCCCACGATCATCGGTTCGCCGCTGGCTAATATTTTGCCGGATAGACCCTCCCCCCTCTTGAGGCGGACGCCGACCAATTCCTGACTAAGATTGTAACTCTCAATTAACTCCAGCTCCTCACTGGCTTCGTCGTAAATGTAGAGCATTCCTCCTTTGGCGCCCAGCAGGGCAGCCGCCCGCTCCATGATGGAGTGCAGCAGTTGGGGCAGGTCCAGTTGGGCGGCGATGTCCAGGGAGGTCTCGTAAAGGGCGGACATCTCATCAGCCCGCACTTTGGCTTCCTCGTAAAGCCGGGCGTTCTCGATAGCAATGGCCGCCTGGTTAGCCAGAAAAGCCAGGATATCCAGCTCGTCCTGGCTGAAGATGTGAGGCACGGTGAAGGAGACGTTGAAGGCTCCCAGGGTGGTGGGGCCTCGCCGAATGGGGAACCCAGCCACCGCTTCCAGGCGTGGGAACTGGGCCAGCATTCCCAGGTCCTCGCTGCCCAAAGCGGCATACAGGGGGTGCTCGGAGGCGTGATGGATGACGACCGGCCTCTCTGAAGCGACTACCCTGACAGTCAGACCATCCTGGCGGGGCAGAGCGGGGGTCACCTGATGACCTGTATCCCACAGTCCGGCGCCAAAGGTGAACTGTTGGCTCTCTTCGTCGTAGAGGAAGATGTTGATGTTGTTGGCTTTGACCAGTTTCAGCGCTCCCTCGGCGATGGCGTTCAGGACGGTGGGCAGATCGAGGGAAGAGGCCATAGCCAATCCGATCTGCGCCAGAGTCTCGGCCTCCCTGGCCCGGTGCAGCTCCTGCTCGTAGAGGCGGGCGTTTTCGATAGTGATGGCCGCCTGGTTGGCGAAGGCCACCAGCAGGTCGAGGTCATCCTGGTTAAATTCGCCCTGGCCCTTTTCTTTATCCAGCACCACCAGACTGCCTATCACCCGTTCCTGAACTTGCAGAGGAGCAAAAACAGCCGTCCTCGCTTTCATGGCTTCAATACCTCGTCGGCTGGCGCGAGGCTCAGCGGCCAAGTCGTTGCAGATTAAGGGCTGGTTGTGAATGGCTACCCACCCAGACAGGGTATCTCCCAACGAATCTTTAACCCCCTGTTCGGGTTTAGCTGAACCGACCGTGGCGACCACTTCCTCCACATTCCTGTCCAGATCGCACATATTCAATACTCCGCCCTCGCCGTCCAACAGGTTGGTAGCCTGTTCCACGATAAGCTCCAGCAGTTTCTCCAATTCCAGGGTGCTGACCATCGCCGTGCTTACCGCCTGGAGGCTGGAGACCTGAGCCAGTCGTTTACTGACTCCTTCGTACAAGCGGGTGTTCTCAATGGCCATGGCGGCCTGACTGGCGAAAGTCTCCAGGGCCTCGATGACCGACCGTGCCGGTCTTCGTCCATCGCGAGGGTCATCAGCGGTCATAAGCCCCAACACCCGCCCATCCGTGCCCCTGAGTGGCACCAGAAGCATATCGACCGGATGCCATCTTTCTGCCTCCGGGCCTTCCGTCGTCGCGCTTCTATCTTCCAGCAAAGTGCGGAGAGCGGCCTCTTTTTCCCAGAGCGTTTCGTGGCCGTGAGGTATAAGGTAAGACTGGCTGATCCGAAACTGCTCATCCATGGCCGCCTCAAGGTTAGCCACAGGAAGACGACGCTCCTGCATCTCATGGAAGGTGGGCAGAGGAACACCGGCCGCCGCCGCCCATCTCAACAACGAACGTTCGCTGTGCGGGTCGCCTTCTACCAGGCCAATGAGCGCCATGTTGAAGCCCACCGTTTCCTGGACGGCAAAGGCGATGTCCTCCAATATGCTTTCTAAGGGCCGATCCATGCGGACGGCGCGGCCAATCTGGAACAGACGGGCCATCTGCCCTGTGCGCCGTCGCAGAATCTCACCACGGCGGACCTGTTCTTCGTAGCGTTGAGCATTACCGATGGCGATAGCCGCCTGGTCAGCCAAAGCCTGGACGAAATCCAGATCGTGCTGGTTGAAGGTCTGGGGCCGATCGCTGCGCAGATTAATGGAGCCTACCACCTCTTTCTCGTAGAAGATGGGCACCACCAAAGCGGAGCGGGTTTCCGGCTTGAAACAGACGAACCGACTCTCACGGTCCGTATCGGGGATGATCTGCGGCTGACCGCTGCGAATCACTTCGTCGGTTACGCCCTCTCCTTCTCCGAGACGGGCTGTCCGCAACTGCTCTTCTTCTTGTGCCGTGTAGTTCCTCATAACCGTGACCCGGAACAACGAACGTTCGCTGTTGTCCTCCCTGTCCAGGAGCGCGATGTTGCCGTGAGTGGCGGAAGTAATCCTCATGCACTCGTCCAGCACCAAATCCAGAATGGGTTGTAACTCCAGGGTGGCGTTCAACTCCTGGACGATGTGTTGCAGAGCGGTCAGCTCGTCCACCCGTTCGCGCAGTTGCTCATCTGTCAGGCTATAGAGACGGGCGTTCTCCACGATGGCGGCGGCCTGGTTGGCGAAGATGCTCACCAGACGGGCATCGTCCTCGTTGAAGGGAGAGCCGTCGAGTTTGTTGGAAGCCTGTACAATCCCGATCCGGCGCTTGCCGACCGTCATGGGGGCCAAAAGAGTGGCCCGCACCCCGGCCAGCCGCGCCAGGTCCGAAAGCCCCGCCTCGGCCACCAGCGGATCCCGCAGAACATCGTTGGAGATGAAATAATCATAATCCTGCCAGATCTGCCAGAACTGGCTGTCCCTGGTCACCGGGATACGGTAGAAACGGATCATCTCTGCCGGTACGCCGTAGAAGGGCGGCTGGCTGAGCAGCGCTTCATTATCATCATCGTACAGGAGAACGCCACACATCTCCACGCCGGCCAGAGTGCCTATCCGCTCGGTCAACTGCTCGTAGACCTGTCGGATGTCCGTCACCGCCCCGATGGCCTGGGAAATCCTGTGCAGACCGGCCAATTCTTCGGCCCGCCGCCGCTCCTCGTCGTAAAGACGGGCGTTCTCGATGGCGATGGCTACCGGGGCGGCGATGGCGTTCAGACGCCCGATATCTTCCTGGCCGAAATGGCCCTCGATCTTGTTCAGGAGTTCGATGGCTCCGATAACCCTGCCCTTGAACACCAGGGGCACGCACAGGATCGACCGGACATTGAACCCAACCGCCTGGCTCACCGCCGCATAGTGGCGGGGATCCTGTTCTACGTCGTGCACGATAGCCGGTTCTCCCGTCTGGGCCACGCAGCCAACGATGCCCTGCCCCAGCTTGACGCGAAAATCGGCCAACTCATTCAACTCCTCGACGTGTTCGGCCAGGGTCCAGGCAAAGTAGAGTTCCTGGGTTTGCTCGTCAAGAATTAACAGGGAGCCCCGTTCCACGCGGAATATTTCACCGATCTTTTCCATCACCAGCTTGAAAACGTTTTGCAGATCGAGGGTAGAAGTCACGGTGTGGGCGATCTCGTTCAGGGTAGCCAATTCTTCGGCCCTGTGCTCTGCGGCCTCGTAGAGGCGAGCGTTTTCAATGGCGATGGCCGCGTGTTCGGCCAGATGGGTGAGGAAGCTGAGGTCCTCCTGGCTGAAAGCGGCTGGCCGCTTGCTCTCCAGGTTGAGGGCCCCGATAACCTCTTCCTCTCGCCAGATGGGGACGGTTAGCTCGGAACGCCCGGCCCGGATGAGGGGCACGTAATCGGGGTCTCGTTGCACATCGGGCACCAGGGCCACCTGACCACTACGCATGACGCGGCCGATGACGCCTCGGCTGGAGTCCCAGGCGCGGCTGTACTCGGCGACAAGTTCCTGCGGGTGACCGCGCTGAGCCAGAACGCGCAGACCGCCAGCCGGGTCTCGCAAGACCAGAAGACCAGCCTCGGCGGAGGTGATAGCCACAGCCCGCTCTACCAGCAGGTCGGTGACCTCTGACAAATCGAGGACGGAGCTGATAGCCTGCGCCACCTGGTTGAGAGCGACCATCTCCCGGGCGCGGCGTTGTTCATCCTGGTAAAGTTGGGCGTTAGCGATAGCGGCGGCCACCTGGTTGGCGAAGGCTATCAGCAAATCCTGGTCGCCGGGGCTGAAGCCAAAGATGCTTCGCTTGTTGCAGGCTTCCAGAGCCCCGATCACTTCTCCCTGAAACACGAGGGGCACGGTCAGAATGGTTCTCAACTGAAGAGCCGCTCCCGCTTTGGGTTTGAAGCGCGGGTCGTGTTGGGCATCCTCGCTCAAAAGGGGTAGAGCATTTTCGACCACCCAGCCGATGGTCCCTTCACCAGGGGCAAAGGCCACCTGGTCGTATTCCAGATGTCCCAGACCATAGACCGCCTGGGGGACAATGTAGCCCGTGTCTTTATCCACCAGGTAAACGGAGCTTTGTTCGGCGTCCAGGGCCTGGGCCACTTTCTCCACCAGGACACTTAACACTCCGCTAAGTTCCAGGGAGGTGATGGCCTGTCCTGCCTCCAGGAGAGCGGCCATTTCCCGCATTTTGGTCTGAGTGTCTTCGTAGAGTTGGGCGTTTTTAATGGCCAGCGCGGCGTGGTCGGCCAGGCGTTCGACGAAGCGCAAATGATCCTCGTTAAAGGCGGCCAGGGTCAGGCTTTCCAGGTTGATAGCGCCGATGACCTGTCCCTGGCGGATGATGGGCACGGCCAGTTCGGACCGGATTGCGGGGACGGCGGCCAGGTAATCTGGATCCTGGGAGACATCAGGAATGAGGGACGGCTGTCCCGTTCTGACCACCCGGCCGGTGATCCCTTCTCTCGTGCTCCAGAGCTGCGCCCGGTAGGTCTCGATAAAAGTCTGAGGATAACCGCGGTGGGATATAAAGTCGATGGTGTCTCTGCTCTCCTGGCACAAAGCGACTGCGCCAGCGGTGGCCCCGGTGGCCTCCATAGCCCTCTCCAGAACGAGGTCAATAACCCGCTGAAAATCGAGGGTGGCGGATAGCTCGCGGTCGATCTCATCTATGGTAGACAGTTCCCTGACCAACTGAGTCAGGTTGCGGTCGGTGGCCTGATAAAGCTGGGCGTTCTCGATGGCCATGGCCGTCTGATTAGCCAGCGCTTGAGAGAGGTAGACCTCCCGCTCCGAGAAGCGACGCCCTGGCCGGTAGTCGTACAGTTCCGCCAGGCCGATGACCCGATCCTTGACCACCATAGGCAGAGCCAGCATAACGCGCCACTCGAACTTTGAGAGCAGTTGCCGCTCGTATTCATCGGCGTCTGGGTCGTCCACATCGACCACCAGGGGTTCGCGGGAGAGCAAAAGTTTTTTGGTAGCCGGATAATTGCTCAGGGGGTAGGGATGCCCTACGTCCTGCACCTGCTCGTCTGGCCCCCGCCCTTCCAGGTCTGTATAATCGGCCAGGGCGGTGATGGTGTCCGTCTCTTCGTCCCAGAGAGAGATGGCACACCCGTGCACCCCGATAGCTTTGGTCATGTACTCGGCCATGGTGAGGACGACAGTCTCGGCGGACAGGGTGGCGGAAGCAGCCTGACCGGCTTCGAACAGGACGGACAGGTCTCTGAGTCCCTGCTGAGCTTTCTCATACAGACGGGCGTTTTCAATGGCGATGGCGGCCTGGTTGGCAAAGGCCCGCGCCACAACTCCATCCTCAGGCTGGTAATAAGCGGAGGTCTTATGATCGATGGTCAGCAGCCCAATGGTCTTCTCCCCACTGATGAGCGGCACCCCGATCCAGGAGTGGATGTACTTCGTGCTCTCGATGTACTCCCAGCTTGGCTCCTGGTGCACGTCGTCGATAATCAAGGGCTGTCCCGTTTGTAGGGGGCGCTGAAGGTGCTCACGTCCGGCCAGAGAAAAAGCAAATCCGGGGTAATCGCTCCTCTCAAAACCCCGGCTGGCAGTGATCTGGAGGGTCTGATCTTCGAGAAGCATGATGGCAGCGCTGTCGTACTCCACCACCAATCCCAGTTGGTCCAGAATGATTTCCAGCACCTCCTCCAGGTCGAGGCTGGCGCTGACGGTCTCGCTTACTTCCAACAGGGTATCGGCCAGGTGGCGGCGGGTTTGCTCCAATTGGTAGAGGCGGGCGTTCTCCAGAGCCGCCGAGCGTAATTCGCGGTTGGTGCGGGCCAGCGTGCTCAGGATGACGTCGGTTATAGTCGCCAGGCTGTATAAAGACAACACGGTGAACACCACCATGCTCACTATCAGGTGAAAATGGGGCAAAGGTACTTCCAGGGGCACCACACCACTGAACTCCAGGCCCGCGGTGCCCAGGTACAGGACGGTGGTCAGGGTAGCCATGACGTAAGAATGGCCGGGGCGGGCCAGAACGAAGCCGAAGGCGGCCAGGAGCAACAGGTAGAAAAAACCCGAGGCGCCCGCCAGATAGCCGCTGAAAATCTCCAGCCAGGCCACGGCCAGAGCGGAGAAAGAGAAACTGAAGTAAATGGCCCCCAGGGGTCGGCGGGGCAGGAGAGCCAGATAAGGCAGCAGGCCAAGCCCATCTAAGACGACGCCCCCCATCGCCACCAAAATGGAAATTTTCCTCTCAGCAGGCCCCCCCAAAAATATAGCCAGCAGTGCGATAAAAAGAATGATGTTTATACAAACCTTGATCCTGGCATATTGTCTTCCCCGCTTCAACAACAGCGAACGTTCGTCGTCGCGCTCAAGGTGATCATAAGCATGAGCATTATCAGTTGTGGCATCTGGATGTGATGGGTTACAAAACAAAGATAAACCCATTTCCGTTCTCCTGCCCCCCTGCTCTGAGCGGAACAGGGGACGCTCAAATTAAGCCAGGGCTTGGGTCGTGTCTGGCAAGCATAGGGCAGACGTTCCCAAAATCTGGGGTTTGATCCGGGAGGGTGGGGAACTGCCCTCGCTAGATGCTGAATCATGGTCCAGGGCCTGCACTCCTATTGGCGCTCTGACATGCGCCTGGCTTCGGCGGCGATCTCGGTGATCTCCCTGATATCAGCGAACTCAGTGGTCTGATCAGTAATGATGCCCACCGACATAGTCAT
Source organism: Anaerolineae bacterium (assembly GCA_034417895.1). Taxonomy (GTDB): domain Bacteria; phylum Chloroflexota; class Anaerolineae; order CAZYHC01; family CAZYHC01; genus DAOULT01. The sequence goes on along the minus strand of DAOULT010000145.1, from coordinate 2,957 downwards.
CAGGGGGGCATGGCGTTCGCCTCCGTCGGCCTCCTTGATGACGACATAACCTCTTTCCCGATCTTTGAAAGAATAAAAAGCCCTTACCTCTTCATTAAAGCGATGGATAATGTTGTCCTTGAGCTTATAGGCGATGCCAGGAACGGTAATAATTATGAAATCACCCCCGCCGACATGACCAATGAAGTCGTTTGGAGAACCAGTTTCATCCACCGCTTCTCCCACCACCATGGCCGCGAAGCGCAGGACGTCATCACCAGCCACAAAGCCATAGGCATCGTTGAAGGGCTTTATGTCGTTCAGGCCGACATAGAGGATGGCCCAATCTGGACGACGCATGAGCAGTTTCAACTGCTCTTCGATCAGTTTACCACTGGGCAAGCCGGTGGTGGGGCTGGTCAAGCTTTCGCGCTGGGAGCGGCGCAGGGAGTTTTGCACCCGTAGTTTGAGTTCTTCGATGTCGAAGGGCTTGGTAATGTAATCATCGGCCCCCAGTTCCAGACCAGCGATTTTATCGCTGCGTTCGTCTTTCTGGGTGAGAAAGATGATCGGAATGTGACTGGTTCGCAGGCTATCACGCAGTTGGCGACACACCTCGTACCCATCGATGTCAGGCAGAAATATGTCCAGAATGACCAAATCAGGCAGTTTTCTGCGGGAAAGCTCCAGCGCATCGCCCCCACGGGCGGCGACGACCACTTCGTACCCCTGAGAGTCGAAATAGATACGCAACATATTAGAGATGTCAAAATCATCCTCTACAACGAGCAGTCTGCCTTTACTCATGCTTTTTACCTCCACCTGCTTGTCCCTAGGTAGCCAGGCACCTAGGGCCTAGGTACCCAGGCACGCTTTTCCTTGCGTTTACGGCGGGCGTTTTCCCGGATACGCTCTATTTGCTCGTCGGTAATAGCTCGTTCGAAGCTGCGGAACCCGGCCAGTTTGAAACCATGTTTACGGGCCAGGGTCTCCATTTCCTGCACCTGTTGGATGGTAATGGCTTTACCCAGGCTATAACTCTGGTATCGTTCCTCTAGAGCCAGGATCATGGTTTCGGCCATACAGGCGTAAGCCATCCCAGGCGGAAAGCCGAAATCGAAATGAAAATCGACTGCCCCGGGCACCTCTACCACTCCTCCCTCGATGACCAGCACGTCGTCTCTTTGCTCAGCCACCTGACGGGAAACATCCCGCGGACGCGCTACATCGCAGACCACGGCCCCGCTTTTGAGATGGTGCGGATCGATCAGGGTTTCCAGAGCGCTGGTGACGGTGAGAATCAGGTCGGCCTGGAGAATGTCGTCCAGGTTAGTAGAGCACACCACCCTGGAGCAACCACCGGCTCTGACCCGCTGCCCGATCTCTGCCAGCCTGTTAAGGCGCCGTCCGATCAGGAGCATTTCCGCCACATCTGTAGCCAGAAGCTGGGCGCAGACGCTACCGATGGTGCCCGTCGCTCCCACCACCGCCGCCTTAGCGGACGGAAGGTCGATCTGCATGCGGCGGGCCGCTTCGCGGCTGGCCTCTACCGCCACAGCCACGGTATAACTATTGCCCGTGGTGACCGGAATGTTAAGGTGGCTGGCAACAGTCACTCCCTTATCGCCCACTACAGAGGTGAAAGCGCCCAGCCCCAGAACTCGCGCTCCCAATCTCTCCGCCAGGCGCCCGGTCTGGATGATTTTACGGTACACAACCGAAGGAGGCAGTTGCAGCATCCGGGCGGGAGTGAGAGGGCAGGCTACAAACCAGCCTTCAGTCTCCTGGCCCAGAATGGAACGAATCCCGGTAATATGAGAAATATATACCGGGGGGAAAAAACGCGACAGAAAATTGATCACGCTGGTTGGCAGATAACCGAAAAGCTTGAACTTACGAGCCACGTCTTTCTTTGGATCTAAAGGATGGAAGATAAAGGCGAAAGTGTTCATCTGGCGCTTAGTTTTTGATCTCCGGTCCCGTCTTTAACAAGGTTGAAAATCCAGTGTTCGATTTGGGGATTAGACGCTCTGCTCATCTCGGATACTGACGGGGATGTCGTTCCTCATCTTTCCAGTCATGGTGATCGCTCTCCTCGTAACTGACATTCTTTACGATCACCGCCCTGCGGTCGGAACGAACCAGAACAGTATCGGATTCGATAGTGCGGGCCGGATAGATGGTAAGGCCAGCCCCGATACGACAGTTATGGCCCACACACCCTCCCAGCACGGGCCTCCCTACGGACTGGAGGTCGCCCTGGTGCATGGTGCGGAGAGGTTTGGGTAAGAGATTGAAGTCCGTGAAAGTTGTGCCCGCTCCGATGAAAGAGTCGCGGCCCACCACACACAATTGTAGACAGGTATTTTGGGCCACCATAGCATTCTCCATGAGGGTAGTCATGAACAGCGCGGCGCGGAAAGGCAAATAACAGCCATCGCTGACCACGCTCAACAACAACTGGCAGCCCTGCATGATATTCACGTTGTTGCCAACGATACAGTTGGAGATAACCACTCCGGGGCCAATGGTCACGTTGTCGCCGATGAGAGTCGGACCCTGGATGACAGCCGTGGGGTCGATGTGGGTATTCTTGCCTATTTTCACCAACTCAGAGCAGGAAAGAAACTGTTTCCTTTCCAGCAGGGAGCGGAGCACGATCCTGGCTTTGACCCCCCATTTGTCCACATCGCTCTCCATCCGTGCTCCCCAACTGAAGATGCCAAAGGGCGAATTAGCCATGAAAACGTGCACCCAATTTTCCACCGAGAGAAAAGCCCTGAGCGGCACCCAGAAGAGCAACTCTCCTTTCTCGTCGGCCATGTAGGTGGGGATGTGATAGTAGCCCTTTTCCTCCGCCTGGGTGTCGATGACCAGGGGCTGGGCCTGGTCCAGAAGAATACGCACCGCGCCCGGACGTTGTTGTGCTGAGCCAGGCCCGTCCGCCGGTAAGTACCACATATCGGCCACATAAACCC
>DAOULT010000144.1:0-10961 GCA_034417895.1 Anaerolineae bacterium | reverse complement strand
ATTTTCGGCAGGCCGCCGCCTTCCTGGAAGAGAACGCCTGGCCGGGCGATGCCCTCCTCCTGGACGGAGCGGGGATCCTGAGCTATTATTACCGGGGCTGGCTGCCCTATTATCCTCTGCCTGAGAGCCTTTCCAGGCTGGCGGAGATTCGGTCCGGGCATCTAAGGGTATACGCCCTGTTGTGGGCCACGGAGCCGCAAATGCTGGACAAGATAGGCCCCAGGCTGGAGGAACATCGTTTTGGAGCGGTGCGCCTGATCCTGTACGAAACCGGGGTGCAATAGAGAAAATGAGCCTCTCCCGTTCGACAGCGAATGATAAAGCCGCCTGGCCTTGCGCTGGCGTTTATCTAAGCCTCCTGGTTTTGGCGGCGGTGTCTACGGCTGTCCTTCTCCTGGGCGCGCCTCCTTTTTTGGGCATCCTGGCCGGGGGAGCTTTGTTCCTTCTGTTGCCTGGCTGCCTGCTGGCGGAGGCGATCCTGCCCCGCCCTGCGGATTGGCTGGAAAGGGTGTTGATCAGCCTGGGAGCCGGCTACGTGTTCTCCACCCTGCTGCTCCTGTTCCTGCACTTTCTGCCGGGGGCTATTACCCTGCCCATGCTGGTGATCGCTCTGGATGTCTCTATTGTGGTTCTGGCGGTGGTGTCTTTTCTGTCGTCCAGCAGACACGGATTTCCTTCACAGATTTCACGGACCGGCCTTCGTTCACACGCCCCACTGAAACCCGCAGCGCGCCCGGAGAACGCGGAGCGGACTTCCAGGGCCGCATCAGATGCCTGGGACAATATGGCCCAATCCGTGACATCCGTGACCAAAATCCGTGTTGGCTGGTTTCAGAAGCGTAAAACGCTCATTCTCATAATCCTGCTGGTGATCCTGGCCTTTTTCTTCCGCTTTGCCAATCTGGGCTATTCCGAGTATCAGGGCGACGAGGTGGACGTTACCTCCCGCGCGTTGGCAATTATCTTGGGCCAGGACGAAGCCCTTTTCACCCATCGCAAGGGGCCGGTAGAGATCGTGGTGGCTACGGCCTTCGCCCTCTTTAGCGGCGGCTTCGACGAGTTTGCCCTGCGTTTTCCCTTCGCCCTGGCAAGCGCCCTGGCCGTGCTGGTCGCGTTCGCCCTGGCTCGCCGTATAGCAGGTGAGGAGGTGGCCTTTCTGGCCGGGGCGCTTTTGACCCTGGAGGGTTTTTTCCTGGGGTTCTCGCGCCTGGTGCAATATCAGGGTATCGTGGCCCTGATGCTGACCCTGGCGCTCTACTGCTTCTACCGCCTGCGGGAAAGCAGACCCCTCGGGTTTTCAAAACCCGAAGGGTCTGTAGCCTATCAGCTCCTGGGCGTGATTTTTCTGACCTTTGGCCTGCTGACCCATTACGAGTCGATCCTGATCGCCCTGCCCATTCTCTTCCTCTGCTGGCGGAAAGGGTACGATTTTTTCAGGGAGAGAAAGGGCCTCTTGCTGATCTCCCTGGGCCTGGCCGTGTTTATCCTGTGCGCCTACTATCTGCCCTTTATCCTCAGCCCCTACTTTGCCGAAATCTTCTCCGAATACGGGGGACACCGCATCAGCCTGGAGCGCGCCCCCTTCAACAACCTGGCTCTTTACTTCTCCTCCCAAATCGTCTATAATTCCACCTGGTACGTGGCCTTCATGTTCGTGGCCCTGATCGTTTTCTGCGCCAGGGAGCTACGGCGGGCCTGGGGAGAGGTGTGGCTCTGGCTTGCGCCAACGTTGCTATTTGTGGTGGGGTTGATGGTGTCCGCTTTCTTCCCGGAGGCTTTGCTCCTGGGGGGCCGACATTATAACGTGGCGCTTTTTCTGCCCCTGGTGGGGCTGCTGTGGTTGGCCCCCGGCCTGAAGGATGGAATCAGGATAATTTGTTTGTGGTTCTTCGCCTACTTCGTCACTTACGCCTTTCTCTTCCGGGAGCCGGGCTTTCACTATTACTGTCTTTCGCCGGCCTGGGCCATCCTGGCGGCTATGGGCGTGGCGTCCCTCTTGGAAAAGATCGAAAAGAAGAGGCTGGCCTGGGTGGCGGTAGGAATTCTTTATCTGCTCTTTGCCTTTTACACTTTTACTGTTTTCATCAGGAACGATATCGAGTACATTCTGGCCTTTCCGCAGCACAAGACTCCCCTGTACTGGATGCCTCACGAGGAGCTGCCGCGCCTTGGGCTGTTTGGCTTTCCGCACCAATCGGGGTGGAAGGTGATAGGCTACCTGTACAGAGATGGCGACCTGCGGGGCGATTACGACACCAACGAAGGCCCGGAAACCAAAGCCTGGTATACGCGTGACGCTCTGCCTCTCACGGGGCGGCCCAAATATTTCCTGAAGGTCAAACACTCCATCCGCCGCAAGTACCAGGATCAGGTTCCGCCTGACCTGGAGGAAGAGTACGCCCTGGTGGGCCGCGTCCTGGTGGGGGGGCAGCCTAAGATGTGGATTTATCAAGCAGTTGGTAGTAACGACTTAAGTCGTTACTACGAGGGAGCAGGAGAGCCTGTCGATTACCGGGCCGAGGATTACCAGGAGCGTTACAATGCGGCCTTTTCCCTGGCTAATCGCCGCCTGTGGTACTACGATGTAGCTGAGCCTGTCCTGCGTCAGATGGCCGCCTTTCTTCAGGCTGCCTGCGGTGAGGACGAGGCGGTGATCTTACCGGCCCACTTTGACCTGCTGGATTACTATTGGCGTCGCGACGCGCCTCTCTATACCCCGTCCGGCGAGGAAGGCTTTGCGGAGGCGTTGGCTCGCGCTCTGACTCTTCATCCCAGGGTCTATGCCATCCAGCGTAGTGACGACTTAAGTCGTTACTACAACAAACTGGCCGGGCGCCACTTCGGGGGGTTGTTTCTGGCTCTGTACGCGCCGGAGGGGCCTGGCGCCCTGGTGGGCTACCTGGAAGGTTACAGGTTGGGGGCCAGCATCGAGCCTGTGGCTTACGAACTGGGGCCCTCGACCGTCGGGCCGGGCCAGACGGTTCGTCTGACGCTGTACTGGTCGGCCTGGGAGGGGATAGAGGACGTGCAGGAAGATTACACCGTCTTCGTCCACCTGATAGACGACGAGGGCCGCACCTGGAGCCAGCAGGATAAGCAGCCCCACAAACCTACCTCCAGGTGGATCGAGGGCCAGGTCATTAAGGATGAGTTTGCCCTGTTCGTGGCCGAAGATGCCCCGCCCGGCGAGTACCGGCTGGAAGTGGGGATGTACGACTGGCGCACAGGCCAACGGCTGGAGATCTTCCTGAACGGACAACGGGTAGAGGAGGATAGAATCCTGCTGCCCCAGAGGATAACGGTCAAATGAGACGTTCGCTTGGTTCCAGGTTCATCGCTTTCGTTTGTGGTAACGACTTAAGTCGTTACTACATTTTGGCCCTGTTTCTGCTGGCCCTGGGGCCCAGGGTGTTGGGCCTGCGCCTCTTCTTCACCGTGGACGAGCGCCCCTACATTGAGCGTTCGGTCAAGTTTCTGCTGGCCCTGTTGTACGGAGGGTGGGAGCAGACTTTCCGGGGCCACGAACCGGCGGTGATGCCCATGTGGGGCGTGTCGCTGGGCATCGTGGGCAAATATGTGCTTCAGCTTGGCCGGCCACAGGCTATCACCGACCTGAAGGAATTCGTGTGGATGCTCCCTGTCCAACCCATCGACCTGGACTTTCTGCCTGCCTTCCGCTTCTTCACCGTGCTGGTCACTTCGCTCAGTGTGGTGGGGGTTTATCTGCTCGTCAGGCGGCTCTTTGGCGATAAAATAGCCCTGCTCAGCGCCATTATAATGGCCCTCGATCCCTTTTACCTGGCCCACTCGCGGTTCGTGCACATGGACGCTTTGGGGGCCAGTTTTATGACCCTCTCCTTTTTAAGCTTCCTGGTCTATTTATGGGGTGGCCGGTCGTGGCCCTACGTGGTATTCTCCGGGATAGGGGCCGGGCTGGCCTGCCTGACCAGATCGCCCTCTTTTTCCATCGCCTTGTGGGTATTTCTGGCGGCGGTGGTGGCTTATCTCCACCAGGGCGGTAGTAACGACTTAAGTCGTCACTATGATGGATGGGGACGGCTCCGGCCCCTGATCGTGGCCCTGGCTCTGTGGGGCGGGGTGACGGTGTTGACCTTCGCCGTTCTCTGGCCCGCCATGTGGGTCAACCCCCTGGGCGTCCTGTACGAGGTGATCTGGTCGGCGCTGTTCCGCTATGCCAGCGTCCCCCGCCACGAGCACTTCAACTACTTTATGGGCGTGACCGGCCCCGACCCTGGGCCCCTGTTCTACCCGGCGGCCCTGCTTCTCCGCGCCACGCCCTTGATGCTGGCAGGCTTTGCGTTCTGCCTGATTTTCCTGGCCCGCAAGTCCGATAGTCAGTCGAAGATGGCGGCGATTTCGCTTCTTATCTACGTCGTCGGGTTCGTGGCTTTTATGACCCTGGGCGTCTCGAAGGTGGACCGCTACGTCCTGTCCGTCTTTCCGGCAGTGGACATCCTGGCCGCGCTGGGCCTTTATGAGCTGTTTCGGGCGGCGTGTTCCAGATTTAAGCTTACAGCCACAGAGGGCGCGGAGTTCACAGAGGTTAAAAATCGCTCTCTCCGTGCTTTCTGTGTACTGTGTGGCTCCATTCTGATTTTGCAGGCCGGTTTCAGCCTGCCCCATTATCCCTATTACCTGAGCTATTACAACCCGCTTGTGGGGGGCGCTCGGCAGGCGGTGAAGACCCTGGCGGTGGGTTGGGGAGAGGGCCTGGACGAAGCAGCCCGCTACCTGAACAAACAGGAGAACGCCCCACACCTGATCGCCGCCAGCCTGTACTCGCAACAGTTTGCCCCTTTCTTCGCGGGCACGACGACCAGCATGAAAAGCTCCTGGTTCAGCGGGGATTACGCCGTTCTCTACCTCAGCCACGTCCAGCGGGGAATGCCCGACCCGGAACTATTGGGCTACTTTCTCTCCATGAAGCCAGAGCACGTCGTGCGTCTGAAGGGCATCGATTACGCCTTTATCTACAGGGTGCCCCAGGACTTCCCCCGCGACCTGCTGCCCATCGAGCGCCGCCAGGAGAAACGGTTGGGCGACGAGCTGCTTTTCCTGGGCTATACCCTGGACGCTTCCAGGGTGGCGCAGGGAGGCGATATATACCTGGACCTCTACTGGCAGTGTTTGAGGCCCATGCCGGAAGATTATTCCATCTCTCTGAAACTGCTCAATGCCGTCCATCGCGTCTGGGGGCAGTTGGACGGCTACCCGATTGCGCCCTGGGGGGTGGCTGCCACCCGCTACTGGCAGCCGGGGAGGATATACCTGGATAGCCGTGAACTGGCCTTTTTGCCCGGCACTCCGCCGGGGGTATACCAGCTTGAGGCCACGGTATATGTCCCTGACAGCGGAAGACAGTTGCAACCTGCTCTAGACCTGGGTGTGGTGGAAGTGCCCCACATGGAAGCGCCTGCCCTTGAGAAACTGGACATCGAGCATCCTCTAACCGCCGACTTTGGGGGAAAAGCGCGCCTCCTGGGTTATAAACTTGAGAGACGATCCGGCGTGGAGTTGAGGTTGACCCTTTTCTGGCAGGCTTTGGCCGAGATGAACCAGGATTACACCATCTTCGTCCACCTGGTCGATGAGGAGGGACGTATGTGGACCCAGGGAGATAGCCAGCCCGCCGATGGGTTTTATCCCACCACCGGCTGGCAGGAAGGGGAGATCGTGCGCGACCCGCATGACCTGCTCATCCCGCCGGAAGCCCCGCGAAGTGGGTATCGGCTGGGGGTGGGCCTGTATCTGGCCTCTACGGGGGAGCGGCTGATCCTCGCAGATGGGGGCGATACGGTCTGGATAGATACGGATTAGAAACTTAGCCACAGAGGACACAGAGTTCACAGAGGGAACAACAGCGAACACCAGAAAAGCAACGAACTTCGCCTGCTCCCAGTCCCCGTTTTGAGGATGCCGATCACTGCCCCTGGGACAGGGGCTAGAGCGCAGTAAGAAATTGAGTTCGTTATCTTCTGTCGTTCGTTGTTGATCTCCATGCTCTCTGTGGCTTGAATGGATTGGAAGGAGTTTTGAATTGCGACGTTTTGTCTGGCCGGCGGTGATGGTTCTCGCCAATGTGGGGCTGTTGCTCACCGACTCGACGTTTATCAGGCTGTTGAGCGGGGCTGTTCTGTTTTGTTCCCTGCCCGGCTTTCTGCTGGTGGCTCTTATTTTCCGCCGCTCGGAGGCCCTGGATGGGCTGGAAAGGCTCCTTCTGTCCGCCGGGGCCAGCTATGTTATCGCCATTCTCGTCTTTCTGGCCGCTCACTTTCTGCCCGGAGAGATGACCCTGACCTGGCCCTTGCTGGCCCTGGACTTGCTGATCGTGATCCTGTGGTTTGTGGGTCTCTGGGGCAAGAAGGAGCGGGAACAGCCCGCCACCAGAACCCCGGCTAAACGAGAATGGCTTTACATAATCATATTGATCGTGCTGGCCTCCTTCTTTCGCCTGGCCTCCCTGGGCTACTCTGAGTACCAGGGGGACGAGATCGACGTGGTTTCGTTATCCCAGGCGGCCATTGGCGGCCAGGACGAGGCTTTCTTTCTGCACAAAAAAGGCCCCGCCGAATTGGTGACCGCCACCGCCTTCGCTCTCTTCACGGGAGGATTTGACGAGGGGGCCATCCGCTTTCCCTTCGCCCTGGGCAGCGTCCTGGCAGTTCTGGCTGCTTACCTGTTGGCCCGCGCCGCCTTTGATCCGGACGTGGCCTTTGTGGCCGGGGCCTTGCTATCCATCGAGGGCATCTTTCTGAGCTTTTCGCGCCTGGTCCAGTATCACGGCGTCGTGATGTTGATGCTGACCCTGGCCGTCTATTGCTTCTACCGCCTGTACCAGTGTAGTAACGACTTAAGTCGTTACTGCGAAAAGGCGGGGCTGGCTGATCGCTACCAGGTGTTGGGGACGCTATTTTTCGTTACGGGGCTTCTGGCCCACTACGAGGCGGCCCTGGTGGGGGTGGTGCTGGCCCTTCTGTATTTTCGCCGTTATGGGCGCAATTTCCTGCGGCGAAATGGGATCGTTTTACTGGCCTCGGCGGGGTTTGGTCTGCTCATCCTCCTGGCCTATTATCTGCCCTTCGTCCTGCATCCCCATTTTGCCCAGTCCTGGGCCAGCTATACAGGCATCAGAATCCAGCCGACCTCCATGCCTTACAATAACCTGCCTGCTTTATATTTTTCCCTCATCTTTTACGACTCCATCTACTACGTTCTGGTCACCATCATCTTCCTGTGCGTGGCGATAGCCGTCGGCCTGCGGCAGGCTTTTCGGCGCAAGGTAGTGGCCCTGATAGTCTGGCTTTTGTTCGTGGCCGCCCTGGTCGGCTCGGCCTTATTCCCCTTCCTGTTCACGATTGGCGGGGTGCGGTTTAACCTTTTCCTCATATTGCCTGTGCTGGCCGTCTTTGCCCTGGCCGGGAAGATAGGGGTGGAGCGCCAGACTTTTGCCCTCTGGTTTCTGTCCTACCTGACGGCTTACGCTTTCCTCATCAGGATACCAGGGCTGCACTATTATTGTCTCTCGCCGGCCTGGGCTGTTCTGGCCGCTTTGGGGCTGGCCGAAGCGGGCCGTTTGATAAAAACGTCTCGATGGGTCTACGCTGTAGCTCTGGGCCTGGTGTTTGCTTTTTTGGCCTTCTACCCTTACGTCCTGTTCGTCCGTACCGACCCGGAATACGCCCTGAGCTACCCTCAGCATCGCCTTCCCATTTACTGGAACACCCACGACGACCGCCCCATCAGGTTTTTTGGATTTCCGCATCGCTCAGGCTGGAAGGTGATCGGATACCTGTACCGCACGGGCGAGATGCAACGCCCTTACCGCACCAACGAGAAAAAAGAGATCGCCGCCTGGTACACCGGCAAAGAACCAACCAGGTCGGAGCGGCCCCACTACTACCTCATCGCCGAGAACGCCACCCAGAAGGTCGAGAAACAGGATTATCCCCGCCAGGTGATCGAGGAGGAATATGGGCTGGTGGGTCAGGTCTTCGTGGGCGGTAAGCCCCGGTTGAACATTTACCAGTTCGAGGCCAAAGGAGCAAACGTGCTTCGCTACGACGTGGAGGACTACGAAGCTGCGTATGAGTGGGCTTTTGGCTGGTGAAAAATTGACAAGCTCAACTGTTGATGGTACAATGAATCAGAACACAAGATCGAGTTTCTGACTTCCTAACAGAACCGAGATAGGAGGGTGTTGATAATGATTAAAACGCTGAGACTATATAATTTCAAGGCATTTCGAGACACAGGCAACATTGAGCTTAAACCGATCACGGTACTTGCTGGTCCCAACAGCGGAGGGAAAAGCTCAATTCTACAGAGCTTATTGCTTCTGAAGCAAACCCTGGAGATGAAATCACCGGATATCAACCTGAATCTTGAGGGCAGGTTCTTGCGGTTTTCAGGACTCAATGAATTGACGTTTGGCAAGCCTTCACTTCGAAGTTCTAAAGTAAGCTATAAAATCGGACTCGAAACGGGTATACCTGTTGAAGTAATTCCTAACTACTATCCTGATCTGCCAATACCTGAAGATATCGAACTGTTACCACTTCAAAGCGATATAGAACTCTCTTTTCGCTACAGAGAGGTGAAGGAGGGAGAGAACCGAGTTATACTGGATTGCTTCGATATGCTTTCCCGAGTACAGAACATACCGGGACCACGATTGACTATCAGGTTTCGAGATAAAAAATATCAGGTAAAGTTGAGGGGCAAGGGCGTTAATTTGCCTAAGCCATCCAATGGCTTTAGAATCAAATCTGCAGGGTTCGGCTATTTTCTACCACATTCGCTTGTTTTCGAACCAGAGCTAGATAATGAAGAAAATGAAGAATTCGAAGAAATCGAAGTAACTTTGGGTGTGTCTTTGGATCCGATATTCTTGAATCCAATCGGAGACTTGACGGTCGAACTTGAGAGGCGTCTGAGATATCTCGGTCCACTCAGAGCAGAACCAGAGAGAGTATACATGCACTCAGGTAGTCCTTCCCGCGAAATCGGCAATAAAGGCGAAAATGCAGCTCAAATCCTATGGCTTGAAAAAGACGATCCGGTGCAGTACCTACCAAGATTGGGGCAGGAGCCTGTTGAAGTCACATTAATGGAAGCAGTCAGTGATATATTTCAGCATCTAGGGATCACCGAGCCGATTGATATCAGCTCAGAGAAATCAATAGTGTATCAGATTCTCTTTGGGATTGAGGGAGCGAGGGGTAAGAGACAGGTGACTATCGCTGACGTTGGTTTCGGAGTGAGTCAGTTGTTGCCCATCATAGTAATGGGCTTGAGATCTCCCGCGTCATCGCTCTTGCTATTTGAGCAACCCGAAATTCACCTGCATCCCAGGCTCCAGGCGAATCTGGCTGATTTCTTCCTGACGCTGGCTGCTTCGGGAAAGCGGCTTCTCATCGAGACGCATAGTGCTCACTTCATCAATCGGTTGCGACGCAGAATCGCGGAAGATCAAACTGACGATCTTAAGGAGAAAGTCAGCATTCTGTTTGTACGCCCGCCGCACGACGGCCAGGGTGCTATCATCGAACCCTTGCAGGTGGATCGGTATGGAGTCATTGAGAACTGGCCCCCCGATTTTCTACCCGAGTCGGCGGATGAGGCAGAAAAGATCTTTCGGGCCGGGTTGGAAAAGCGGAAAGGACAATAGCGGTGGTAACGTTGCTTTCGGCGCTTGATCCGGCCCTGCTCATCTACGATTATGAAGACTGGCAGGCCAGAGAGTCGCATTGTTTCAGTCGCTTTGAGGCGTTGACTTTGCACCGTGGAATGATTAGACAATACGGCCAGAAGATGGCGATATCTAGTTCATTTGCTGGTCTGGTGTATCAATCCTTTCCCTGGAGTGAGGACTATCGTGGCATCAACGAATTGCGCGATCTCAGGCAATTCATCTTGGAGGAGATACAGAGGTCAGAGTGGGTGGACTACACTGGCACAAAGGTAACTGGAGAGATAAGCCTGCAACCAGCGGGAATAGTATGCAAGTATGTTGAATCTCCAGAGGTCATTGATGCCTGGGAAGAGCTACTGTGTGGTTGTGTAGATGAGGTAGTCTTGACCGAGTTTGATCCTCAAATTGCTACCTGGGAGACAGCCTCGCTCCGTGAACATTCCGGGGCAATGCTCCTCGCTATTCACGATTCCGAGGCCGAAGTAAGTACCCAATATAATCTTCCACTTGTATGGGATGATGATAGCTGGGCTATGCAACTCGTCACTCAAGATTGGTGGCCGGATTTGCAACGATGCGTTGAACTTCATTTTAAGACCAGTCCCGGTATGAGAGACTATCCTGGGGTCAGGAAGCAGCCGATCCCGTTCGAGTGCGCCGATGCGTTCTGTAAATCTGTGGATCGATATTGCAAGGATAAGCAATTGCGCCGTTTTCTGATAGAAGCATTGGCAAAAAGGGTATATGGAATACTTGATGCCAGTCTCCACGATGAGCCATTAGGAGATGTACGTCGGTTTCGGGTGACACGCTTCTGGCGAGTACATTATCGCGAGGAAGATGACCGGCTTGTGCTTGAGGAGTTCGGCCCACACAGCATAGGTGGGGTTGATTGAGTATAGCCTCACCCCTGCTCCCTCTGCCTGATCCTCTCCCACTCCGGCGTGTCCTCGTCCTCTAAGCTCTGGCGCAACTCGAAGATGCGGTCTCGCAACACGGCCGCTTTCTCAAACTCCAGCTCCGCGGCCGCGGCCTTCATCTGCTTGTCCAACTCTTTGATGAGCCGTTTGATCTCACCCTTCGGTATCTCCCCGCTGACCCGGTAGGCGGCCCGTCCTTCGGCTTCGGTCTCCGCTTTGATGCGGTCGGTCAGGTCTCGGACCTCCTTGACGATGCTGGCCGGGGTGATGTTGTGTTCCTGGTTATATTTTATCTGCTTGCGGCGGCGGCGTTCCGTCTCGGCGATGGC
>DAOULT010000143.1:0-6090 GCA_034417895.1 Anaerolineae bacterium | reverse complement strand
CCCTTGAGCAGCGATAATTCCTCTCATCGATGAAGTAGCTCTGTTTGGACAGTTGAGCCACGGCTAAATCTTCGCCCCGCTGTCCCAGCTTTCTCCTGGCATCCTTCACCTCGATATGCTCCCGTCTCCATATTCGTGGAAACCGATCCGCGAGCCTATTGTAGCACAACGCTTCCCGGCAAGCAAACATAGCCCGGCAGCAGTTGACAAAAAGTGGTAGAGGCCAGAAGCCATTCTAATCTCCAATCCCCAACTTCCACCCTCCAATTTGTATTCTTGCCAGGCTCGTAGTATAATGAATGTATGAACTGGTCTATCACATTAGGGACTATCAAGGACATCGAGATCAAGGTTCATCTTACTTTTCTGCTGGTCATCCTGTGGGCTGCCGTCGAGGGTGGGTTGGGAACAGACGGAGAGCTTAGAGGGGCGTTATTCGGCGTACTCTTCATCCTTGTTCTTTTTGTCTGCGTCGTCTTGCATGAACTGGGCCATAGCCTGCAAGCTATGAAATACGGCGTCAAGGTGAAAAATATCACCCTGCTACCCATAGGGGGCGTGGCCCAGATGGATAGTATCCCTGAGAAGCCAGGCCGCGAACTGAGCGTGGCTCTGGCTGGCCCTACCGTCAACTTCGTCATCGCTGGTATCCTGGGCCTGGTCTTGCTTGTTATGCGTCAGGCCGGCCTCATGGCGGATTGGAACGACCTGCTTTACCAACCGCTCAGCGGCAACTGGAGAAAGATGCTCTTCTCTCTCCTGATAGCCAACCTGGCTTTGGGATGTTTCAACCTCATACCGGCCTTCCCCATGGACGGGGGACGGGTGTTGCGCAGCCTGCTGGCCCTACGCCTGGATTATCTCCAGGCTACACGTATAGCTGTTGACGTAGGGCGGGTGTTGGCCGTTCTCCTGGGTTTTATCGGCCTGCTGAGCGGCAACTTCACCTTGACTTTGATCGGGGTCTTCGTGTTCGCAGGAGCCAGCCAGGAGAACAAGATAGCCAGAGTGAAGAACGTGCTTCGGGAACTGCGGGTCAGCCAGGTCTTCAGCGAAGGAGTGTGGACTATCTCCCCCCACACTTCTTTGACTTACGTTCTGACTCTGATTCTGCGCGGTCGGCAGGCTGATTTTCCCGTGGTCGAGGACGGGCGCCTGGTCGGTATCCTGACTCACGACGACCTCTTGAGCGCCCTGAAAGAACACGGCGGTAAAGTCCTGGTGAGGCAGGTGATGCGCACCGAGTTCCCCATTGCCAGCCTGGCCGATACTCTCTTCCGGGTGCAGCAGATGATCGTCCGCTCGGGCGTCAAGGCCGTCCCCGTGGTCGAAGGCGGTCTCTTCCGCGGCCTGGTCACCCTGGATGACATCAATCGGGCCTACCTCTTACTTTCAGCCCGTCCCCCCATCGTTCCCCGCTGATAACGACGAAAACGGGCGAGGCTTTTATGACCTCGCCCGTTGAATGTTTGGCGCGACACCTGGTGAATCGCTCGGCCCTCACTTCCGGATGAGAGGTAGATTAACAAAGCTTTCTACCGTAGTGGTGACCGGGCTGCCCACAGCCAGCCCCAATCCCATAGTGCCCATTAGCGTCGCCCGGTAGTCGGTGTTCGTGATGATCGTCCCGGCGGCTGCACTTCCGTCAACCGTGACCGCGAAGGTCAGGGTGAGGGGGAGGGTGGGGAGAGTTTGTCGGGAGCTGACCTGGCCGGGCAAGGCCCAGTCGTCTGCCAGCCCACTGCTCTGCGAGCCGAATTCCCAAACCACCATGTTTGTGGTCGGGGTGTACGTGCCGCCCTGCCTGGTGCTGGCGCAGCAGGTGGTGTTCGCTGGCACGGTATCGGTCACCAGTATGCTGCTGTATTGAGTAGCTCCGTCCGTGATGACGATGGTGTAAATGTTGAAAAGGGCATTTTCAGGGGGTGTCAAATTTGACAGAGTCTTGGGGCCTCTGAGTTTTCTTTTGACTTTGCCCCAAAACTGGGCTATAATTGTAAACTGAAAGATGCCACAGAGGAAAAAGGAGACGCTATTAAGGAAATGGAGAAGATAGGATGGGCTTCTTTTTCAAAAATGGGTCTGGCTTTAAGTGGCTCTACCCGGGCATGGGAGTTAAGCGGTGGCTGTTTTTATTGGGCGTAGGGATCACCATCGTCAGCCTGGGATTGGGCTACTTGCTGCTGGACATCTACAAGACCCTGGCTTTTCCACCGTTCTTTTACCATCTTACTTTACAATTCGTGCCTCGTTTCTGGCGGGCGCTTCTTTTTGGTGGTCTGGGGGCAGCCATCGTGGTGGTTGCCGTCCTGCAACTGAGCCGTTCTTTGCTGTCCGCCTTTCTCAGACCGGGCCAGGAGGATAGCGTTGCGGAAGTCGTCTATAGATATCGACAGCGTACTCGGGGGCCCAAAGTAGTAGCTATTGGGGGCGGGACGGGGCTTTCTACCCTGTTCAGAGGTCTGAAGGAGCATACTACCAACATCTCGGCTATCGTCACCGTGGCCGACGACGGTGGCAGTTCGGGCCGCTTGCGCCGCGAGCTGGGCGTCCTGCCGCCTGGCGATTTTCGCAACTGTATCGCCGCGCTGGCCGATGACGAATTGTTGACCACCCAACTTTTCCAATATCGGTTCAGCGAAGGAGAGGGCCTGAACGGTCATAGTTTCGGTAATCTGTTCATCGCCGCCATGGCCGGAGTGACGGGCAGTTTTGAGCGGGCTTTGCTGGAATCCAGCCGGGTGCTGGCCGTGCAGGGGCTTATCTTGCCCTCTACCCTGGAAGACGTGACCCTGTGCGCCGAGTTACGGGAAGAGGACATGGTGGGGCTTAGTCGTATTGAGGGAGAGTCGCAGATACCGCAGACGGGCAAACCCATCGAGCGGGTTTTTTTGCGCCCGGAACACGTCAGGGCTTATCCTGGCGCTCTGCGGGCCATCCTGGAGGCCGATTTGATCCTGCTGGGGCCGGGCAGTCTGTACACCAGCATCCTGCCCAACCTTCTGGTGGAAGATATCGTTAAAGCCATCCGCGCCTCACGGGCGCTAAAAGTGTATATCTGCAACGTGGCTACCCAGTTGGGCGAGACGGAACATTTTGACGTGGTTGACCACGTGAAAGCTCTGGAGTATCACGTAGGCAAAGGGGTCTTCCAGCACGTGCTGGTCAATAACAACTTTGAGGTCGAGCTTCCTGCGCCCTGGACTGTAGAGCTTGTGCCGCTCAGCTATCCTGTTCGGTGGCCTTATCACGTCCTGAGGGCTGATGTCATCGATCCTGAAAAGCCCTGGCGCCATGATCCAGAGAAGCTGGTCAGAAGCTTGATGGAATTCTGCTACGTCCAGCAAAGTACATAGCGGAACAAAGGGGCTAACATTTCTAGAAACCAGGTTTTTGTGAGAAACCTGGTTTCTTCCAAATTGTGGGTAGTAAAGTCGAGGGCATTAATGTTGACTATAGGCTGTTCTTCCTGTATAATGGGGGCAATTATTTCTGCAAAGGGGGAATTCTATGGCGGGAAAGAATCGGGGCGATTCGGCTGAGGCGGCAGCAACCGGGAAAGGGGATAGCTCTTTACCAGCCGAAGATGACCTGGGGGGCAGAGGGCCGGTTTACGACGGCGCGGCTGAATTGACAACCAGCGGGACGAGGGGCCTCTCCTTCCTGGGCAGGTTGAAGGAGTTCAGAGAATTAAACATTTTGATAGTGTTAATCCTGCTTTACCTCTTTTTTGGCTGGAGGAACGTTACTTTTTTCAAAGTGTTGACTTTACAGATCGTTCTCCGGGAGGTGGCTATCTTCGCCACGCTGGGCATTGGGGTGACGGTGGTGATCATCACCGGGGGCATCGATCTTTCTCTGGGGTCGATGGTGGCTTTGACCAACATGGTTGTGGCCTGGTTTATGGTTGACATGGGGCTGCCCATTGTTGTGGCTATCCTGTTGGTGCTGCTCCTTTCGGGGCTTATTGGCTTCTACCATGGACTATTTGTGACCAAGGTGGGGGTGCCTCCTTTCATTATCACCCTGGGCACCTTGATCATCGCTCGCGGGCTGGCAGCGGCCATGAAGAAAGGCTGGATCATCCGCTTTCTGCCCGAAAAGAGCGATCTCTTTCTCTTCTTCGGCCAGGGTAAGATCTGGATTTTCCCTGCCCAGTTTGTGATTCTGGTCATCCTGGCAGTCATTATCATCTTCATCCTCGATTTCACCGTTCTGGGGCGGCACATCTACGCTACGGGAGGCAACATTGAGGCCGCCCGGCTGTCGGGTATCAACGTGGATGGGGTGAGACATTTTTGTTACATCACCAGTGGAGTAGCCAGCGGCGTGGCGGGCATCGTCATGGCCGCCCGGCTGGGTGAGGGTAACCCCATCGTTGGGAACGCCTACGAGCTATGGGCCATCGCCGCTACAGTCATCGGCGGCACCAGTCTGTTTGGCGGCGAGGGCAGCGTCCTGGGAGTCCTCATCGGGGCGGCCATCATGAGCGTCATCAAGATGGGGCTGACCTACATTGGGGTCTCCACCTATTACCACGACCCGATCCTGGGGGCGGTGTTGGTCATTGCCGTCACTTACGACACCGTGCGTCGCCGGATGGTCCATCACGTGGAATAGCCAATTGAGCAAAGGTTGAGGGGGGGTAAAATGGTGACTGAAATGGCGCCCATAGTGGAGATGAGAGGCATAAAAAAGAGTTTTGGGGCGGTGCGAGCCTTGCAGGGCGTGGACCTTGTCCTGGATCACAACGAGGTGCTCGGTATGGTGGGTGACAACGCGGCCGGCAAATCGACCCTGATGAAAATTCTGACCGGGGCCTATATCGCCGACGAGGGAGACATCTACCTGGAAGGCGAAAAGGTGCACATCACCAAGCCTGAAGATTCCCGTAACCTGGGCATCGAGATGGTCTACCAGGATTTTGCTCTGGCTAACAACATCGACGTGTCCGGCAACA
This sequence comes from Anaerolineae bacterium, assembly GCA_034417895.1. Lineage (GTDB taxonomy): Bacteria > Chloroflexota > Anaerolineae > CAZYHC01 > CAZYHC01 > DAOULT01. Next base: position 1,130 of record DAOULT010000143.1, on the reverse strand, counting down.
TCTTTCTGGGCCGCGAACCGTGCTTGTGTGATCTGGGCCTGTTGAGAGTGATGAACCGCCGCAGGATGGATCAGGAATCGGCGCGGCTCCTGGACCGGCTGAAGATACAGGTTAAATCCTGTCGGCTCAAGGTGGAGAACCTGTCGGGCGGACAACGGCAGGCCGTAGCCATCGGGCGCTCTGTGGCCTTTAACGCCAAGGTCATTATCATGGATGAGCCTACGGCCAGCCTGTCGGTAGCGGCCATCGGTAAGGTGCTGGAACTGATCAAGCAGTTGAAGGAGCACGGGGCTTCGGTCATCATCATCAGCCACCGCCTGGAGGACATCCTGGAGGTCAGCGACCGGGTCATGGTGCTGCGCCAGGGCTGCAAAGTGGGCGACCTGACAAACGACGGCCTGGAGAACCAGGACCTGGTGGCCTACATGGTGGGCGCGCGGGACGATTTTGCCGAAACCCGAAACCTGGAGGATTGACCAGAATGGGACCATTATTGGTCTGGTCGCGGCAGGATATTCCACTGCCGATATTCTAAAAGCGTATCCATACCAGGAGGAAGAAGATATTCGCCAGGCGCTCGCCGTACACCATCGAATACGCTGAAGGTGTCGCCAATGATCTGGCTGCTTTGCGTGCTTATGAACGTGCACGAATCCTGGATACCATTGAAGCGCAGTTGAAGCATGAGCCTACACGCCAGACGCGAAACAAGAAGAAACAAGAAGATCCTTGTCGGCTTGATTCCACCATGGGAACATGTCGAGTCTGTTTGGGAGTTGCGTATCGGTGCATATCGTGTTTTCTATGATATAGACGAAGCTGCATCTATTGTAATGGTTCGAGCCATTCGGCACAAGCCATCACATAAAACGACAGAGGAAATACTATGAAAGTGGTGAGTCTTGAACAAATGACGCTGGATACTTGTATCAAAGAAGCCCAAGGCGAATATATAATTGTCACGCGCAATGGCAACCCTGTTGCGCTTATTATCGGTGTAGAAGGAATGGATGAGGAGCAGGTGCGACTGGGGAGCAGCGACAAGTTTTGGACGCTTATTGCAGAGCGGCGCGCACAAAAGGCGATTAGCCGTGCCGAGTTGGAACGAAGGATCAAGTCAGGACCCGCCT
>DAOULT010000142.1:0-14040 GCA_034417895.1 Anaerolineae bacterium | reverse complement strand
TCAAAATGTCTCACGTCGAGCTGGCTGAAGGTGAAGCGCCGGTTTGGGAAATTGTGCTCGACGTTTTCGATCCTTCCCATCGACAGATTGTCCACCCCCACCACCCGGTAGTCTCGGGCCAGCAAGGCGTCGCTTAGATGCGATCCGATGAAACCGGCCACCCCTGTGATCACCACTTTTTTCACAGTCTATGAACCTTCTCCCCTCTTGTTAATCATCTTGCCAGACCCTTGGGGGTTTTGAAAACCCGAAGGGTCTGCTTTCAATCTTCATCTCCATACGAAACGCCCGGCAGTCTGCCTCCATAGCGGAAGGGCCACAGAGAGAGCCAGGCCTTGCCCACAATACCCTCTTCGGAAAGAGGCCCCCAGAGACGGGAATCGCTGCTGAGGAGCCGATTATCCCCTAAAATGAAGTAATGTCCCTCCTTTAGCTGCAAAGGGCCGTAGGAATCACGGCCCGGATCGAGGAGATAAGGCTCTTCGAGAGGGTGGCCGTTTATAAACACCTGCCCACTCTTGAGGGTTATTTCCTCTCCCGGCAGACCGACGATTCGTTTGACCAGCACCTTTCTGGCTTCCTGGGGAGAGCGCAGGAGCACAATGTCGCCTCTGGCCGGAGGCCGGAAACGGTAGGCGAGCTTGCTGACCAGCAGGTATTGACCATCGTGCAGGCTGGGTTCCATACTGTCGCCAGAGATTTTGGTGCTCTGCAAGGTGAGGCGCATGGTTACGAAGGTAGCCATAGCCACCATCAACAGGATCAGCAATTTGCTCAGGCAGCCGACCAGGGTGGAACCCCTGGCCTGTTTCGTTTTTCTCTCCACGTCACCCTCTGCTTGTGGGATCGAGGTCCATTTTGATCTGGTCGATCACGGCTTCGGTGGCCTGGCGGCCCTTTTGCATCATGGCCTCCAGCTTAGCCATTCTGGCCCACCCGAACTCGCCAAGCACGGGGCGGATCAGGCAGTCGGCCTGTTCTGCCTCCTGGCGATTGAAGGCCATGGCGGTGTAGATGCTGCTTAAGATGACCTCGAAGATATTCCCTGGTTTATACCTCATGCCGGGCGTTTTGGGTAACAGGTCGACGGCGATAACGTAGTCTGCGCCCATCTCTCGCGCCACCGAGACGGGCAGGTTGTTCAGCAGGCCCCCATCGACCAGGATGCGTCCATCCCTCTCCAGGGGAGTGAACAGGCCCGGTACGGCGCAACTGGCCCGCACAGCCGGGGCCACCCGTCCTTCCCGCAGCACCACCGTTTCTTCGGCCACGATGTCGGCAGCCACCGCGGCGAAAGGGATGTCCAGGTCCTCGAACCGTCGATCACCTATGGCCTCGATGAGCATTTTCTCCAGGCCCTCCGCCTTGAGCAGCCCCAGTCTGGGGCGGGTCAGGCGCCCTATTTTCAGCCAGCTCAACTTTTCGGCTCTGGCCTGCATCTCTCTGATCTGCGCTCCCCCACAGTACAAGGCTCCCACCAAAGCCCCGACGCTGACGCCCACCACACAATCAGGGCGCAGGCCCTCCCGTTCCAGCACTTCCAAAGCTCCCAGATGGGCCGCGCCTCGCACCGAACCGCCGCTCAGAACCAGACCTATCCCTTTTTCTTGGGCCATTCGCCGCCCCTTCCTTTACGCCTCGCTATTGGCTTTGCACTCCTCGTAAAGCCGTCCCACGCTGGCCTTGAAGTCCTGCTCGAACTCCTCTTTTGTTTTCTCTCCCAGGGGAAAGAGTTCGGCCATATCCGCCAAAGCTCCGACTATCTCCGCTTTGCTGTGACCGCTGTTGTAGAGCTGACGGGCCCTGGACCTTAGCTGTCTCACGTAGTCCGAAACCTCCCGAGTGCTTTCCCGGTCACAGACTGGCCCATAGCCGGGCACGATGCGCTCTGCCCTTGATTTTCTGATGCGAACCAGAGCTTCCAACCACTCCCTGGAGTTGGCCTGGCCCAGAAAGGGGTGCACCCCTTTCACCACCACGTCCCCGGCAAAGAGCAGGCTTTGCCTGGGATCGTAGACCATGCTGCTGCCCGGCGTATGCCCCCCTATGTGGAGCACTTGCAGCACTCTTTCTCCAAAATGTAGCATCATCTTGCGGCTAAAGGTGATGTGGGGCAGAAGTATCTCCAGGTTCTCAAAATCGGCGGCCATTTCAGGGTCGCTGGTTTTCAGCGAATCGATCAGCCGTTGCAGCCAGGTGTCGCTGTACCCTTTCATCTCCTTCCAGGTCAGGTCGTGGGCGACGATGGTCGCCTCCGGGAAAAAGCGATTGCCCGCCCACCTCTCCTTGTGGGAATCGGTGTTCACCACGAAAGCCACCTTTTTATCCGTCACCTGTCTCATTTCGCTCCAGAAGGTAGCCAGTTCCCGGCTTAACATGGGGGGATCGATGACCAGCAAGCCCTCTCGGGTCACTATGGCGCCCACGTTCCCCCCCCGGAAACCGCTCAGAACGTATATATTGGAGGCCACTTCTTGCATCTCCACTCCCCTTTCCAGTATCAGCCCCTTTCCTGTGTCCCGGCGGCGGGAAGGGCCAAAGAAAATATGGCAGCCGCCAGAAGCAGGATAGCCAATATTCCCAGGCTGAACGATAGACCATAACGGTCGGCCAGCGCCCCCGTGATATAGGCCCCGAACCCGCCCACAGCAAAGGTGAAGCCCATGCCCAGCCCCGAAGCCAGACCCAGATTATTGGGCAGTTGGGCCTGGATTATAACCAGGAGCGGCACCTGGGGAGCGCCCAATAACAGCCCCATCAAGGGGGCAACCAGCAGAGGAACGGGCCAGGGGCCGTATAGAAAGACCAGAACCAGGGGAGCAGCAGCCGCCAGAGTGAGAGCTATGATCCAACGACGCCCAACGCGGTCGGAAAGGAAGCCTCCGACCAGATTGCCCATGGCGGAGGTGAAAAGAACAATGGACAGCATGTGGCCGCCAACAGCCAGGTCCGCGCCTTGTTCTTCGTACCACGAAGGGATGTAGTTGGCTAACCCCTGGGCCGCCCAGGTGCGCAGGATGATCAGACTTATCAGGACGACCAGCCCGGCCAGAAATTTCAAACTCATCCTGGGAGCAGCGCTCTTCTCCTCTCGCTCCAGGGTGGAGGGAGAGGAGTTGGCTCGTTCCACCGTGACCATGATTTTATACAGCAGAGGGGCCGCCAGCAGACCAATGGGCAGCAGCAGAATAGAGCCTCTCAGGCCGCCTGTGGAAAAGACCACGGTAGCCAGCAGCGGGCTGATGGCGTAGCCCAGGCTGCCCCCGATGGAGAAAATGGAGACCCCGCTTCCCTGGCGAGCCCCGCTCACCCGCGAGGCGTTGGCCGCTCCCTGGGGATGGTAGGCGCCCGATCCCAGGGCCGCCAGGGCCACGATAGCCAGCAGCGAATGGTAACTCCAGGCAAAACCAACCAGGCTCATGCACACCGCTATCCAGGCCACTCCTGCGCTGGCTAACAATCGGCTTCCGAAATGATCGGCCAGATACCCAAAAAGGGGTTGACTCAGGGAGGAGCCTAGCATGTAAAAGGTCGCCAGCAACCCGACCTGGGCATAGTTCAGATCGAGAGAGGCCATCAGGAGGGGATAGGCTACGGGCAAGAGATTACTGTACAGATCGACCGACAGATGGCCGAAAGATAGGGTCCACAGGGCTGTATTTTTGAGGATCATAGGCTTGCGCTCAAGGTCTGGTAAGCTGTAGCCAGGGCTTCCTCCAACCTTTCGGGGCGGGAGCCGCCACCCTGAGCGAAGTGTGGTTGACCACCCCCGCCGCCCTTGATGATGCGCCCGGCTTCTTTTAACAGGGCCTTCATGTCGCAGGCCACGTCCTCCGAACGAGCAAAAGTGAGCTGCGCTTTGTCCGCCTTCAGCCCCAACAGGGCCACGCAGGCCGGATAATCTACCAGGCGTAAGGCCAGACGTCTGATCGTCTCGGCGTTCCAGGGCAGAGGTTGGTCCTCTGGCGTGGCGGTAAAGATAGCCCGCACAATACGGACGCCTTTCTGCTCCTGGGTCTCGGCCACTAGGCGAGCGGCCTCGTGATCGAGCAGACGATCCCTGGTGGCGTTCAACAGCCGCCGTTCGATTTTGGCCTGTTCCCTCAGCCTGAGCGCCGCCTGCCCCAGCTCCTCGACCCCGACGCTAAACTCGTTAGCCAGTTCACCCACTATGAGATTTTTGCGGCGATAGTCCGCCAGGGCCCGCCCTCCACACAGGAACTCGAGGCGGGTCTCTTTTCCCCGTCGTTCCGCCCGCTGGATGGCGATCAGCCCGATCTCGCCGGTGGCGCGGCAGTGAGTACCGCCACAGGGCGAATAGTCGAAGTCCTCCACCTCCACGATCCGCACCGCCCCCTCCACCGACGGCGGCTTGCGTAGAGGCAAACGGCTCACCTCCTCTGGAGACAAAAAATAGGTGCGCACCGGGCGGTTAGCGAAGACCACGTCATTGGCGGCCTCCTCCACGGCCTCCAGATCGGCGCTGGTCAAGGGCGCCTGGTCCAGATCGATGGTGGAAGCCTCTTCTCCCAGGTGGAAGCTCACCGTCTCGGCCCCCTTCAACTGGAAGAAGGTCTGGGACAGGATGTGCTGGCCGGTGTGTTGTTGCATGTGGTCGAAGCGCCTGGCCCAGTCGATAACGCCCCGCACCGTATCACCTTCTACCTCGCCTTCGTCGGCCAGGAGATGTACCAGGTGGCTATCCTCCTCTCGCTCGATGACCTCCACAACGGCCACCCCATTCAGATAGCCTGTATCGTGGGGCTGGCCGCCGGCAGTAGGATAAAAGGCGCTGCGGTTGAGGATAAGTCCAACCTTGTCCCCTACCGCTATCCGATCCACCACTGCGGCCTCGAATTCCCGCCGGTAGGCGTCGGTGTAGTATAAACGTTCCGTCACTATCTCCTCCTATTTTATCTCACCCGCCCAGGGGGAGGTGTAATCCCAACAAGGGCAGCAGGTTGTAGGTCAATCCAAAGGCTAAAAGCAAGAAAACGAAGGCCGTCAGCAACTTGATGGTGGAGGCGTGGCGGGTAACGAAGCGGCCCAATTGCTCCGAGCCGGTGCCCAGGTAGGCCAGCACAAAGATGACTATCAAGGGCAGGACGAACATCAGGTTGTAGAGCACCAGGTACGATCCGGCCTGGGCCTGTAGCTCCGGCACATCCAGCACAAAGAGGATGGTCGGGAGGTAGACCTGTCCGGTGCAGGCCAACTCGATCACCGAGACCACCATCCCGGTGATGAAGGCCACCGGCACGAAGGCCTGCATACTGGCCCCCTGGCGGATGACGCGGTTGATCCAGCGCCGCAGGCGGAGAGGCAATTTGAAACGCATCTCTTCGGGTTTGCCCTGGCGGGCCTGCCACCAATCGTACAGGCTGCCGATAGCCAGGGCCAGACACAGCAAGGCCGTCAGCCCGTACATCCAGTTGCCCACCGCCTCCAGGAAGGGCAGGGCCGCCAGGAATTTGAGGACCCCCACCCCCACCCCCAGATAGGTCAGGAACACCCCCAGGGTGAAGGCCACTCCTACCGCCAGCATCTCCCGTCCCTGGCGACCGGTAAAGGTCAGGTACGAGATGAAAAACACGATGGTGGCAAAGGCGCAGGGATTCAGCCCATCCATAAAGCCGGCGGCCAGCACCGTCAGCAGGCCGAAGGAGCGGAAGCGCTCCACGATGTTCGCGGCGGCCTGGCTGCGGGCTTCTTCCCATCCCTCCCACACCGCTTCGGCTCCACCGGCCGCGTGGCGAGCGACCAGGTCTTCCAGATTACGGGTGTACAGGTCCTCGTCCACCAGCCCCTCTTCGCCCACGAACACCGCCGGGGCGATCAGCCTCTTCTCTTCCGGCAGTCCGGCTCTCTCTGCCAGCCATTCGAGCAGGGCCGCCTCTTCCTTGGCGTCAAACTCATGGACGACGAGCTGCGGGTAGCTAGTTTGCAGGTATTTCAAGTCCAGTTCCACCCGGTCGCACTCCCGGCAGCCGGCCTGATAGAAATAGGCCAGGTGAATGGGTTTGTTCTCGGCTACGGTGGTCGCTTCGGCAGTGGTCGTCACTTCAGGGGTGAAGGCGGCGGTGACTTCGACTGTGGCCGTCACTTCGGCGCTGGATGTCGGCGTGGCTTTAGAGGTGGCGGTAGCCTCTGCCATTTCGGTGGCGGTAGGGGTGATGGTTACAAGTTCCGGTCTGGGAATCTGGTCCAGAGGCGGAAATCTGAAGCCTCCCTCATCCAGGCTTTGCTTGATCTCCCTGTCCAGGTTGTCCTCGATGACTCCTGATCCGATCATGACCACGTGCTGCATAAATATTTCAGGGATGCCGGCCTTCTCTGGGGGCACCCCGTAAATTTCTTCCAATCCCAGCATCAGGGCGTAGTTGTCTACATCGGCGATGTTCAATTGGCGGATGAGAACCTGATCGCCGTATTTCTCTTCAATGCCGGGCAGCACCTCCTCTATAACGTAGTGACAGTGAGGGCAGGTGTCAGAATAGAACAGTAGAATCTCTACCACAGGCTCCTCTGCTCTGATAGTGAGTGAGAGCGTTGGGAGGGAGATGAAAAATAATATAGCGAGCAGAACCAGTTTTCTCATCTTGCTGAAATCCTCTTTTCCTCGGCTGACGATCGGATAAAGAATAATCTCTGGCGAGCAGGCATTCGCCTCCATGTATTATAGCACAATGTGGGCCGATTTTCCAAAATAGTTCTATCAGTGGCCTGGCAGCCCCCAAGCGGTCCGCGCCGCGTAAAAATCCCCCTCCTGCACCCAGGAGGGGAACGAACGAACAAAAGAGACGATCAGGAACCTCCGGCCAACGGGAGGTTGTTAAAAAAGGCGAGCGCTACGTGTCGCGCGCATCGATCATCTCCAGTATGTGCCCCGTTAAAGTCTCTACCAGTTGATCTTTGGGTATGCCGCTGACCTTGGTAGTAATCAGACGGTTGGTAACGTCCTCGCCCAGGAAGGTGCCCAGGGCCACGATGTTGCCGCCCATCTCGGCAATGGTATGGGTCAACTCGGCCAGCACGTTCTTTTCCTCTTTCACCAGCATGGTCAGGCGCACTCCCTGTTCTCTGGCCCCCAGCAGTTCCAGGAAGATTTTGAACAGATCGGTCTCCGTGATGATGCCCACCAGCATGCCGTTGCGCACGACTGGCAGGCCGCCAATCTTGTTATCGGCCATGATGCGGGCTGCTTCCTCAATAGGGCAATCTTCACAAATGGTGATCACTTCCTTGTTCATCACTTCCTGGACCGTGAGCCTGGCTAGCAGGTAATGAAGCTCGTGGACGCTCAGAGAGGTAGCAGGAGAAGGAGAAGCGTACAGCAGATCTTTCTCGGAAACGATGCCTACCATTTTACCTTGTTTGTCGAGCACCGGCAGACGACGCACGTTCTCATCCCTCATCTTCTTCAGGGCGTCGCTGATCGAAGTGTCTTTCGTGATGGTGACAGGGTGTTTGCTCATCCTTTCATATACTAACACTGTTCATTCTCCTTTCTGTTTTTGGACAGGAATTTACGTCGCTTTAAGGATACCATAATGAAAAGCCTTTGTCAATAGCTCATTCCCAGGAAAATTTTCTTTCGAAAGGCGGCATGCTCTGTAAGGCTCTACGGGTCAACTTCTTGTCTCCGCTGAGTTGGCTTTTATACCAGGCGCTCTGGTCGAATTGCATCTGGCCGCCCGAGGCGATGAGCCAGGGACAGGCGGCAAAAAGGTAGTCGGGCAGCGGTTCGCCGTTGGAAAGTCGTGCCGTGCGAAACCAGGAAAACATCTCGACGTGCCAATCGCGGTGCTTCTCGATGCTTATGGGGGGGTACTTGTCATCTTCCTGGATGCCGACTGTCCAGCCTCCTTCGCCGCAGATCATGGGCGGCACCCTGCCCAGCCTGGCCTGGAAGACGTGGGCATATTTCAGGAACCCCAGGACGCAGAACCAGTCCTGATCGACGGTCTTGCCCGGCTCCCGGCTTTGCATGTTGCGGTCGTAGGGATATGATGGAGGATGGTTCGAGCCGTAAGGATGAGGCACGAAGAACATTTCATTTAGAAGGTAGCTCTTGCCCTTAGCCACTATCTCGTCGATCAGAGAGTTCACGGTATCAGGATCGACCACTTGCAGGCCCGGAAAACCGCCCGCCTGGTAAACCTGATCGGCCAGGCCGATCCAGTGATCGATGAACAGTTTGATAGACATGGTGCGGTCCTCTGCCCATTCCTGTCCGACTTCCGGCTCGTTGTACAATTGTATGTAGCCGGGCATCCCCACCTCGTTGAGGATGTCCATGTCCCGCTGGATGTACAGATAGCCCCCGGCGGGGCGGATATCAGGCCGCCAGATAACCATGATCCCTGCCTCCCGGAATTTGGTGGCCGCCAGCCGCAGCATGTTCTCGTCGTTATAGAGCACCAGGCACCATCTCATCTGCTTCTGGTGTATAAGCTCGATCAATCGGTCCACGGCCCAATCGGCGTAGTACCCGGTGGGCAGGAAGTGGATGCCCAGGCCGTTATCGTAAGGGGGGCGGGGCCAGTCGGATAGGGGCCGCATCTGGTCAGGCGACCACTCTCCCTCTGGAATAGCACGCCGCCCGATGGGGGTGAAAGCTATCGGCGTGTAGGGGGCCGGGACGGGGGCCGGGTCTGGCACCCCCCGCTGAAAGCGGAGGCGATAGGAGTGACAATCCCCAACCGGCGGCCTGACGACGGGCAGGCCGCCGCCGCTGTCGTCCGTGATCTCTATGGTCCAATCATCTTCCGCCGCCAAAGCCAGTTCCGCCAGGCCCTCCCCCTGCGCTCCGCTGGCGACGATGGCAGGCTTGTCGTCCGGGTTGGCTCTAAAGGCCAGGTTCACACCGTTGAGGGGCTGGCCGTTCTCGTCGAGCACTTCCACGCTGAGCCTGGCCCCTTCCTCCTGGCAGGACGGTTCGCAGGCTGTCAGGTAGAAGCTTAAAGGGCCGGGCGTGGGGGTGGGCGTGGGGGTGACGGTGGGCGTCGCCAGCGTAGGGGTGAGGGTGGGCGTCGAGATGGGCAGGATCGGTATAATGGTGTAAGTGGCGGTTGGAGCGGCGGCTGGCCCTGGCGTGTCCGTCGGGGCCGGCGTTGGAGAAGGGGTGTCCATCGCCAAAGCCGTCGGACTGGCAATAATCGGAGTGGCAGTAGCAGTATAGGGCACACTGTCCGGCCGCGCCGCTGTGCCCGTGGGCATTAACGAAGCCAGCCTGGCGCAGGGACAGGTCAGAAGAGCCAGCATCGAGCAGAAAAGTATAATCCGTTTCACCTGATACATCCTTTCTCCCTGGCGCAAAGGCCAGGTGAGATAGCATTATATCATCTCCTGGTCAGTTTGGCAAAAAGGCCGGAGGCGGCAAACCGCCTGCCAAAATATAGGTAGAATCAAAGTCACGGGGATATTGATTTCTGTCATATTTGTGGATTACCGGCTGATTTTTAGGTACGCCTTACTTCATAGTCATGAACAGGTCTCATCAAGTTTGGAATACATCTATAGCCTCTTGTGTTTTGCCAAACTTTGTGGTAAAATACTAGCAGGCTAATCTTTACGTGAATTCAGGAGCACCGATTTTAAGAATTATGTCAACTATACATTCCTTTTGGGAGTAAATCAGCACAATTTTCCACAGCAGAAAGGGATCAGAGTAACCGCTTTTCAGCCCCCAATCGACTAAAATCGGTGTTCCTGTACGCAGACCTTAACAACTGTTGAGGTGAGTGGTCACCAACGTGGAAAGGAGGTGATGGACTGACGACGGAAAGTAAGGAAATTTTGCCGTAACAAGGTAGTTCGACAAAGTATTACACCAAAGGAGGGTACTACTAATGTTTGTCAAAAAGTCATTGGGGTTTGCGCTGACGCTTGTTTTGCTTCTTTCCTTTGTGGCCCTTCCGGTAGCCGCCCAGGGTCCAGCCCCGGCTAAGAGCATCATCCTCTTAATTGGGGACGGCATGGGCATCAACCAGGTTCGCGTCACCGATCTCTACGCCAGGGAAGCGTTCGGCACAGAGCTGATCTTTGACTCCATCGAAACTCGTGGCGCGACCACTACCCATTCGGCCGACTCTGAGGTGACCGACTCGGCGGCGGCAGCCTCGGCCATCTACAGCGGTTTCAAGTTCAACAGCGGTGCGATCAACGTGCTGCCAGATGGCAGGAACGCCTTCACCATCGCCCAGGCCGCCCAAAAAGCGGGCAAGGCGGTAGGTGGGGTGAGCACCACGCGCATAACCCACGCCACGCCTGCCTCCCTCTGGGGTCACACGCCGGACCGGGACGACGAGAACCTCATCGCCGAGCAAATGGTGGGGTTTGAACCCGAGGTCGCTATGGGCGGTGGCTGGCGGCATTTCGTCCCGCAGAGCGAAGATGGCAGCAAGCGAAAGGACGACAGGAACCTCATCGAGGAGATGCAGGCCAAGGGTTACGTCTACGTCACCAACGCCGACGAGTTGGAGGCCGTTGACCCGGAGACCACCGACAAGCTACTCGGCCTGTTCTTCAAATCGCACATGTCCTACGAGATTGATCGAGTGACCGCCCCCGAGCTGGGCAGCCAGCCTTCGATAGCGGAGATGACGGATGTGGCTATCAAGATCCTGGAGAAGGACCCTGATGGCTTCTTCCTGATGGTTGAGGGCGGGCGGATTGACCACGCCTGTCACGCCCACGACGTTAAGGGCACGATCCAGGACACTCTGGCCTTCGACGAGGCCATCAAGGTGGCTCTGGACTACCAGAAGGCCCACCCCGACGTGCTGGTCATCATCACTGGCGACCACGAGACCGGCGGTCTGGGATTGGGGATCGGGACGGAATACTTCACCGACATCCCCGTCCTGGAGTCCGTCAATTGCAGCATGGAGTACCTGAACGAGCAGATCAATAAAGATCCAGCCCAAACCGAGGAGATTGTCGAGACGTGCTTCGGCTTCAAGCTGACCGATGAAGAAAAAGAAGCGCTGTTCAAGTTCGCCCCTGAATCCGGGATGGATGATATAGACGATGCATCTATCCAGGCAATTCAGGCCATGCCGGGCTTCACGGGATACGTCTGGTCCTGGGCGCACTTTATCCTGTGCAATCTCGAAAGCGAGCGGGCCAGGATAGGCTGGACATCCTGGGCCCATACCGGCCAGCCGGTCATCACCTACGCCGTCGGACCGGGGGAGGAGATGTTCGAAGGCTTCTTCGACAACACCGACATCGCCAGGCGGATGGCCGCGCTCCTGGGCGTCACGCTGGAGGAGCCCTACTAGCCGTCGATTGACATCGCGGCTTCTGGGTCGCGCTCCTCTGATTGTACAGAGCATCGAAGCGGGGGCCAGGCCCCCGCTTCTACCATTCCACCCCCGATGGGGGCAGGAGAAGGATGAGGATGAATACTTACGAGAATAGGGTAGTCATTAGAGTGGACGCCTCCGTGTTCGAGAGAAACGCCGGAGACCGGGTGGAGAAAGGAGAGACTCTGGGAAACTTCGGAGGTAAAGCCGTCGAAGCTCCCTTCAATGCCGTCATCGAGAGCATCGCCTTCGACGCCGACAGCCACGCTTTGGTGGTCACTCTGCTGGAGAGTAGGGTGGTCATTAAGGTGGACGCCTCCGTGTTCGAGAGAAACGCCGGAGACGTGGTGGAGAAAGGAGAGATCCTGGGAAACTTCGGAGGTAGGGCCGTCGAAGCTCCCTTCGACGCTATCATCGAGAGCATCGCCTTTGACGCGGACAGCCATACTTTGGTTGTCACTCTGTTGGAGAAAGATTTATGAATATCAAATGGCCCAAAAAGGGAGAGCTAGCCTTCGCGGTGATTGTCCTGCTCGTCTCAGTGACACTCATCGCCCGCTTCGTGGCAACCTACCCGGTTACGGAGGGCCTGTTTTTCGCCAAGGCCAAAGCTCTGGAGATCGAAGAGCGGGTTGACTACGCGGCGGCCATCAAGCAGGGCTCGCAGGATGTGACCCTGGAGGTGCTGACTGGCAAGTTCAAGGGGCAGGTTTTGGAGTGTGCCAACTTCCTGCGTGGAGACCTGCAACTCGACACCCCTCTGGAGGTCGGCCAGGTAGCTATCGTGGTGCTGCGGGAGATTGGCGGTGAGTTGGAGGGGCGGGTTATTGACTTCGATCGGCAGGGTACTATCATCCTCTTCGTCGCCGGATTCTCTGCCCTGCTGATCGTGCTCTCCGGGTGGCAGGGCATTAGGGTCCTGGTGGCCCTGATCTTCACCGGCGCCCTGATCCTGTCTGTCCTGCTGCCCCTCATCCTGCAAGGCTACAATGCGGTGGTGGTGACCTTATTCATCAGCGTGATCGCCACCGTAGTGACCCTTTTCCTGGTGGCGGGCTTCGCCACCAAAGCGGTGGTGGCCATGGTGGGGGCCTCAGCCGGGGTGCTCATCGCCGGCGTCCTGGGCATCGCCGGCACGCAGTTGATGAACCTGCCCGGCGTGATCTCCGGTTTTGAGGAGATGCTGTACTTCTCCGGGCAGATTCACCTGAACCTGCGGCACATGTTCTACAGCGGGATTATCATCGCCTCTCTGGGAGCAGTGATAGACCAGTCCATCGGCGTGGCCTCGGCGCAGCACGAAGTGAAGCTGCGCAAGAGCGACGCCACCTTCAGGGAGCTGTGGGAGAGCGGGATGGCGGTCGGCAGGGACGTGATGGGCACGATGGCTACGGCGGTGATCATGGTTTTCGTCGGCTCGGCCATGGCCATGATGCTTCTCTTCCTGGCTAAGAGCACACCTCTGCCGCGCATGATCAACTATAACTTCGTAGCCAGCGAGATCTTGTACGCTATCTGCGGCAGCATAGGGCTGGTCTCCACCACACCGGTGACGGCTCTGGTGGGCGCCCTGGCGCAGTCCGGCAGGCTCGCCGGGCTGGTCGCCCGCGCCAGGTGAAAGCTATCCCGCAGAATAACTTTACGATGCGCTGAACCTGCTCCTCAGACCTGCATCTGGGGGGCAGTTTTTTTGCTTCGGGAAGGCGCTGTAACTTTGCGCATAAGTCAAAGTTGGGGTACAATAGTGTCCGTGAACCTCGCTTGTCTTTATCATGGTAGTAGAAAATGGAGGAAAACATGACTGGCAAAGTAGCATGGTTGAAAGGCATTTTCCCGGCCCTGGTCACTCCTTTTACCAAAGACCAGACGGTGGACGAAGCAGCTTTACGCCACCTGGTGCGCCACGTTATCGACGACGTCGATGGGGTGGTGCCCTGCGGCAGTACCGGCGAGTTTCCTTACCTCTCGGTCGAAGAGCAGAGACGTATCCTGGAGACCGTCGTCGACGAGATAGGGGGCCGCAAGCCCGTCATCGCCGGTACAGGGGCGGCCGGCACCCGACAGGCCATCGAGCTGGCCCGCAACGCCCAGGAAGTGGGCGCCTCGGCCTGCCTGGTGGTCGTCCCTTATTTTCTGCACCCTTCGGATAAGGGCCTCTTTCAACATTTTTATGACATCGCTCAGGCCGTCTCGCTGCCGATCATTATGTATAACATCCCCCAGTTGGTGGATGCTTATCTGCCTCGCCCCGTCGTCGAAGACCTGTCCGAGATTCCCAACATCGTGGCTCTCAAGGACTCGTCGGGCAACCTGCCTTACGTTATGGAAGTGCTGGAGATGGTTCAGGGACGCATCGACGTCCTGGTCGGCCACGACGAGGTTGTTTTACCGGCCCTGGCGGCGGGCTGCACGGGCCTGATCTTAGCCAGCGCCCAGGTCTTCCCCGAAATCTGGCGCCAGGTGTTCCAGGCCGTTCAGGCCGGCGATCTGGAAACGGCCCGCTATTGGCAGATGAGGGTGCAAAAGCTGACCCGTATCTTCTGTCGTCACGGCGGGGGAGTGGCGGTCAAGGCGGCCTTGAACATGATGGGCCTCAAGGTGGGCGGGCCTCGACGGCCTCTGAAAAGAGCAGGGGGGGCGCTCCTCCACGAGGATCGGGCCGAGATTCAACTGGAGTTGGAGAAACTGGGCAAGATAGAGACCAAAGACCAGAAATGGCGTGCGCCGGGGG